>JAMCZP010000267.1 GCA_023485185.1 Gammaproteobacteria bacterium
ATACACCTGAGTATCACTACTACCCGCAGGCCGCCATGAAAGGCCTGGCTGAGGTGCAGCGCCAGTTTGTCACTAACAGTGAGTTCACCGCCGGGTTTGCCACCCACTACGCACCGGACCTGCTCACCGGTGACGATACCCACCTGCACTTGGCCACCGGCTTCCCACCCGGGCGGCGGTTCCATTCGGCCGAGGTGATCCGGCTCGGCGATGCCAGGCAGACCCATCTCGGGCATGTCCATCGCGCCGACGGCCGCTGGCGGCTCTACGCCTTCGCCGACATGGTCGACCCGAGAAGCCCGGGGTCGCGGTTTAACGCACTGATGGACTACCTTGCTAGCGACGCTTCGCCGATCCGTCGATTCACCCCACAAGGGGCCGATCCTGATGCGGTCTTCGATATTCACGGCATCATCCAGCAATCGCACCTTGAGGTGGACTGGGCCGATATGCACGATGTTCTTAAACCACATAAGGGCACCCTCGGCCTTCAGGACTACCAGAAAGCCCATGCCCCGGTGCTGGATACCGACCAGGATATCTTCGATCTACGTGGTATTGATCGTGGCGCTGGCGCGCTTGTGGTGGTACGTCCGGATCAATACGTCTCGCTTGTGCTTCCGCTCGATGGGTTTGATGAGCTTACCCAGTTCTTCTCAAACTTTATGACGAAGACTCGCTGAGAACATCCAAGTCAATTAATAGTAGCGATGTCTTCCTAGGTGACCATGCCCTTTCTCAACTATCGGTCTGGATACTAGCTCAGAAAACTATGTCGGTTTGCCCTATGAGTTGTTTGAGTAGTGCTTAGCCTTTTACCAGTTTTCCTCCTTGCTCAAGCATCTGCTTGGGCTTTTTTGTGCTTAAACACCATGAAATGTAGTGAAATTCTCAGCACTTTCTCGCTCGGTAATAAAGCCGTTTTCGGGTGCCTGCATGTCTTCGTAGCCCAGGGCTATGCCGCAGAGCAGTAGCGAGTTTTCATCCAACTTAAGCTCATCGCGAATAATTGAGTGGTACCAAGCAAAGGCAGCCTGCGGGCAGGTATGCAGCCCTTGGCCACGGGCGGCCAGCATCACACTTTGGATAAACATGCCGCAGTCCATAAAACTGCCGGTTTCCAGGCGACGATCCATCGTGATGAAAAGCCCTACGGGCGCATCAAACAACTGAAAATTCCTCCGCGCCTGGGCTTCGCGCTTGGCTTTATCGTCGCGGCCAATGCCCAGCGTTGCATAGAGACCAAAGCCACAGCGACGACGGCGCTCCAGGTAGGGTTCAAACCAGTTCTGCGGGTAGTAGTGATACTCAGGTGTATTGCTTTTGCCGTGATCAACGGCGTCTAATAACCGCTGGCACAGCTGGTCTTTAGCGGCCCCCGCCACCACATGCACTTTCCACGGCTGGATATTGCTACCGCTGGGCGCGCGGCTAGCAATCTGCTATGTGCATAATCGTTGCGCGCTCGACGGGGGTGACGAGATAACGACGCACCGATTTGCGGCTGGTGATGGCGGTATCTACATGCATGTGGCACTCCCTAAAAGAGTCGCGCGGTGCTTTGCCTTGCAACTACTCGCAGGTGGCTTACACCGGCAAAAGAGTTAGTTCATCTATTAGTTGTAAGCGATACGTCTCAATTTAAGTGAATATACCCTATCCCGTGCAAAATTTAAGGATGTGCCAACTTCCGAAATAGTCACTTATAAACTATTAACCAGTTGATTTTTTAAGCCTATAAAGAGATTCACGTTTTTAAATAAATGGCTCGATTAGGTATGCATATCAACCTGAGAGGTATTGGCGACTCGGCTCGTCAGTCGCAACACTCACCTGTACTGTTATTCCTCTGCAGGTAACTACCATGTCGCAAACCTCTGGGGCCGTTGTGCAAACGTCCTATGCGGAAAACTCGGCTTTTAAGCCGGTTTCTCTTGTACTGGGCATCCTAATTGGCCTGGGGGTAGATTTAATCGGTCAGTGCAACATAATGCACACTGGTAACTATCGGGGCATTTCAGAATGCCGAAGCAAGTATCAAAGACCAGGGGACTGACTTACCAGCAGCGCCCTCACTCGTTTAACGATGGCATGCCTCCCGTTGTGGCTGAGGAAAATCTTAAATTACTGTCCGGGATTAGTTGACCACTACACATCCACCAACTTCGAGCACGGACAACGAGTGCTCTTGCGCTAATGAGGCTGTAGAAAAACCGATTTCGAGCCGTCTCCACCATCTCTCGTCTTAATTTACTTACTCAGCCAGTCATCTGGTTGAGTAATCTTAATCTCGGCATTTAGCCACTTGAACGCCCAGCTAAAGCTTGTTGAAGACGGTCGTCTACTCTTAGAAAGCCACTTATCCCACTCTAAGCCCTTCATGACGCGGCCAAATGACCATAATTCGCTAACTTCTCAATATTATGCACCAAGCAGTAGAGCTGCCACTGACCTTGCACCTTTTTCTTACCCCGAAGGCTGAAACGGTTCAGTTTTTTCGTCGTGCCAATGTTACTGAATACAGGCTCTACGACTGACATGCGATGGCTGTAAATCTCTTTGCCCTTCGGGCTATCAACCCGATGCTTCATCCAGTCCGTGTAATTGGGTAAGCGTTTGTTCTCGATAATAAAAGACACTTGTCGACCAGCTCCCTTGCGATGGTCGGCAGAGCTCGGGTTCTGCATACAGTGGTATTTTTTTGGGCAGTGCCGACATTGCAGCAAACGCCCCTCGAAGTGCACTCGGGTCTGGCCATGATCGGTTTCCCGTTGACCTCTATAGGTCAACTTTTCGCCCGTTGGGCAGATACACGTTAGCTTTGCAGGATCAAATTGGAACGCGCTGGCTGGCATCGTCTCTCGCCAGCCTTTATCTGGTAAGTTCTGGTGGCGCTTACCGTATTTGCTTTTCTGGTCGGTAAATTTCGGATCTCGGCTGCGGAACTGATTATCGGGGATGTAGCCGTTGGTCTGTCGTTCGTGAAGGTACTTCATATTGGGTTTACTCGTCTCATCCATGAGACTCGCCTTCCGGGCCAGCCTGCGGCTGTTCAAATTTATTCCCGATAAATTTGTCATTGGCGAAACCGGTATCGGCGGTGACGACAGTCCCTTTTTGGTAGATGTTTTCCGCTATCCCCAGTTTCTTAAACCGGGCTTCGACCGTTTCCAGTACGGGCTGCAAAGTGTGGTGTTCCTGGCCTTCGCCGAAAGCCTGAGCATCAATGATGATCTGGTGCTTTTTATCCACCGTGGCGACGCCGTTATAGCCTTGGATCGTGACCTTGTTTGTCGTCATTTTGGCACTTTCGTTATCAGTGAGGTTGCTCTTCACTTCCTTGATTCGCTTCCCCCGGCCCGTCCTTGGGCTGTGCGTCTTTAGGAAACGATCTACTTTGTTCATGGCGGCATCTAGCGAGAGAATCGTCTTGGCCCGTCGGATATCCCGATCCAGATCGGCTTCCGTCTCGCCTCATCACGCGCGTAGTGCTCCAGTAGGTGATGCCGAATTAGGCCTCTCAGTTTCTCACGTTTCTCGTCCAATTCTTTGAACGTGCCAGACCACTCTTTTGAGGCATCGGAGGACATCTTGCAGCCATCAATCGCAAAGAGTTCGTTACCCAACAAGCCTTGTTCGTGGCACACCAGCAGCACTTGTTCGAACAGCGCTTCAATCTCATCGGCATGTCGACTGACGAAGCTGGCCAGTGTGGTGAAGTGGGGCACGGTATCGCAGGAAAGGGCTTTGAAAATAATATTGGTCTCGCAGCTCCACTGCATCTCGCGACTGGAAGTGATGCCTTGTGAGTAAGCAAACAGGATAATCTTAAGCAGGATAGCCGGATCATAGGCCAGCCGACCGGTCGCACCGTTGCGGTACTTGGGATGGAAAACGGATAAGTCGAGCTTGTGCTCGATCAGGTAGTGCACCGCGTGTTCAAAGGTGCCGGGTTGGAGTTGATCTTGGTAGTTAATCACCACCATGGCGTTCTGATCGTAGTTATAAGCTTTGAAGCGCGGCATGCTGACCACTCCTCGTCTATTTCCTCGATCCTACCAAAACTTAGCCGTCAGTGGGGTTTTTCTACAGCCTCAATGACCCACTCAAGGGCTCTAGACGTCAGTTAGTGAGTTGATCTCTCATCTCAAAGACTTTGCTGACGTTCAGGCGTGTTATTTTTTACTTGACTTTTAAACTTAGATAGCTAAGTTTGTTGTGTGAGTCCGTTATTAAAATTTAACATTTCATTTTGGCAATGAATTAATATTAACAATAATGAGGTTTTAGCTATGTTATCGCATGCAGACAACGATTTACTCTGTCGGGTAGAAGGCAACGCTCCGATGGGAAAAATCATGCGCAGCCATTGGCTGCCCGCGTGCTTATCAGAGGAAGTCAATGAAGCCGACGGAGTACCAGTTCGATTACGCTTACTGGGTGAAGATCTGGTCGCATTTCGAGACACAGATGGCAGAGTAGGGGTACTCGATGAGCGATGCCCTCATCGACGTGCTTCACTTGCTTTGGGGCGCAATGAAGAATGTGGGCTTCGGTGCCTCTACCATGGTTGGAAAGTTGATGTTGAAGGTAACATTCTAGAAATGCCCTCCGAGCCGAGCAGCTCAGGAATGACCGAAAAAGTTAAGCACAAAGCTTATAAAACACATGAGGCAGCGGGTTTTGTTTGGGTATACATGGGCGATCAAGAAAACGTACCAGAATTCGAAGCGCCGGTATTTCAGCCAACACCCGATACTAAAGTATCCATTGCAAAAGCCAAGATTGACTGCAACTGGGCGCAAATTTTAGAAGGTGCAATAGATTCAGCCCACTCATCTACGCTGCATTCCACAGATATGGTGCCAGCTCGTAAGGCATCGGCTGAAGCTGACGATGAAAAGTGGTACCGCCCTTCGACCGACCGGGCACCCAAGTTGCAATTGCAGAAGACACCGTTTGGTTTCCGTTACGCAGCTATTCGCCGACCCATAAAAGACGCCAAAACGCACGAATATATCCGTACCACTCTGTTTCTAGCGCCGTTCACTGTCCAAATCCCCCCGAACAATCGTTACGACGTAGCAATTTTACATATTCCAATTGACGACACACATACAGCGTTTCATTTCATCGCCTGGGGTAATTCCGCTACTACTCCAGATCGGGAAACTTGGCGCAAGTTTCTGGGCATGCAGATTGGCATTGACCTGGACGCGCAGTTTAACCGATTTCGGACTTTCGAAAACAATTATTGGCAGGATCGCATCCTGATGAAAACCGGTGAGAGTTTTACCGGCATTCGTGGCATTCCAAACCAGGATATTGCGATGTGGGAAACTATGGGTTCAATAGCAGATCGTTCTGATGACGTGCTGGGTGCAAGTGACGTAGCCATTGTGGAGTTTCGGCGCCAGATGGTTGAAGCAGCCAAAAAGGTGAGAGACGGTGGTCCAGTGATAGGTCGAGTGGAGCCACGGATTCCTCATGCTCATCTCAAATCCTTTGAAGGAATTGTCGAAAAGGGCACTGAATGGCGCGAGCTCGGCATGGCTGAGGAGGAGAAGACCCATCCTGATATGCAAAAATTAACAGAACAGGCAGAAAACGACGTATGAGTAAGCTGAATTTATCCGTAGCGGTGGGCAATTATGATCGCATTAGGGCTCTGGTGGACGGTGAAGTTCAGATTGATGGAGTTGACCCCGTTTTCATGTTGCATGACCCGGAGGAAATTTTCTTTCGAGCCTTTCGGCACGCTGATTTTGACATCACCGAGTTGTCCATGAGCAGTTACGTAGTAAAAACTGCTAACGGTGACTGCCCTTACATTGGGGTGCCTGTGTTTCCCTCCCGAGCGTTTCGGCACACCTCTATTTACGTGCGTACTGACCGTGGTATCAAAACACCCGCGGATCTGAAAGGTAAGCGCATTGGTTTACCAGAGTACCAATTGACGGCCAATGTTTGGGTGCGGCTGTTTCTGGAGGAAGACTATGGACTAAAACCGAATGATGTGACTTGGGTGCGTGGTGGTTACGAAGAACCTGGTCGAGTGGAAAAGATCAATTTGAATCTCACCCGGGGTGTAGAGGTAGAAAACCTGCCAGAAGGAGATACGCTCAGTGGCGCACTGGCCGCTGGCGATATAGACGCTGTAATCGGTCCGCGAGCACCATCCTGTTTTAGCTATGGGCACCCGCATGTGGGCTATCTCTTCAATGATCCTATGAATGAGGCCAAGGACTGGTATCGTCGCACTGGAATCTTCCCGATCATGCATTTACTTGGTATCCGACGAACTCTGGTAGAGCAGCATCCCTGGTTACCTTTCGCGGTGTATAAGGCATTCGAACAGTCCAAAAAAGAAGCGTTAACCCGGCTGTCTGACACCTCGGCCACCAAGGTCACTCTGCCCTTTGTTGAAGATCAGTTGAGATCCGCTCGCGCTTTGATGGGTGAAGATTTTTGGTCATATGGCTTTGCGCCGAACCGGGAAACACTCTCGAGGTTTTTAGCGCAACATCATGCTGAAGGGTTATCGAGCCGTCTAGTTGAACCTGAGGAACTGTTCCATCCCGCTAGCATGGAGAGCTTTAAAATTTAAGCGGAGTCAGTCATGCGGCGGTTAGTGGAAACAGGATCGATTCGGACTAAGGCCGCCGAGATTACAACAAATACAAACTAGCAATATCTGAGGTGAAAAAATGAAATCAACAATTAAGAAACCCATTGGCATCCTGGCTTTGTTGGCCACCACTGTAGTTTTTAACCCAGTGTCTGCACAGCCCTACAACATGAATGTCGCAGGTGCATCACCTGGTGGCTTATGGTCTTTGCTTGGCGCAGGGCTGGACAGTGCTATTCGCGAAGAATTTCCAGGCTCTACCATTACCTATCAGACGTCGGGTGGTGGAATTGCTAATGTGGCAGTTCTTCAGAGGGATGACGCGGACATGGGCTTGATTCATGACGCAGAACTGCAGTTGGCCAAAAGTGGTTCAGAACCTTTTCGCGAGCCTGCAGAAGACATTCGCGTTCTTGCATATTTGTATACTTGGGCTCCAATGCAGGCCTTTATTCGTGAAACCGTCGCAGAGAGTTATGGCATTGAAAGCCTAGAGGATATTGCCCGCTTACAACCGCCCATCACTATAGCCATTAATCGTCGGGGTAATGTTGCATCCAATGTCGCCATTGAGATGTTAGATGCCTTGGGTATAACCGAAGCAGACATCGAAAGTTGGGGGGGGCGGGTCATTTATGCGGCATCTGACGAGCAGATGAGCCTAATACAGGATCGGCGAGCCGATATGATTTTAAACAGCCTGTTTGTTAGGCACAGCTCTATTATGCAGGCGGGTAATAGTGTGGATTTGCGCATGCTGCCCATGACAGACGAGGACGCTGTCGCTCAAGTAACTGAACGGACGGGTACCATTCCGTTCACCATTCCGGAAGACACTTATGACTGGTCACCTAACGCAGCTACCACGGTGTCTCTAGGTGCTGCGCTGGCAGTACATGAGAGAATGGACGAAGAAACCGCCTATAATCTGACAAAAGCAATTTTTGCGAACTACGATAAGCTGCGTGGAGTGCACCCTGCTATGGACGAGTTGACTCCAGAAATTATGGCGTCTATCGAAGTAGTACCGTTTCATGTTGGCGCACAACGCTACCTTGAAGAAGCTGGTCTTCGCTGAAGCGGGATCTCATTAAATCAGTATAGAGGCTTTTTTTATGAGTTCCCTCCTAAACTTGCTGACGGAAACGGGGTCACGGCGTACTCTATCAGGTAAGCTAAAAATGGCAGTACATGGATGTGCTGCCTTGGTTGCGTTGGGTGTTATCTACACCACTACAATTGTATATATAGACCTGTTTGTGATGACCATAGTTTTTCTATCGGCCATTCTCGCCTTGCTGTTTATGACAATATCTCCAGGGCCTCTTGGAAGGATAGATAGACCAAGTATCATTGACTGGGTATTGGTGGCTGCAAGCATACTCGTTGGTATCTACTTCTACCTAGAAAGTGGTCGCATTTCTCAGCGTATTACGCTGTTGTTTCCACTAGAGACGCTTGATGTTATTGCGGCGTCTTTACTACTTTTGCTAACTGTAGAGGCCACTCGTCGAACGGTTGGTGTGGGCCTCACTAGTGTGGTGATGATTTTTCTGGTCTACAACCTCTGGGGACATGGTCTTCCCGGTGGCCTGGGTTTTAGAGAAGTCAGCTATCAGCACTTTCTTGATATTATGATGTTTACTAGTGATGGGCTTTTTGGTGTGCCGTTGCGTGTGGCTGCGACCTACGCCTTTCTGTTCGTCATGTTTGGTACTTTTCTTGCTAAGGCCGGAGGCGCAGAGTTTTTCTATAATTTGTCGTCTGCCATTGCAGGCCATAGAGTAGGAGGGCCTGCAAAAATTTCCGTTATTTCGTCAGGACTTTACGGCACCATGTCGGGCAGCCCAACCTCAGACGTAGTGACTACTGGATCTATAACTATACCCATTATGCAGCGCCTGGGTTACAGCAAACAACTTTCCGGTAGTGTTGAAGTTGCGGCCTCAACCGGTGGGAGCTTATTGCCTCCGGTAATGGGGTCAGCGGCCTTTATAATGGCTGAATATACTGGCATTGATTATCGCGATATAGTAATTGCGGGGATCATCCCAGCTCTCTTGTACTACCTATGTGTTTACACTCAGGTACATCTGCGTTCGCAAAAACTGGGGTTAAAAGGCATACCGGTAGACGAAACACCTAGAATGCGCCAAACCATGAAAAATGGCGGTTTGTTTATCGTGCCTTTGGTCGCACTTTCTATAGCGTTAGTGATGGGGTTTTCGCCCACTTATGTGGCGGCAGTCGCGACCGGAGTTGTTTTATTAGTGGCAGCTGTTAAACCCTCCACTCGCATGAGTATTGTGAAGATCTGGGGTGCCCTGGCTGAGACTACGCTCCGTATGGTGTCTGTTGTCGCGGCCTGTGCAGCTGCTGGTCTGGTAATAGGTGGTATTTCCATGACCGGGCTGGGTGGTAAATTTGCTGACTTAGTGTTTCTGTTGGCTGCAGACAGCACGGTGATGGTGCTGATTATATCGGCCATACTTGCCATTATTCTTGGTATGGGAATGCCGACACCTTCGGCATTTATTCTGGCGGCAGTGTTGGTCGGCCCGACTTTGGCAAGTCTTGATTTCAGTGTTCTGCAAAGCAATATGTTCATTCTGTACTTTGCTGTACTGTCAGCCATGACACCACCGGTAGCAGTAGCAGCATTCGCCGCGGCTGCTATAGCGGATGCTAAACCGCTGGAGATCGCCACGGGAGCAGTACGTCTGGCTATTACCGCATTCATCGTGCCGTTTGCCTTTGTATATGGTGACGGCCTGCTAATGGTCGGAGATTGGGACACCATCCTAGTATCCTGCGTGACGGCAGTGATCGGGGTAATATTGCTAAGCTTAGGTGTTGAAGGCTACTTACGAGATAAGTTGGCAGCGCCTGCTCGCTGGTGTTTTGTTGGTGCTGGACTACTGTTTATTTTCCCGAGTTGGTTCGCCATAGGTGGAGCTGTAATTCTTGCCATTGGTGCCTGTCTCTTTACCCCCCACCTCCGTGCAGCTATAAAGCCGGTACATTAAGGCCCAAGTATTCCCCCATTTACCTATGTCTCAAGGGTAATGGGGGCTCTATATGCTTGCTCATGCCAAAGGAGTAACGAGTGTCTGATCCTCTGTTGGCAGTTTGGTTCTCATTGTTGTCAGCATTTATGTTTGGGGCAACGTTCGTCGTGGTTCGTATAGGGGTACACAATGCGTCGACCATGACCTCTATTTGGATCAGTCTGACCGTAAATGTGATATTGCTGTGGGGTTGGAGTGTGGTGGTTTACGGCTTACCTGCTTTGGATTGGTGGCAGTGGAGGTATTTTATATTGGCTGGCTTGTTTGCCCCTCTGCTTGGTCGAACATTTCAGTTTATGGGCATGGCACGGTTGGGCGCCAATATTACTACGCCGATTACCCTAACGCATCCGTTAGTGACGATGATGATCGCAGTCTCTATATTGCGCGAACCTATCTCGGGTACTGTCTTTTTGGGTGCAGGACTGGTATTAAGCGGTTCCACTATATTGGGCATGCAACGACAAAAACCTACTTCTGGTCAGCCAGTTCCACTTCGCCCACCAAAAGTTTGGCTTTTATTTCCGATAGCGGCGTCATTGTGTTACGGCATTTCCGTCGTGTTTCGTAAGCTGGGAATCGACGAGGGAATGGAAGCAGTGACTGCTGCTGCATTGACTGCAACAGCTTCATGGCTTTTGATTTCCGTATTTGGTATCGGTAGTCGTCGACTGCTAGAAATTCGCTGCTCCAAGATAGAGTTTGGCTACCTAGTAGCCGCTGGGGTATTTTCCAGCCTAGGGCCAGTATTCTTGTTTACAGCCTTAAGGCATGGAGAGCTGATCGTGGTGGCGCCACTGGCAGCAACTACGCCCCTGTTTGTTTTGGTGGGCACCTATTGGTTTATAAAAGACGGCGAGTTATTCACCCCTGGAGTAATCAGCGGTACTCTCGCAACGGTGATTGGAGTGGCCGTCATTACTGTATTTGGTTAGAGGTAAGTATTTACTCTTTAAATGAAGCGGTTCTGGCACTCGCGATCTCTGAAAATGTGAAAGCTGCGTTATTCGAGGACGTTGGGTGCGGAGATATAATGCGCAACTCATACCAGCAGACAAGGAAGCCACAGCCATTATCATTGCCAGGCAATCGGCTGTGCTGTGTGGCCAGCGCTGGGTCGAAGCCTTGTTTAAACAGTTGGAGCCCTCTGTGGAACTGGAATGGGTCTGCACAGACGGTGATGACTTAAAGAGTGGAAATACGATATTGCGATTATCCGGTAACGCCCGGTCTTTGTTGAAGGGGGAACGCACCGCATTAAATTTCTTGCAGTGCCTATCAAGCACAGCCACGCGATGTGCGGCATTGAGTGCCCTCATTGAAGGCGCACGGGCGACGCTGTTGGATACCCGTAAAACATTGTCGGGACTACGTCTGGCCCAAAAATTTGCTATGGTCTGTGGTGGTGGTGCGAGTCATCGCACGGGGCTGTACGACGGTTTTCTGATTAAGGAGAACCATATTGCTGCATGCGGTGGCATAGCTGAAGCTGTTGCCTCTGCCCGGCTAGTAGCGCCCGGAAAATCATAAAAGTCGAAGTGGAAACGCTGGAGGAGTTGGAACAAGCACTAGCAGTGAACACGTCCGTGATCATGCTTGACAATTTTAGCCTGGAGGACACGTATTCTGCGGTTTAGCGAGTCGCTGGCCGGTCAAAACTGGAAGCCTCTGGTGGGGTAACTGAACATAACTTGCGTGCGGTGGCTGAAACCGGAGTTGATTATATTTCGTTGGGCACTCTGACTAAAGACATTCAAGCTATTGACTTATCAATGTTGTTAACCTGCTAAGGATCTATGGGCGCCCCTCTATAGATCGGTTAGGCACCCTTTAGGCACATCTGTATTGCCTTCATTTAGCGAGCAGAATGTCACGAGCTTTTCTAGCACGCAACTTCCACAACTGCCAGGGACGATCCGCTTGCCCTTCTATGTTATTCATGGCAGTGGCGGCTTCTTCTTTGGTTAGAAACTCTATCTTACCCAGGCGACTGGCTTCGGTTTGAGCACGGGCGTTAACTTCAACATACACTGCTCGATAGACAGCCTTTTTGAGTGAGTCAGCCACGACCGTAGATCCGTGACCGCGCATCAGAATCAATGGGTGATCCGCTAGTGAATCTGCTAGAGCGGATCCTAGATGTTGGCTACTGATAAGTAAGTCTGTGGCATTCCCCCCAGCCTCGCGAATTTCAAAAATGGGTGCACCTTCACCAATGAAGCCGCTCATGTGACACATGGCACGCAGGGGATAATTTCGTAATACGCTAAATGGCACTACCGAGGCTGAATGGCTGTGTACAATGGACATTACATCGGGCCGTTTACGATAAATCTCACCGTGAATAAAACGTTCCAGGTAGGGTTTACGGTTATCATTTACTGCCTGGCCGTCCAGGTTAAATATCATCAGGTCTTCTTTTTCAACTAAACCTGGGGCACGATTGCGGGATAGGATAAATTGTTCAGGATTTTCAGGATGCCGCACGCTCACGTGACCGAACGCGTCAACAACTCCCTCATTGAATAGTATGTGGTTGGCGTCTACCAGATCATTTAATAAAGCATCCTGTTCGGGGGTGATATTGGGCATATTCAATCCTCTCAGGGCTTTTTTTAGTAGTACTGAACAAGACGCTTTAATTAGAGGCTTCTGTCAGTCAGTGTTTGTCCAGAAATTCATCTTGGGCCAGATTGTCGATCATCCGCAGTAGAACGCTGCGGGTTGCTTTCATCTCGTCGTAGGTAATTCCCTCCAGTGCCGTAGCGTTAACATCTTCCGCTAATGGGGTCAGAATATCTTTCAGAGCATGCCCTTTGGGACTTAGAAAAATGTGCACCTTGCGCCGGTTGCCGTTTAACTGCCGCCGCTCGATAAGACCTTTTTGCTCCATGGCCTTCAGCGCTGTGAAAGTGGTGGGTTCCATCACTCCAGCTTCATCGCTGAGTTCCCGCTGGCTTAGGCCTTCAGTTACCCACAGAATGCGAAGAAATGACCAATGACCAAAGCTTACATCGTGCTCAGCAAGCCTGGCCTGTAGACTTTTCGCCAATAACCGACCAGCGTCACGTACCAGATGCGCCATGCGGTCATCCGGTACATCGGTATGCCAGTGCCGCAAGACGCTCTGCGATTCTCTGACTTCTCGTTTTACCATGCGGTAGATGCCTTCGTGATCATAATTGAGAAAGAATACTTTGCTGGTGCCGCATTATAACTTCTTTTCGATCATTAGCCGATTGCAGTAGGGCAAAACATACTTCCATTGTGGCTAATCCCCAGGTTCCAGAGTGCACAGGCTCCTGATTGTCTTGAGCAGCCGCAATCAATTCATCTAGCACTTCCCTACGAGGAATGTGGGGAGGACTGAGAGGTATGGTAAAGCGTTTAGTATGACCAAATACCTCAATGCCTGATGGCGTAGGCCTTAGGTCACCAAGTTCACAGCTCACTATAAAATGGCCAAAGTGATTGTGACCAATACCTTTTAGGCTGGCATCTGCGAGAGTCTGGCCATCTCCGTAGGCCCGTCTGTTTTTCAGAGCAGCTTCCTGTGCCGGTGTATCGACAGTGGCAAGCAGGCTGCGAGCCTTGCCGTAATCTTTCGACGACTTTTGCTGGCCTAGCTCCCCCTGCCAATCTAGCCACTGATCAGAATCAAAATGCGCGTAGCCACTGTAAGTCATGTTTGCGAAGGCGCCGTTTGCGAAAGTCAGCAGTGCAGAGTAAGCTCCCTCGGTTGGCCGATTCGGATCCCAGCGTCCTGTGAGTGCCCGTACACTCTCTACCTCTCCACCACCAAGCAGACGTACAATGTCCACTTGATGCGCAGCCTGACTGAATACCACACCGCCGCCCTGAGCTGTGTTTAATTCTTCTGGTCGGCGGGGGCGGTACAAAAAATCAGTGTAATTGAAAGCTGTAATCATGCGCACCTGCCCCATTTCACCTGAATGAATAAGGCGCGCGGTTTCTCGATACGGGGTATCAAAGCTGTGGCTGTGGCCTACCAGCAACCAGCAATTAGCGGCTTGCATTGCGTCTACCATTGCTTGGCAGTCTGTCATCGACAAAGCCATGGGCTTTTCAACCAGTACGTGTTTCCCGTAGTGGGCTGCAAGTTCTACTTGCGTACGATGAAACTGATGCGGAGAGGCAAGGTATACGGCGTCTACGTCCGATCTTTGGCATAAAGCCTCAAAATTATCCGTGGTGAAGCCAGCAAAGTCAGATGCAAATTGGGCGCGCGCCTCCGGGCGAGGGTCTGCTGCTGCGGTGAGACGTATACCTGGATGCGCTGCTAGAGTTGGTAGAAGTAGCATGAAGCCTCGGCCCAGTCCAGCGATGCCGAGCCGTAACGGTGCGTAAGTCATATCTGAGCCTTAAAATCGTGGTAGTTCGATTTCAATTTCATCACCTTCCGCCCGTGAAACACATACCATGATCTGGTCTTCCTTTTCTTCCTCGGACAAAACTAGATCCCGATGATCGGCTTTGCCGGACAAAAGCCTAGAGCGACAAGTTCCACATGTACCGCTTTCACAAGATGATGGCACCTCATACCCGTTAGCCCGAAGCGCTTCTATGATGGTTTGTTCTGCCAGGACATGAACGGTCTCGTCAGTATCAGTAATTTTAACCTGGAAAGGTTTGTCGTTAGGTTGATGTGCCACTGCACCAGCGAAATCCTCAAAATGTACGCTGCTTGGTGACCAGTGGCCTGTCATGTCACGCACTTCTTCCATCAGCTCGCGTGGCCCGCAGCAATATATGTAGGCTCCCTTTGGCTGTTCTAGCACGGGCCAAAGATCGTAACGATTGCCTGAGCTGCATTGAGTGTGATGTATTACCACCTTGCCTTTGTATTCGGGTTGGGAAAACTCCTCTACATAGGCTGTATGATCTGAGTCACGGGATAAATAGTACAGTTTAAAAGGTATTCCACTTGACAGTCTCAGGGTCTGAATCATGGAGTATATAGGTGTGATACCAATGCCGCCCGCAATGAAAATGTATCGAGTTGGGTTCCCGGTCAGTGGAAAATCATTAGTAGGCTCTGAGATGCGCAGTCGCGTTCCAGCCTCAGCCTCATCACACAGGCTTTTAGATCCGCCTTCTCCATTTTCTTCCCGCTTGACACAAATAACATAGCGATCCAGAACATCTGGAGATTGGCTTAGCGAATACCGCCTTTCTAATCCATTGGGTGCTTCAATATAAATGTGTGCACCGGCATCGGGTTCTGGCAATTCGGTGTCATTTGTAGGCATTAACTCAAACTTAAAAATGCCGGCAGCAAGTTCAGTTTTGCTCACTACTTCGACAGGTATTGTTAGCTCGCGATTGGCGGCCATGAGGTACTCCCAAAATAATATTATATTTCTAAGTTTATTCAAAATACCTTAGCCCTGCCACTTTTTGAAGCCGATATATGGGTTAAGTGACAAAAATAATAAGGTGAAGCCTTGGCTGGCACTCCTCTCATCAAATTAAGTGATTATTTTTGGCTTTTTCGACGTTGGAGCGGGAGTTCGACCCCTGAGGTGGGCCAGATATGATTCCTCAACAGCAGTAGGTACGATATTGACGGCACTCATTTGCTGACTCTCGGGCTAGGTTGGGAAGCGCTCTGGGTTCTCAATAACCAGCACCTAGAGACTTCTGTATCGCCCCCTCGTCTGGATCTCTAGGTCGAGGCCGAGCACGGTAGTTTTACCCATGCTCGCGTGCCTCGCACGAAGTGTCCTGGACATGGCGTCAAACGCATTGGGGTGCCTTGAGTGCGGCCGGGTAGCGACTTCATTGAGCAAGCCGCCATGTCATTGGCTCAGGAGATACCTGTGCTGGCCGCCTCTCGGCAGTTGGAGATTTCCGGCAAGCGGTTGTGGCGCATTGTTCATCACTACGTGGGCTGCATGCTGGGGAGCTGAATCTGTCGGATGTGACCAACGTCGGTGTGGCCGAAACGCCGTCTCGTCGCGGCTATCGCTATGTAACGGTATTTCTCGAGGAACCGGTCGCCTTCGCCCTCCCTGGTTGTGGCAAGTATGCCATTAAAGCGTTCAGCGCTTTTTTGAATGAATAGCCTGTTTCAGGTGGCTTGTCACGTGCACGTTGCTATAGAAACGAGGCCAATTTCATTGCTATGACCTGCTTGATTGGCAGCCCGGTAAGCTGTCTGTTTGACTAGGCTAAATTAAATGAAGTAACGAAGAGCTGTTTTTCACGTCTCAATTAGTGCCGAGTACGAGGGTTTGCTTAAAACAGAAGCCAGTCCGCAGGATGGGCGCGTCACTGAAGTAGAGCTTACCGAGGCGGGCGAGGCAAAGCTGGATATTGCCAGGCAAGTTACTAGTCGTTTAGTGGAAAAAGCGTTTGCCGATTTCAGCAAGCAGGACATTGTTTATATCAATCAATGCTTAAGTAGAATGTTTCATAACCTAAACGCTCTTTAACGCTCATGGCCAAGCTGATCGCCTCGATAAAACTTGTCGGCAGGCTCTACGAGTCTCCTGTTTAGACGTTAAATAGTGAAGAGATTAACCCTTATAGCCCAAGCGCCTGCCTGGGCTTTTTTACGCTTAAATGCCACGAAAAGTCGTAAAGTTTTCCACGCTTTCTCGCTCGGTAATAAAGCCGTTTTCGGGTGCCTGCATGTCTTCGTAGCCCAGCGCTATACCGCAGAGCAGTAGCGAGTTTTCATCCAACTTAAGCTCGTCGCGAATAAGCGTGTGGTACCAAGCAAAGGCAGCCTGCGGGCAGGTATGTAGCCCCTGGCCACGGGCGGCTAACATGACACTTTGGATAAACATGCCACAATCCATAAAACTGCCCGCTTCCAGGCGACGATCCATCGTGATGAAAAGCCCAACGGGTGCATCGAATAAGTGAAAATTCCGCCGTGCCTGGGCTTCGCGCTTGGCTTTATCGTCACGGCCAATGCCCAGCGTTGCATAAAGACCAAAGCCACAGCGTCGGCGGCGCTCCAGGTAGGGTTCAAACCAGTTCTGCGGGTAGTAGTGATACTCAGGTGTATCGCTTTTGCCGTGATCAACGGCATCTAATAACCGCTGGCACAGCTGGTCTTTAGCGGCTCCCGCCACTACATGCACTTTCCACGGCTGGATATTGCTACCGCTGGGCGCGCGGCTAGCAATATCCAATATGTGCATAATCGTTGCGCGCTCGACGGGGGTGTCGAGAAAACGGCGCACCGATTTGCGGCTGGTGATGGCGGTATCTACATGCATGCGGGCACTCCTTAAAAGAGTCGCGCGGTGCTTTGCCGCTAGCATGCCGCGCGCATTAAATGATGTTATTGGGCGACCAAGTGACAGCGGCTCTCTTCCAGCGATTGGAAGGCCTCTTCACCCGGAATCGTGCGCAGTATTTCGTAAAGATCCCACTCGTTAGTGGAGGCATCAGGTGTTTTCACCCTGGCTAGGTACATATCATGCACCATGCGACCATCATCACGAATGTAGCCGTTGGTGGCGAACATGTCGTTGATGGGCGTGTCTTGCATCATGGCGCGAACGGTGGCTGAGTCGTCCGTGCCGCTCGCTTCAACGGCATTTAAGTAGTGCATAACGCTGGAGTAAACGCCTGCCTGTACCATCGTTGGCATTCGGCCAGTACGCGCATGATAGCGCTCTGCCCATTCACGTGAAGCCTCATTCAAATCCCAGTACCAGCCGGTCGTTAGTTGCATGCCTTGGGTGCTTTCTAAGCCCAGCGCGTGTATATCGTTTAAAAACACCATCAACCCGGCGAGTGACTGACCAGACTGTGCCAGGCCAAATTGCCCCGCCGTGCTGATCGCATTAACGGTGTCGGCCCCCGCATTCGCCAGCCCTACGATCTTGGCGCCAGAGTTTTGCGCTTGCAGCACATACGATGAGAAATCGCTGGTATTTAGCGGATGGCGCACGCTACCCAACACCTCGCCTCCATGCGCTTCCACGACGGCGGTAACGTCGTTTTCCAGCGAGTGACCAAAGGCATAGTCAGCGGTAATCATGAACCAACTATCACCCCCTTCTTCGAGTATCGCTTTAGCAGCGCCATTGGACATAGCATAAGTATCGTAGACCCACTGCACATGATTGGGCGTGCAATACTCATTGGTGATACTCAGTGCGGCGGCACCTGCCACCATGGCAAGCTTATCGTTTTCAGCCAGGAGCTGAGTGGCAGCGATTGTCACCGACGAGGCCACCATGCCTGCGACCATATCGACATTACGCTGGTCGATCCATTCACGTACGGTGTTGGCTCCCACATCAGCGCTGTTTCGGTCATCACCACTAAACACCACAATCGGTGCGCCGTTAATTTCACCGCCGTGATCTTCCACCGCCATGTTAAGCGCTTCCAAGCCACCAGGACCGGCCAAATCGCGGTAGGGCCCTGACATATCGGATAAATAGCCGATGCGAATTTCATTATCGCTGACGTTTGCCTGAGCGCTGCTGAACGCACTGGCAAACGCGATGCTTAGCGCAATGGCTAACGGTTGTTTATTTAGAGCAGACATAGAACCCCCAACCCCGTGCAAGACGAGGCAAATTGTTGTTATCGGTATGGGTAGTAACGCTGGGTGCGCTTTAACAGCGCCGTTCGTTGGGTTGGTTATGGTGTTTCGGTCGTTTCCTCCTTGGCGTTTAGCGCGGTATTTTCTAAATCGTGCTGAAGTTTATTGAGGTAGTGCAACAAGCTGACGGTTTCATCGAAGGAAAAACTGCTAAGCCCATCACGGTAAAACTCATGAATTCGGGGCTGTAAACTCTCCCAAAAGGCGCGACCTTGGTGGGTCAGTAAAATAATCCGTGCGCGCTTGTCGTCGGGATGAGGAATACGTTCAACATGGGCATCGCGCTCCAAACGCTTGAGCACGCCGTCCAGGCTTTGACGGCTAACCACCAAGTACTCGGTCAGCGCATTAAACGAAATACCCTCTTCAAAGCCTTTACGTGAAAGGGCGCCCAGCACTGCCCACTGCACGGTGGTCAAGCCTACTTCGCTTATCGTCTGCTTTTGCAGGATATTGCTGACCTGAAAAAGCCGAAAAAAAAGTCGGTTAGCCACGCTTTTGTCGTCTTCACTCGCCATCGGCATATCCTTGACTGGGTCGATAGAATCCGCGCCCAGGCGATCAAGTGAGACAAGCAAGAAGCCAGCGTTCACGCAGAGACCGACTGACGCGCAATAATATTTTTCATAATCTGAGCCGTGCCATCACCAATCTGCAGCCCTAGTACATCACGCATGCGCTGGGAAAACGGCAAATCTTCCCCCCAACCCGTATGCCCGTGGGCCAGCATGCACTGTTTGATCACATCAAAGGCTAGCTTCGGTCCCCACCACTTATTCATTGCCGCTTCAGCGGTATGCGGGCGCTGGTTGTCTTTTAGCCACAGCGCGTAATAACACTGCAGCCGCGCCGCTTGTACGTAGGTTTGGTATTCCGCCAGTGGATGGGTCAAGCCTTGGAAGGCAGCTAACGGCTGGCCAAAGGCTTCACGCTGGGTGAGCCACTGCCAGGTTTCATCCAACGACTGCTGAGCCACGGCCAAACACTGTAAACCAATCAGCGCACGGCTATAGTCAAACCCCTGCATCACCTGCTTAAAGCCTTGCCCTTCGATGCCTAGCATGTGGTCGGCAGGCACACGCACATTGTCGAAGAAAATAGAGCCGCGGCCAATGGCTCGTTGGCCTGAATCCTCAAAGCGACTGGTCGAAATACCCGTGCTCTCCATGGGTACTAAAAACGCGCTGATGCCGCTGGCGCGCTGCTCTTGTGTCCCGGTGCGCGCAAAGACCACCGCTACATCCGCCTGATCGGCCATGGAAATGGAGGTTTTTTCACCTTTTAGCAGAAAGCTATCGCCATCACGGGTCGCTTTGAGCTTAAGGTTTGCTGCATCTGAGCCGCCATGGGGCTCGGTTAGCGCAATACAGCAGATCTTATGGCCAGCCGTCATGCCTGATAACCACTCTTGGGCCAACTCCGGCCGGGCGTGATGGGCGATGATTTGACCATTAAGAGAAGCGAGCAGGGGCAAGTAGCCGACGTTAAAGTCACCCCTGGCGATCTCTTCAACAATTACACCAGTGGTCATACAGTCCAGCCCGCTGCCACCGAACTCTTCGGGTAGCTCACCGCCCAGGCAGCCCATCTGGCCTAACTCGGCGACGATCTCGCGTTCAATGCATGCCGCCTGCTCACGCTGCCGATAGCGAGGGGCTAATCGCTCGCTGGCAAACCGCGCGATGGTGTCGCGAATGGCTTCTTGCTGTTCGGTAAATGCAAAATTCATGACGCTTCACTCGCTCTCTTGAGACTACCCTTTGTGAAGGGGAGCATCGGTTATGACTCATAATATTTGCGAAATTCGGGCTTACGCTTTTCCTTAAACGCGGCAACTCCTTCCTGCGACTCCTTGGTGTCGTAGTAGAGGCTTAGCGCCTGCATACCGAGTGCACCAATACCGGCGATATTTTCGCTGTCTGCATTGAAAGAGCGCTTGGCGATGGACAGGGCAGTAGGGCTTTTCTCAAGAATTTCGTCGCACCATTTACGCACTTCCTCGTCAAGCTGCTCAGGCGGCACCACAGCATTGAGCAGCCCCCAATCGAGCGCTTGCTGAGCCGTATATTTTCGACACAGGTACCAGATTTCACGGGCCCGTTTTTCGCCAATGACGCGGGCGAGATAAGCGGTGCCAAAGCCGGGGTCAACCGATCCCACTTTTGGGCCCACCTGGCCAAAAATGGCTGTCTCTGACGCAATGCTTAGATCGCAGACCACGTGTAAAACGTGCCCGCCGCCAATGGCAAACCCATTCACACGGGCAATGACCGGTTTAGGCACTTGGCGGATGAGCGTTTGCAGCTCCTCTACCGGTAGACCGATGATGCCGCGGCCATCGTATTGGCCCTCATGCGCGCCTTGATCGCCCCCGGTGCAGAATGCCTTATCACCCGCGCCGGTGAGCACAATGACGCCAATCGATTTGTCCCAGCCAGCACGGTTGAAGGCATCCAGCAGTTCCATGCAGGTTTGGCCACGGAAGGCGTTATAGCGCTCGGGTCGGTTGATAGTGATCGTTGCGACGCCGTCGTCTACCTCATACAAGATGTCTTCGTAGTGAGTGGTATGGCTCATGATTTAGCTCCTTATTTTTGTAAGCGGCTTGCGTTAACCCGCCATGGTCAGCCCGCCGGAGACGCTGATCACCTGCCCGGTAATAAAATTCGCTTCGTCGCTCGCGAGCATCACGATAATCCCAGGGTAATCTTCAGGCTGGCCTATCCGGCGCATGGGTACGGCGTTGCGGAAGGCTTCCAGTAACTTTTCAGGGTCACGGGAGGTATCGGCCACGCCTTTTAAAAGGGCAGTATCGGTAGGGCCAGGACAAACAACGTTGACGGTAATGTTTTTAGTCGCCAGCTCCCGGGCGAGGGTTTTACTTAAACCGAGCAGCCCCGCCTTACAGGCGGCATAAACGGCTTCACCGGAAGAGCCCACCCGGGCTGCATCCGAGGCAATGTTGACCACCTTGCCACCGCCCGCCTCCACCATTCTTGGCAGTACGATGTGGTGCATATTGAGCGCGCCGGTCAGGTTCACGGCAATCAGCGACTCCCACATCGCGGGGTCGGTTTTAAGAAACGGCATAAAGCGGTCAAAGCCCGCGTTATTAATCAAAATAGTGGGCGTGCCGAGCTCTGCTTCAATGCGCTTAACGGTCGCTTCAATAGCGTGGTAATTGGTGATATCCGCAGCGTAAGCGCGAGCGTTACCGCCTGCTTCAATAATGCTGTCGACACTTACTTGGGCGGCTTGCTCATCACGGTCAAGCACAGCGACCAGCGCGCCTTCCTGAGCAAAGCGTTGACACACCGCGCGGCCAATGCCGCCGCCGCCGCCGGTCACTATTACGGTTTTTCCAGTTAAACCTTGCATATTGTTTTCCCATTAGTGGCCATTTGAGGCGCATAACGACACATTAAGCGCGTGAATCGGAATGGATAGCCGCTTGGTCGCGAAGCTTAAATTTCTGAATTTTTCCAGAAGGCGTGCGTGGCAGCTCTTCCAGCACTTCAAGAAACTCCGGATGGTATTGGCGCGTCACATGCCGCTCGGTAAGAAACTGAGTGATCTCTTCAAGGCTCAGGCTGGGGTAACCCTCTTTGAGCACAACGTAAGCGACCAACCGCTCGCCTAAACGCTCATCTGGGCGCCCAACAAGCGCCAGTGCCTGGATAGCGGGATGCTGATAAAGAGTGTTTTCGATATCCACGATGGGGATATTCTCACCGCCTCGAATGACCACATCTTTAGAGCGGCCCGTGATACGCACATAGCCCGCTTCATTGAGGCGTGCTAAATCCCCCGTTGGGAACCAGCCTTCCTCATCTACGCCGTAAAGATCAGGTTGTTTGAAGTAGCCAACAAACAGACTGGCACCGCGCACCCATAGGCTGCCTTCTTGATTAGGTGGCAAGGTGTTGCCCTCAATATCGGTCACTTTGAGTTCCATAAAGGGCAGAGGGACGCCATCGGTTTCGACTGAACACGAAGGCGCATCATCCAAACGAGTAGTGGTAACGGCGCCGTTCTCGGTCATTCCCCAGGCGGAGATGATTTTAGTGGGCAAATTACGCGCCGCTTTTTCTACTAGCGGACTGGGTATAGGGGCGCCTGCACAAAGAAAGAGTTTCAGTGACTGCAGATCACTTCCGTGAGCAATCGCTTGCTCGGCGATATCTGCCAAAAAGGGAGTAGAACCCAGCATCAAACTGGGCTGTTCAAAGCGTACTATTTTGACTGCTTCAGCGGGTAACCACGTATCTTGAAGAACGGCCGTGGCCTGCAAATAGATCGGCATCATTAAGCCGTAAAGAAAGCCTAACTGATGCGCCAGAGGCGAAGGCATTAAGGCGGTATCAGCAGCATTCAGCGCTAAGCGTTCGGCAAGGGGGCGAATATGGCTAAGCAGCGTATTAGAGGTGTGCATTACCCCTTTTGGTTTGCCCGTAGTACCCGATGTGTAAAGCAGTTGCACAACATCATCACCGGATGGGCGGCGCTCTGTAAACAGTGCGGCAGTATCGCGCGTCTTTTCCTCTCCATGGTTAAGCAGGCGAGCTTCAAAGCTGGATTCTCCTTTACCTTCACCGCCAATCACCAGTACATGGGTTAGCGAAGCCAATTCTGCCTTAAGAGTTGCTGCCATGGCAGCATGATCGAAACCTCGAAACACACCGGGTACGACTAGCAGCTTACTTTCGGCTTGGGCGAGCATAAAACGCAACTCATGCTCGCGGAAAATGGGCATAAGCGGGTTAAGTACTGCGCCGACTCGAACACACGCTAAGTGGAGCGCGGTCATTTGCCACCAATTAGGCAATTGGCAAGACACCACATCCCCCACCTGAATGCCCAGCGAGACAAGCCCAACGGCTATTTGTGTGGCCCGCTCATTGAGTTCGCTATAGCTAAGCTGGGTTCGTTCTCCAGAGGCCATGGTGTAGGTAACAATGGCTGGTTTGTTAGGTGCTTGAGCAACCGCTTGATCAAGATAATCTGTAATGAGCATGTCATTCCAGGCGCCAAGCGACATCATCTTATTTCTACGCTCAGGTGTCATATTTGTACTGATTTTCATATAAAATCCTGAAATTATTTGTTATTTTAAAATATATTCACGTTTTTTACTTTCTTTTATTTTAAAAGTCTTGTGTGTAAATTAGGCTACGATGGTTTTTATGTCAACATGTTGTCTTTTATTTCCAGCATAAAAAAGAAGACATGGAGAAAGCCGTACAACAAGGTATTACCCTAATTTGTCTACGCTTTGCGACTTAGTAGTTTTTAGTGGAGAAGCTAAAGACACATGGCTTCATCAACAGGCTGGCCTTAGCATCCATTAGTCGTAAGCAATGAACAGTAACAAGAGGTATATTCCAGAGTCTCTGCAATATACCTATATGGTAGATTCGCTAATTGTTTATTTATTATATTTTAAGCGACTGATTTATATGGATTCTGAGTATTTTATGTGTCCGCAAGATGTTGCCCGATTAGGTATGCGTATCAACCTGAGAGGTATTGGTAACGCATCACTTCAACCGTAACACTCACCTACACTGTTATTACTATGCAGGTAATTACCATGCCGCAAACCACTAGGTCTGTTGAGCAAACGTCCTACGCGGAAGCCTCGGCTTTTAAGCCGGTTTCTCTTGTGCTGGGCATCCTAATAAGCCTGTGTGTTTTCTTTCTGTTGCCCGAAACGCTGGCCTTCAATGCTCGTCTTGTAGCGGGCATTGCGATGCTGATGGCCACTTGGTGGATGACCGAGGCGATCCCGATTCCTGCCACGTCGCTGCTGCCACTTGTCCTGTTCCCATTTTTCGATATTGCCTCGGTCGGTGAGACCGCCTCACCTTATGCCCACAGCATTGTCTTTCTAGTGTTGGGGGGCGTACTGCTGGGCTTGGCAACGCAGCGCTGGAATTTACATCGCCGCTTCGCTCTACTGACGGTGCTCACCGTGGGTACCAAGCCGGCTCAAATCGTCTTTGGTTTGATGTTCGCTAGTTGGTTTATCACCATGTGGGTCAGCAATACCGCCACCGCAGTGATTATGGTGCCCATTGGAGGCTCGATCATCGCGCTAGTGAAGTCACTGGGTAACGGTGATGACACGCCCAAGTTTTCTGCTGCTGTGCTATTGGGCATTGCCTATGCCATCACCATCGGCTCCATGGCCACGTTGATCGGCCAGCCGCCGATGGCGCTAATGCGTGCCTACATGGAAGACACCCACGGACTTAGCATCGGCTTTGGTCACTGGATGTTAGTGGGTGTGCCGTTCTCATTCACCATGCTGATGCTGGCTTGGCTAGTGCTGAGCAAACTGGTGTTCCGCTCGGAAGTTGAGAACATTCAGGGCGGTCGGGCGATGATCGAGACAGAGCTCAAGGGGATGGGCCATCTATCGCCTGAAGAGTCGCGTGTATTGATGGTCTTTGCCGGGGCAGTGTTCTGCTGGGTCTTCGTGCCGTTAATTGCGAGAATTCCTGTCGTGCAGAGTGCGCTGCCTTGGTTGGCTAACATCAACGACACCAGTGTGGCAATCCTCGCGGCGATTCTGATGTTTGTGGTTCCTGCCTCTAAAGGAAAAGGGGCGTTGCTGGAGTGGTCGGCCACGCGTGACGTGCCTTGGGGAGTACTGATTCTATTTGGCGGTGGCCTAACACTTTCAGCCCAGTTCACCGCCACGGGTTTGAGTGCCTGGGTTGGCGAGAGCGTCTCGGGACTGTCGGGCCTACCGCCAATTTTGATTCTAGCCATCACCGCTATCGTGATCATCCTATTGACCGAGCTAACCAGCAACACGGCGACCGCGGCTGCCTTCTTCCCGATTATGGGCTCTATTGCCATGGGGCTGGGTATTGAACCTTTCTTGATGACCATCGTGGTTACCTTTGCTGTGAGCTGCGCCTTTATGTTGCCAGTGGCAACACCTTCCAATGCGGTGGCTTTCGCAACAGGGGATCTTCCGATCAAGAGCATGATCCGTGCAGGTATCTGGCTCAACGTTATCGGCTTACTGGTGATTATGGTCTCGCTCTACACCATCGTCCCCCTGGTATTCGATGTCTCTTTTTAAGCTGGAGCTGCAAGCGTCACTGGAAACGATTTCGATTTGACGGTGGCAAATAACCGTTCTATTTTGTTCGCAATACAAATTAGTGTTCGCAATAAGAATAAAGGAGTTTTCTATGGCTCAGCCTTGCATTATTTGCGTCGCCATTACCGGCAGCCTGCCACGCAAAGAGAACAACCCTGCCGTGCCGATTACGGTGGAAGAGCAGATTGAAAGCACTCAGGCGGCGTTCGAAGCGGGCGCTAGCATCGCTCACTGCCACGTACGCAACGATGATCAAACGCCTTCATCCGACCCAGAGAAGTTTGGCCGCCTGATGGAAGGGCTCAAGAAGCACTGCCCCGGCATGATCATTCAACTCTCCACTGGCGGGCGCTCGGGTGCAGGAGAAGCCCGGGGCGGGATGCTGCCGCTGAAGCCTGATATGGCCAGCCTCTCGGTAGGTTCCAATAACTTCCCCAACCGCGTTTACGAGAATCCGCCGCAGTTGGTGGAGTGGCTTGCCGATGAGATGCTGAAGTACGGCGTAAAGCCTGAAATCGAAGCGTTTGACCTGTCGCATATTCACCAAGCGGTGAACCTTTCGAAGCAAGGCAAGCTAAAGACGCCGCTTTACGTGCAGTTTGTCATGGGCGTAAAGAATTCGATGCCAGCGGACAAGCCAACGTTTGATTTCTATATCGACACGCTCAAGCGATTGGCGCCGGATGCTCAGTGGTGTGGCGCAGGTATTGGTGCGAATCAATACGTACTTAACGAGTGGTCGATTGCTGCAGGTGGTCATACCCGTACGGGTCTTGAAGATAACGTGCGCCTGGATAGCGAAACACTGGCGCCCTCCAACGCGGCATTAGTCGAGCGAACCGTAGCACTGTGCGAGAAGTACCAGCGCCCGGTGGCTACCTGGCAGCAGGCCCGTGAGATGCTTGGGTTATAACAATACAAAACCGACAATTAATAAGCAGGAGTAAAGAGATGACGAATATCACTGTCGTGGGTGATGCACCTGAGATCGATGAGATCAAACGCGTTGTGCAACTTTATGTGGATGGCTTTCAAGGCGGTATGGAAAAGCTTCAGGAAGCCTTCCATAAAGAGGCGTGGATTTTTGCTCTGGACGCTGAGGGCGCATTGGCAACTGACTTGATCAGCGATCGCTTCGAGCGCTGGGCGAATAGCCAGCGAGCGGTCAAGAGCCGTTTTATCGCCATCACCCAGGCCGGAGATGTCGCCAGCGTGCTGTTAGGCTTTGATAATAGCGAAAACCTTGAGGATTCTTGGGTTGATGTGATTGCACTGCTCAAGGTTCAAGGCACTTGGAAAATCACCAATAAGACTGCTGCTCACAGTAGCCGTGCGGCATGGGCCAGGCCGTAGTCGACTCGACAGGGTAGGCAATGTGAGCAAAACGGCAGTGGTAATAACACTGCCGTTTTGGTTTATGGCGACTTTAGGTTAGATATGCCAGAGCCCCTACTGTCATGGCTTCGATGCCAGTGCGTAATGTCACGTCGTTGCCCGGGAAATAGTAGGGCGAGTGTGGCATTTCAAGGTGGCGCATCTTCTGCGAGACGCTTGTTCCCAAGGTTTCCGCCCAGCGCGCGGCAGGGGTGGCTCCAATAAACCAGTAGACGTAAGGGATATCATCGCCGCTAAAACCGCCTGCTTCGGCATTTCCGAACAGCGGGAAATCCTCGCTGGCATTTAGGCGTGGCATGGCAAAAAGGTTGGCGCCACCAAAATGCTCAGCGTGAGCTTGGCGAACATGCTCTACCGCCATCGGGTCGTTGTGCAGGGCGATAGTCTCGTTGAGTACTCGGAATTCCGGCAGTTTGGGCGAGCGGCCCGCTTCGCATTCTGCGCGGATAATTCGCTCAATAGACGTCACTACTTGGCGATGCAGTGCATCATCAAAGCTACGGATATTAATCTCAAGCTCTGCCGAATGAGGGATGATATTGGCCTGGGTTCCCGCGTGGAGTTTACCAACGGTCACCACCACGGTTTCTTCAGGTGGCACTTCCCGGGACACGATACTTTGCAGGCGGGTGACCACATGTGCAGCAATAACTACCGGATCCACCGTTTGAGCGGGCATGGAGCCGTGGCCTCCGTTACCATGTATAGTGACCGCCAAGTTGGTGCAGGCGGCCATAGCACTACCTTCGCGGTGGCCGATAGTGCCTGCGAGAGCGGGCATGTTGTGTTGGCCAAGAATGATGTCTGGGCGAGAGAAGCGCCTATAAAGGTCGTCATCAAGCATCGCTTGGGCACCGCCAAAAATTTCCTCTGCAGGCTGGCAGATCAGCATCAATGTGCCGGACCATTGCTCTTTCAGTCCCGCCATGACCGCAGCGGCGCCGACAATACAGCTGCTGTGTAGGTCGTGGCCGCAGGCATGCATCAACGGCACAGTTTCGCCATTTTCAGCCACAGCGGTTTCACTGCTGGCAAACTCTAGCCCTGTTTCTTCCTTGATGGGTAGCGCATCCATGTCGCCGCGCAGCATGACGGTGGGGCCTTCGCCATTACGTAGCACGGCCACGACACCCGTGCCGCCAATGTTGCGGGACACCTCATAGCCGAAATTTTCCAAAGCGTCGGCGAGTCGCGCACTCGTCTTATACTCCTGAAAGGGCAACTCGGGGGTCTGATGCAATTGACGGTAGAGTGATTGGACATCTTCGAATGCCGCATCTACATGAGTGGCAATGGCACCCTTAAAATTAAATCGATCGGTCTGGGTAATCATACTTTTCTCCAGGCTCTCATTGAGGGTGGGTAGGTGTGGGGTCAGCAAGAGTGGGCTTGACGAGCAATTGACAGGTCGTCACAACGCCAACGTTGAGCAGCATCGCCCAGACGCCTGCGTGCCAGCCAAGTGGAGAGCTCCAAGCGAATTCCATCACCAAGTAAGCCAGGCTGCCGAGCAGGGCACCCGCCATAACGCTGGCACGGCGTAGCTGTGGCATAAACAGTGCGCCAATCACCATCGGGAACAGCTGGACAATCAATCCATAAGCGCCGAGCAGGAGTAGTACCAGCGATGACGGGTTGGCCAGCGCGAACAGGTAAGCAATCAGTGAGAGGCCGAGCACGCTCCAGCGTGTTGTGCTGACGACTGCCTTCTCGCTGGCGCCTTTCATCATGGTGGGACCGAGCACATCACGCACCAACACCACAGCAGCGGTATGGGCTAGATTAGCGCCAGTAGACATGGCGGCGGCCAGTGCGCCAGAGAGCATCAAACCGATCACCCAGGGCGAGAAGTTGGCCACGTCCATCACCATGCGTAGGAGCACCGTATCAGAGCGCTCTAAAGGAGAATCGGAGAAGGTCAAGATGCCAGCAAAGCCGATAAACAGCAGCGGCACCAGCAGGTAGGCGTAGAGCGGGTAAAAGACACTGACTTTGCGCAGCGTTTTGCCGCTATCAGCAGAGTAGAACTTCATAAACAGATGCGGCCACATGGCACCGCCGAATGCGCTGACCAGTACCGCGGTGCTGAAGTAGCCCCAGTTCATGCCGGTGGCCCCAGGCATGGTCAGGTATTCAGGCATGGTTAACTGGATCTGGCTGAACATCTCGCCCACGCCGCCGTAGAGGCGCTCAGAGATCGACAGTCCCAGGAACCACGCGATAACTATCATCATGATGCCTTGGAGTAGGTTGGTCCAGCCAATGCCGTTCAGACCACTGCAGAAGACGTAGGCAGCGACTACCAGGAAGGCCAGCAATGCACCTAGCCAGAAGGGAATCAGGCCATCAGTAGCCGCCTGAAACAGTAAGCCAGCACCGGCAATCTGGATAGTAAGGTAGGGCACCAGCGCTAGCACGCCGATCACCCCGGCCAGCATACCCAGCGTTTTGCTTTGGTAGTGATCGGCAATCATATCGCCTTGAGTGAGATAACCCCGTTCACGACCTAATTTGGCTACTCTCGGCCCCATGGCCCAAATAGTGATGGGTATTAGCGACAGGTAAGCCAGAATATAGAAGGCTGGTGCACCGTGCTGGTAGCTCCAGCCCGGTGCACCCAGGAATGCAAAGGCGGAGAAGATTTCGGCACCGAGGATGAAGAACAGGATCACCACGCCCACATGGCGGCCTCCCGCTACATAACCCTCCAAGCTTGAATTTTCCTGACCGCGAGCGCGGAGCCCCACCCATAGCACCAGAACGAGATAGGTTAAGGTGATGCCGACGACAATGATCGAATCATTCATGGCGACCACCTCTGTGGCGAATCACAAAAGCCACCCACATGCCGACAAATAGAATCAGCATCCAGAGGATGTACCAGAAAAATAGAAAGGGCAGCCCAAGCACGGTAGGTTCGATACGATTAGCGATCAGTGCGCCGGGCCAGATCATCGCTAGGGTGCACACGGCAAAGTGCAACCCCGTTAGAAGGTGATAGGTCTTGTTCATAGGGTTTCCTGCTCGCCATGGCGAGTCTTGTTATGAAGTGTTCATTCACTATGAAACAAGGATAGAGATACCAAAAATATAGATTTTAGATGCTAGCCATGTCATATGGGTATGGAAAGCCGGTATGGTCGTAAGTGTTGGTAGTAATGGTGAACTGTCCCTGAATGAGGGTTCTTGAGTATTTGTGAGGTGTTTCAGTCCATGGAGTTTCGCCAACTGGAGTACTTTATTGCCGTGGTAGAGACAGGATCGATTTCTGCCGCTAGCCGCAAAGTGCATGTTGCTCAACCTGCGCTGACACGGCAGATGCGGCTACTGGAAGACGATGTTGGTACACAGCTTCTTGATCGTCACGCTCGTGGTGTTCGATTGACCGTGGCAGGTCGAACGCTTTATAGCGAGGCCACCCGACTCATTGACGATCGTGCAGACATCAAGGCGCGTCTGCTGGCGATGGGCCGTGGCCAAACCGGGAAGCTTAGTCTTGGTGTCACTGTGACGCATCTATGGGTGCCAGAAGTGGCCAAGCTCATGGGCGGCTATCGTGGTCGTTACCCTCATGTGGCACTGGATGTCTTTACGTTACTTTCCGGTCCGCAGTTGGAGAAGCTGAATCAGGGAGGGCTCGATGCAGGTATTATTTATCATGATGACCATACGCCCTCAGGCATTAAGGCCCACCTTTTGCAGCGTGACCATCTGATCCTTGCCGTGCCCGTCAACTCATATTGGGCGCAATCGCCGCCAACACGTCTGGTGGAGCTTGCAGAGACTGAGTTTGTATGGGGATACCGTGGGATCTCGCCGGTCTATTACGATCGAATGGTCGCGCATTTTTCACGTCTAAATTTCGAGCCCCGCGTAGTGCAGTATGGCGCCGATAACATCACCATTCTTAGTATGGTGGCCGCAGGGTTGGGTGTGTCCATTGTACCGGCTGCCAGCCGTAGCCATCCCATGCCCGGTATCTGTTTTATTGAACTGGAGGAGTTAACCACCTGTGATATGCCGCTATGGCTAGCGTGGCGCGCAGGCAATGTATCTCCTGTGCTTAATAATTTTATTCAAATGGCAGTAGATATATTTGAGTAAAATCGGCTGCTCGGACGCCAACAAAAGCAAACCGTTGCGTTTTTCAACACAACAGCTTGGGTGAAGGCTGACAACGGTGTGAGCGGTAGAGGTAGGTGATCTAGCTCAATTTTCTGAGCGATGCAGCAAAAAAACTCATCGGAAATTGCCCAGTTTTCCATGGTTACGTCATTGAAAATGACATAGCCGTATTGTGGGTCGACCTTATATGCACATTACATAAAAGCGATAACTGTTAAACGAGATTTACTCCCCACATTCGAAGTTATCCCAGTACGGAGGGTCTCCGAAATAGCCGTCTAAAAAGTCGATAAAGCACCGTACCTTACTTGCCAATAATTTGCGGTGTGCATAAACAGCATAAAGACCTAAAGGGGCGGGTTCGCACTCAGGGAGAATCACTTTGAGGCTGCCCTTGGCAATCGCCTCGCCGGAAATAAAGGTAGGTTGAATGGCAATGCCAGCCCCCTGAATAGCTGCTTTGATCAACACATCGCCATTATTACTGATTAAGTCTCCCTCTTGATGTCGCCCAGTAGTGGGGAGCCACTCTGTGGCGGGCAATCCCATATCATGCTCCATATAGCTGTAACGCAGATATCGATGTTTTTTCAGTTCACTGGGGCTTTTAGGTGTGCCATGGCGGGCTAAATAGTCAGGCGAGGCGCATATTACCAGCCGCACGGGGGCAATAAACTTAGCGATGAGAGAAGAGCTTTTCAAATGGCCAATGCGTAAAGCGATATCAAACCCCTCCTCTACGATATCCACTTTTCTATCGTTCAACTGTAAGTCAATGCTAACGGCTGGGTGTGCCTGTTGAAACTCAGCAAGCAGTGGCGCTAAGTGCAGTGTCGCGAAGGAAACAGGGGCGCTGATTCGCAAACGACCCCGAGCACCTTCTTGCAAGTCATTGAGCTGACTGTCCATATCGTCAATGTCGTCAAGCACCTGCTGGGCATGCTCAAAGTAACGAATGCCCGCTTCTGTGAGATGCACTTTTCGGGTTGTGCGGTTCAAAAGTCGCACCCCAAGGCGCTCTTCCAACTGAGATACATATTTACTAACGAGTTGAGGCGACATTTCAAGTCGCTCGGCGGCCTGGGTGAAGGTTCCTTCGCTAACTACGTTGACGAAGGCTCTCATGGCATCAATACGATCCATTCGTTTCCCTATCGCTGACGGAAATAAATATTATCAACGTTTTGTTGTTAATAATGCAACATCTTCGACCTTATTGTTTCTTCATGGCGAGAGTAAAGTGCGTTCATCAGTAACGCAAAGCTTGTTAAATAAACGACATTCGCTATTCGAGGAACAACTCATGAAAAACCAATTCGCACACACATTATTTAATTCCACTGGCGGCTATGCGGCCCTGGCTTTAAGACTACCGGTCGGTTTGATATTAGCGGCACACGGTGCACAGAAATTGTTTGGTTGGTTCGGGGGCTACGGCTTGGAAGGCACCGGACAATGGATGGCCAGTATCGGTCTTGAACCCGGTTATACGATGGCGTTACTGGCAGGTAGCGCCGAGTTTTTGGGAGGGATCGCTTTATTCCTCGGGCTTTTGACCCGCCCAGCGGCGATTGTTTCAGCCTTCACCATGCTGGTCGCCATTTTAAGTGTCCATTTGGGTAACGGCCTGTTCCTGACTAACAACGGCTACGAATACGCACTTGCTCTTTTCGCCATCACCACTGCGTTAGCGATTCAAGGAGCCGGGCGCTTGTCAGTCGATAGTCTGCTGCAGTCACAGTTCTTTCAGGGTCGAAAATAACTCTTAGCATACCGGTCGCCCCGCCACTATTGACGGGGCTTGTTTTGATGGAAGGAGATTACTATGTTGGTTAACGGAACATGGCAGGAAAACTGGCACCCTATGCAGGCCAAAGATGAAGAGGGGCGGTTTATTCGCCAACTATCGTCGTTTCGCCATTGGATCACACCGGACGGCTCGCCTGGTATCACAGGCAAAGGTGGCTTTAAGGCAGAAAAAGACCGCTATCACCTTTACGTTGCTTATATCTGCCCCTGGGCTTCCCGTACGCTTATGGCGCGTCAGCTGAAAGGCCTAACGAATATGATCAGTGTGACGGTCGTTGACCCCCGGTTATCCGATAATGGCTGGCAGTTTGGCGACTACCCCGGTGCCAATGAAGATAACCTCAATGGCGCTCAGTATTTGCATGAACTGTATTCACGAGCCGACCCAACCTACACCGGGCGAGCAACCGTTCCCGTTTTGTGGGACAAGAAAACACAAACCATTGTCAATAATGAGTCAGCCGATATTCTTCGCATGCTCAACAATGCGTTCGAGGATTTTGGCCAACTAGGATCGAATCTATACCCAGTAGATTTAGCCAACGACATTGATGCGTTGAACGAGGTTATCTATAAAAACCTCAATAACGGTGTCTACCAAGCAGGGTTTGCATCGTCTCAGCAAGCGTACGAAGAGGCATATGGCAAGGTGTTTCTAACCTTGGATGAACTCGAAACACGTTTATCTGATGGACGTTCTTATCTGTTCGGCGAACGGCTAACGGAAACCGATGTTCGGCTATTCGTGACGTTGATCAGGTTTGATGCTGCCTATCACGGGCTATTCAAATGCAATCGAAATACACTTCAAGGCATGCCTTACTTGCACGCTTATATGCAACGAATCTACGCGATTAATGGGATCGCCGACACGGTCAATATTGAGCACATCAAAGCCGGGTATTACTCAATCAAAGCGCTGAACCCCAGCGGTATTGTGCCGGTAGGGCCTGCAGTCATTTAAGTTTAAAAAATTAATGAATAGGGCTATGGCCGCGTTTTGCAACCTTCAGTCTTAAGTAACCATGAGGAAACGATGATGAACACCTCGCCAGATATTTTATTTCTCTCCCACGGCGGCGGGCCTCTGCCGCTATTGGGTGACCCAGCTCACCAAGAGATGGTCGAGTCGCTGAAAGGAATCGCCAACGTCATCAGCAAACCGTCGGCTATTTTAATTATCAGCGCCCACTGGGAAGCGTCTGTCCCCACGATCACGTCAGGGGCCGCTCCAGAGCTGATCTACGACTATGGGGGATTCCCACCCGAAGCCTACCAAATTCAGTACCCCTGCCAGGGGGAACCTGAGTTGGCACACCAGGTGAGCAGGGCGCTTGAAAACGCCGGCATTCCGGCGACACTCGATGCGCAGCGTGGTTTTGATCATGGCGTGTTTGTTCCGCTTAAAATAATGTATCCAGAGGCCGATATTCCCTGTGTACAGCTCTCGTTGGTTAACAACCTTAGCGCTGATACGCACCTTGCCATTGGCCAAGCGCTAACATCTCTGAAACGCGAGAACCTGCTGGTGATCGGCTCAGGTTTTTCATTCCATAACATGCGGGAATTCTTTAGCCCCATTACGCAAGAGAGCCAAGCTAAAAATCAGGCCTTCGAAGAGTGGCTAGTGACTACCTGCTCCAGTCAAGAGATTGATGAAGCAGAGCGCAGTCGTCGCTTGGCTAACTGGGATCATGCACCCTATGCACGTTTCTGCCATCCCCGGGAAGAGCATCTACTGCCCCTGCACGTATGTTATGGCTTAGCTGGCAGGCCAAGTGATGAGCAGTTATCAGCCACTATATTGAACAAGGCATCAGGCATGTTCTATTGGTCACGAAAGAGTGCCACGTAAAACGCGCTGAGAGGAGTCGCTGAGCGTGATTTATTACTCTGAGAACATCTCAAACATAAGCCCCCGCAACCAGCGATTACCAGGGTCTTGATGAAAGCGGCGGTGCCAGAAAAGATTAATCGGAATCTCGGGGAATGCCAGAGGGAGCTCACGAACGGCTAGTCCAAATCGCGCTCGTGTCGCCTCGGCCAGCTTGCTGGTTACCGTCACCACTAAGTCACTACTGCTGACGATATAGGGAACGGCTGCGAAATGTGGCAGTGTTAATCGAACTGGACGCACAACCCCTGCATGCGCAAGCTGCTCTTCGATGATTCCGTGCCCGGTGCCCTGGGCAACCACCACAGCGTGATGCGCTGCGCGAAAATCCTCAATACTAAAATTCCCCTCAGCAAGCTGGTGATCTTCGCGCATCAGGCAAACGTAGCGCTGTACAAACAGTCGTTGCTGGTAAAAACCTGCTCCCAGTTGCGGGATCAGGCCAACTGCCAAGTCTATCTCTCCTTCCTCCATCTCGTGTTTTAGGTCGTTATGGTGGCTGCGCACGGTATTAATTGAAACGCCCGGTGCTTGTTGAGAAAGGTGCTGCAGCAAGCGTGGAAGAAATACGATTTCACCAATGTCAGTCATGTTGATATGAAATGTGCGATCACTCTTTGCGGGGTTGAAATCATCGCATAGGTTCAGCGTGTCGTTCATTCGCGCCAACGCATCCGCAATGCCGGGGTGAAGTCGGCTGGCACGGGGCGTAGGTTGCAGCCCTTGTGACGTGCGCTCGAAAAGTTCGTCCTCCAACAAGTGTCGTAACCGTTTCAGTGCATGGCTCACCGCCGGTTGAGTGATGCCCAAGCGCAGCGCAACCCGCTGCGTATTCTGCTCTTGGTACAACAAGTCAAAAACGACCAGCAGATTAAGGTCAATATTGGCAAGTTTCTCCATCAACTAGCGCCTCGCTGCGTATCCAACAATAGTTGTATGCGGCAGTCAGAGATGTTTTTAAATGATTGATTCATATTGTTATTAGCGCCGTTTATAGTCTGAATGAAGGAGGCTGTGTGGTTGCTGTTAACGCTCCCGAATAGCGTTAGGGGGAGAGCATGACGCTCAACATACAACGATAAGCCCCTGAGCAGAGTGAAATCATGGTAGCTAACAACACAGTAGCAAATACACAACAAAAACGTCTTTCAATTGGCATCGTTGGTGGTGGTATCGGCGGCGTAGCCTTCGCCGTCGCTCTATCTCGCGACAGCCACCTTGATGTACAGCTTTTCGAAGCCGCACCACAGTTCTCTGAAATTGGTGCCGGGGTCTCCTTTGGCCCTAATGCGGTAAAGGCTATTCAGCGGCTGGGCTTGGAAGCTTCCTATCAACGTATTGCCGATTCTTCACCCGCTCCCTTTGAGGATGTTTGGTTTGAATGGCGGCGTGGCAGCGATGATGCTTACTTGACCGCCAGCTTAGCGCCAGGTGTCGGCCAGTCCTCAGTACACCGTGCCGATTTTTTGGAAGCCATTGTCGCCAATCTACCAGAGGGCATCGCTCACTTTGGCAAGCGCTGTGTCGAGGTTAAGCAAGATGCCGATAGCGCCACAGCCTACTTTGATGATGGCACACATTTTACCGGCGATGTGATCATTGGCTTTGATGGAATTAAGTCTGGGGTGCGACGCCATGTCTTACCTCCAGAGCAGTACGGCGAGATTACCCCGTTTTGGAGTGGCACTTACGCCTACCGCGGCATGATCCCGACCGATGAGCTAGAGGCCGCTTTAGAGGCTAAAGGTAGCGAGAAACGCCTAGCACTAGTACCCCAAATGTATCTTGGCAAAGACCGACACATCCTGACGTTTCCGGTTAAGCAGTCGCAACTGATCAATGTTGTCGCTTTTATTACTGACCGCTCTACACCGAACCCTAAACTTGCCGAAGGTGAAGAATGGGTACAAGCCACCAGCCAGAAGGAAATGCTGGAGGTTTTCGAGGGGTGGAGCCCAGCCTGCCAAGCAATCCTTGAATGCATTCCTGAGCCAACGCGTTGGGCGCTGCATGAGTTACCCGAACTTGCCCGTTACCATCGTGACCGTGTGCTGATTGTTGGCGACGCTGCCCATGCATTGGTGCCGCACCAGGGGGCGGGGGCGGGGCAAGCGCTTGAAGATGCCTACGTCCTGGCAAGTCTTCTGACTGATGAGCATTGTGATCGCCACACTGTTAACGATTTCTTAGCCGCTTTTGAGCAGGTGCGTCACGCCCGCACTTGCAGGGTGCAGCAAACGTCCCATGAAGCTGGCGATGTCTATGAATATGCCGGTGAGTATATCGGCGACGACGAAGCCAAGCTGATTGAAAACCTCGAAAACCGATTCGATTGGCTCTGGAACCACGATCCTCACGACGATGTGTTGGCGGCACGCCATAAATTGGCCTTAGACAATTAGCTCTTTATTACTAAGTTTCAGCCGTAAAAGAGGTCGAGTTACCGCCTTGCCTTATTCTTTTGTCGCACAAGATACTCAACGCAGAGCGCTTTGGAGAAAGCGGTTCGTATCTACCAGTGGCGGGCGGGCTTATGGTTTAGAGCTTTCATCTCTCATGATCGTTAGTAGTAGGTGCTGTACATGCCTGAAAGCAGGGTGATGTCCTATTTGTTACGCCACCTAGTTGCAAGTTGCGCGCCATTTAAGTCATTCACCTGTCTTCAACTAATTGATAAATAATATAAAAATAAGCTGTAGGGTTTAGTAAAGGCAGTAGCGACTACATAATGCTATCCACAAGCTAAAAAAATGCAGTTCTAACCACTGGCTGGTGATACCTCCTCGGTATAGCCAAGCACCTAAACAATATTGGTTCCGTCGTGTAACGCCAATCAAACTGATATCCAGTCAAATGATTGCCAGACGCCGGAGCTGCCATGTCAACCGTCATCCAACATATTGAGACGCTGCTAGTCGATTTACCGACCATCCGTCCTCACAAACTTTCCATGACCACCATGGCCTGCCAAACCATGGTTATTGTGCGTATGCGCCACTCCGATGGTATCGAAGGGCTGGGCGAGGGCACTACCATTGGTGGATTGGCTTACGGCCCGGAAAGCCCGGAGAGCATTAAGCGCAATATTGATACCTACCTGACACCGCTGCTGATTGGTCAGCCATCTAACAATGTTCATCAGCTGCGCGCCCGGCTTAACCGTCATACTCGCGGCAATATGATCGCCAAGTCTGCGCTAGAGACAGCGCTATTAGATGCTCAGGGTAAGCGCCTGGGGTTGAGTGTCGCCGAACTGCTCGGCGGCACACGCCAAGAACATTTACCGGTGCTTTGGACCCTCGCAAGCGGCGATACCGCCAAGGATATCGATGAAGCGCTGCTGCGTTTAGAGCAACGTCGCCATTGCGACTTCAAGTTAAAAATTGGTGCTAACCCGGTGGATCAGGATGTACGCCATGTAGCGGCGATAAAAGAAGCCTTAGGTGATCGTGCCAGTGTTCGCGTTGATGTTAATCAGGCGTGGGATGAATCGACTGCGGTGAGGGGTATTCAAGCGTTGCAGGATGCCGGTATTGAGTTAATCGAGCAGCCCATTGCTGCCCGTGAACATGCCGGTTTAGTTCGCTTGGCTAACCGCTTCAACGTGCCAATGCTGGCTGACGAGGCCGTTCAGGATGCCCGCGATGGTCTTGATCTTATCTGTAGTGGCTTTAGTGGTGCCTTCGCCCTGAAGATTGCCAAATCCGGCGGTATTCACGGCGTGTTGGAACTGGCTCATGTGGCGCAAGCGGCCGGGGTTGGCCTCTATGGCGGCACACTGCTAGAGGGCACCATTGGTACCGCTGCCTCTTTACACGCCTGGGCGACGCTGCCCGAAATGGCCTGGGGCACGGAAATGTTCGGCCCGCTGCTGCTGAAAGATGACATCGTCGTTGAGCCCCTCAACTACACCGAGTTTGGCGTTGAAGTGCCCCAAGGCGCTGGACTGGGCATCACCTTAGATGAAGATAAGTTGGCGCATTATTCACGTAAGTAAAAGTCACGTAAATAAAGCCATCGTTTGCGTTCGCCCGTCATGCAAGAGGAGAGTTGTATGCTGTTTCAAGTAGAGATGACCGTTAAGTTGCCGACCGATATGCCCACAGAGCAAGCGGCGAAGATTAAGGCGACTGAAAAGGCGTATTCCCAAGACCTGCAGCGCCAGGGCAAATGGCGTCACTTGTGGCGGGTAGCGGGTAGCTACTCAAACGTCAGTATTTTTGACGTAGAAGATAACGCCGAGCTGCAAGAACTCGTCAGTAACCTGCCGCTATTTCCCTATATGGAGATTACCGTCAAGCCACTCTGTCGCCACCCCTCTTCGGTACGGGACGACGACAGCTAATCGCCTATAGAACACGCCAGTTCTTTTTATAAAACAATATCCTATAAAAATAGAGGTTTCACCATGACCGTGAAGATATTTGACACCCCCGACGTCCAAGCGTTTGTCAAAACCGTTGCCGGCTTTGATAAAACCGGCGGCAATGACCGCGCCAAGCAAATTGTCCATCGCTTAGTCGGCGACCTATTCAAGCTGATTGACGACTTCGATGTCACGGAAGAAGAGTACTGGGCGGGCGTTAACCTGCTCAATGCGCTGGGTAGCCAGACCCAGTTCGGCTTGTTGTCCC
>JAMCZP010000033.1 GCA_023485185.1 Gammaproteobacteria bacterium
GCTTCTACCTTGGCAACGGCAGGCAGTGATGGCATTTGCACACAGGCTGACAGCACAATCGCATCGATATTGGTTAAGTCGAGACTAGCGACAATCTCGGGTAGATTGGCGGGGTCGTGGCGGGCAACGTCTAGGTTGTTGGGGATCTCAAGCGCCCGGTAGTCGAGCACCTCAATACCTTCCTGGCGGATATAGTCCACCACCATCTCGGTCAGCGGCTTCATATAGGGCGCCACTACCACCACACGCTTGGCTTTCATCACACCCAGGGCATCCACCAGCGCACCTGCACTGGTGACCACTGGCGTATCGCAGCCATTCTCTTGGGTGCGGCTGCGTAGCCGCTGCTGGGATTCACGATGGTAGCCGGGGCCCATGGCCATGATGGCGACCAGGCATGCGTAGCCCATAACATCCACTGCCGCATCAGACAGCTCCAGGGCGCAGCGGTCTGACTCTGCATCCATGGCGGCCAGCTCATCCTTACTGACGGTTTTCATACGCATACGGCTGGAGTGGAAGGTAAAGCGTTCTGGTCGAATCAACTGCCGCGCCGCCAGCATCGCTGGGATCTCAGTCTCCATGGTGATGTTGGAGCTGGGGACAATCTGGCCGATACGGTATGTTTTAGTGGTAGCGCTGGAGGTCATGATCATTGGCCTTTGTTAGAGTTGTGTACCCAGGAAGTCTTCAAAGGCGGCAAAAAAGCCGTCGAAGTCATCCCAGGGAATCATATGGCCCGCTTGTTCCGCGGTGGTAATGCGAATTGTCGGTAGCAGGGAGCGTATTTCGGCGCGATCCTCATCTTGGATAACCCCGCCCTTACCCGCACACATCAGCAGCGTGGGCACCTTGATGCCAGGGAAATCCTGGTGGATATCAACGCTGTGAAACTCTTCAAACGCCTGAACGATGGCGGGCTCAAAGCAGGTGTGCAGCCACTCGGCACGCAGCCTTAGCTGCTCGTTGCTCCAGGTAGGGCAGTAGTGGCGCATGGTCTCGATATCGGCGCCCCGGGTGCAGTCGCGGATAGAGTCGACATACCACGGTAACTTGCTGGGATACTCCCGGCGGCCTGGTCCTGAAACGGGCGGGTCGATCAGCACCAATTTGTCGATGCCCTTGGCGCCACGATTCACGGCTCGAAGTGCAAAGCGTGCCCCCATGGAGTGGCCCGCCAGGATGACATTTTTCAGTTCCAGTGCGTCAATAAAAGCGATGACGTCATCGGCACAGGTGTAGGTATCGTAAGCGATGTCTGGGCCAGTCGAGGACAAGCCACGCCCGCGAACGTCGAGCACATAAGTATCAAAGTGCTGACCCAGGCGCTCCGCAACAAAACTCCACGTAATGGCGGGGCTGGTAATGCCGGGTATCAGCACCAGCGGCTGGCGCGAGGCGTCGGCGCTGTCCCCGAAGCGTAAGTAGTGCTGACGAATACCGTTGGCGTGGAGGTTGGCGCCATAGAGATAGGTGCTACTCATACCGGGCTCCCTTCGTTGATTGGCTGCTTCAGCGGTACCTCGAAAACGTCATAGCCAAACACCCAGGCGGGGTCTTCGTCTTCTCGCAGCCAGGTATTATCGTGGGAGACTTGCTGTACCCGGGAAGCGCGTTCAAAGCGGTTGGTGCGGTAAAGCTCAAACGCGGTTTGATAATCGTCGGCACCCACCTGTTCAAGGCAGCGCACCAGCATGGCAGCATCTTCAATGGCCATCGCGGCGCCCTGGGCCATATGCGGTTTCATGGGGTGGCAGGCGTCACCGAGCAGTACCAGCCGGTTTTCATGCCACAGTGGTAGAGGATTACGCTCCAACAGCGGCCATTTGGTGACGCTTTCAGTGCAGTCGATCAACGCCTGCACGGTGGGGTGGTAGCCCTTGAAAGCCTCGCGCATCTCTTCACGTGAGCTATCGACAAAAGAGGTGCCGTGATTCCAATCAGGCTCAGGCACGCCCGTCACGTAGTAGTACTCTTTTTCGTCACCGGTGACGAAGTACACCATCATGTGCCGGTCTTCCGACCACCACTTTACGCAGGCTTCGAAATCCAGGTCGTATGCTTTGAGTTTTTCCGCCGAGATAATCGCCCGATGAGCGACCCAGCCACTGTAAATAGGCGCTTCAGGGCCAAGCAGCTTCTCGCGTAAGCGCGAGTTAACGCCATCAGCGCCGATCACCAAATCAGCCTCTTCGGTTGAGCCATCGGCAAAGGTCATGACCACTTTTTCGCCTGTCTCATCCACATCCACTAAGCGCTTATCAAAAAAGAGGTTGTTTTGGTCCAGTGTACTGACCATCAGTTCGTGAAGATCACCACGGTGAACGGTGATGTAAGACGCACCATAATTTTCGCGCGCAAACTCACCCAGGGGAATACGTGACTGGTATTCGCCTGTCATGCCGTTACGGCTGAACCAATGATCTGGGTGCGACCCCATGGCATTGAGCTGATCTTCAATGCCAATACGGCGCATGACTTTCATGACGTTAGGGCCAAGATGAATGCCGGCCCCTAAGCGAGAAAATGCCGGGGCTTGTTCATATACCTTGGTGGGGTAGCCCGCTTGCTGCAGCAGCGCGCCTGCAGCAGCGCCGCCTAGACCTGCGCCGATAACGGCAATGGTGGGTTTATTGTTCATATCGTTGTTTCCTCGCTGTTTAGTCACATGTCCCTGTTGAAAATGCTTGTGGAGGCGATTCCAAGGGAGTCTATGAACGCTATAAAACAACGTATACACCATTTATTTGTTGGTCAAGAATTAATTTCTGAAAATATTTTTGTAGGATTAAATGCTGATTGATCGTGATAATCGATTGATTTTAATGTATTTTTTATTATATTTTCAGTATTTTTAAAAACTTGAAAAAAGTATCCATTGAGTGCTATACGTTTAATAGAGCATTTTTTATGGTGTACGCACCTTTAATGGTCGTGGTTATTTTGCTTCGCACTCATCTGGTGCATCAGGCAGGGTTTAATAGCTAGGCTTTATTAGTAATATCTAAGTAAGAAGGCCGCTTTAACAATAACGATGATGATCCCCTATGACGCTAAAGCTGACAGTTAATGGACAGGTGAGGGAAGTGGCGGTGCCATTGAATACGCCGCTGCTTAATGTCTTGCGTAATGATCTAGCGCTCAATGGCCCTAAATATGGCTGTGGTTTGGGCGAATGCGGCGCGTGCAGTGTACTGATTGATGGCATGGCGGCGCGTGCTTGCGTGCTGCCCGTATCGGCTGCCGCTGGCCATGACATTACGACGCTTGATGGCCTTTCCCAGAATGGTCAGCTTGATCCCGTGCAACAAGCATTTATCGACGCGCAAGCGGCTCAGTGTGGTTACTGCTTGAACGGTATGATTATAACGATTCGTGCGCTGCTCAATCATAACGCCCAGCCCTCTCCTCAACAGATACGTGCCGCCCTTGAACATAACCTCTGCCGGTGTGGTACCCATGTTGAAATTCTCCAAGCCGCACAACGTGCCGTGGTGATCAATGCCGCCGCGCAGCAGGAGTCGCCTCATGGGTAAGCGTACGCTGCCATCCCAAGACGATAATGGGGAGGGTTTACCTTCGCAGCTTACCCATGTGCGCTATGGTGTTGTCGTCCGCCCACCTTACTACCACTGGAACGGTGAACGCTTTGAGAGCGCTCACTTAGTGAGTGTCGATAGGGCCAGCGTGGCGTCATTGCCAGGTCAGGTTGATGTGGTGGTGGAAGGCAATTTCGTGGGCGTGGTGGCGGAGAGTTTAGCGGTAGCGAGAGACGCCGCTAAACAGCTGCAGCTTGAGTGGCAAGCGGTTCCCCGCGAGCCCAATGAAAGGCTAAAGCAAACGCTAAGGCATAGTGAGAAAGCGGGCAGTGAGCACCGTTCACTGCGCCATCAAGAGCCTCAAACCGGCCTCTCAGCGCAACGTGTATATGGCTGGCCTAGTCGTATGCGCTGGGGCAATTACCCCGGCTGGGTAGTCGCCGAGGTTAGCGATCATCAGTTGAAGATATGGGGGCAAACCACGACCCCCGTGGCACTTCAGCAGGATTTGGTTAGCTTAACCGCCCTGGAGGCTAGCCAAATTGAGCTTTACAGCCTTGATCAGCAGCCGATGTCTAGCCAAGCGACAGGCCTTGGACGCCACTGCGGCGATGATGCCGCCGTGGATGCTGCGCTTATGTCCCAAACGCTGGGTTGCCCGGTAGCGGTCTGGCTAGATGCACGCTATACACAAGACGTAGAGGCGCTAGGCCAAGCCCAGCGAATGTCGTTAAAGGCTGAGCTTACCGATAGTGGCGAAATAGCCCGCTATCACTACCAGCAGGCTAACAGCAGCGGTGAAGTAGCTGCGGTTGGGCTCTGGTTAAGCGGCAGGGCAACTGAGCCAGCCGCTATACCAGAAACTATTCCAGAAACTATACCGCAAGTGCCAGCAGACGATAGCGATCCAACTGCGTTGTCTGCCTCTGTCTTGTCGCCTTATGTCTTTCGAGACCAACATCTTTCAGCGCGACTCCAGCAGCCTGGCCAGACGCCTAGCAGCGCCACATTAGTAGACATGCAGCAGGCCTTTGCGCGTGAATCATTTTTAGATGAGGTGGCTCGCGATAGCGGGCAAGACCCCGTTTCGCTGCGCCTTCGTCACCTTGAGGATGCCCGGTCTATCGAGCTGATTGAGTCGGTAGCCAAGCGTGCTGGGTGGCAAGTGCCATTCAAGAAACCCACCGACTCAGCGCCGCAAGACCTGCTGCAGGGGCGCGGATTTGCGTTCGCTCAGTTGCCTGATCGGCATCAGCGGATGGAAGCCGGGGTGCGCTCAGCTTGGATTGCCGATGTTGCGGTTAACCGGGTAACGGGGGATGTCCAGCTAACGCGATTAATCGTTGGTCAAGATGATGGCCCTGAGGTGGATACGGCGGGCCTGCAGCAAACGCTGCAAGAGCGAATACTGGGTGAAGCCCGCCCCCTTTTGGGGCAAGCACCTGGGTTTGATGAGTGGGGCGATGGGAGTGATGCGCCAGAACGAGGCGTTGAAGTGGTGCCAAGTGCGTTAGTTAAACGCGAAAGTCCAGCCGTTACCCAAACAAAAACAGCGTCGTTGCGTCCGGCCCCTAGTGACTTATTAACGGGTGCAGAGCTTTCACCTGGTGTTGCGGTTATCGCCAATGCACTCTTTGATGCGACCGGCATCCGTTTTCGCCAACCACCCTTTACAGCTAAGCGCGTGCGCGATGCGTTAAAAGCGTCGGCGACGGAGGGTGCAGCACAGCAGCGTTTACCTAAGCGAGCCGCTAGCCGCAGGTGGTTAGCCGCCGCTGCGCTGACCACGGTCGCAGGTACCGCGGTAATGGCCTGGCCCTGGAAAAGCACTCTTGCGCCGGTCGCTCGCCCTGCCGCCAATCTTTATTCTGCTGAAACCATTGAGCGTGGGCGATTGGTCGCCGCCGCGGGTGACTGCGCGGCATGCCACACTTCTGAGGGGGGAAGTACCAATGTGGGAGGGCGGGCGTTTGAAACACCCTTTGGTACGCTTTACAGCACTAATATTACCCCGGATGAAGCCACCGGGATTGGCCAGTGGTCTTACGCGGCGTTTGAGCGGGCAATGCGCCACGGTATCAGCCGTGATGGTAGCCACCTGTATCCTGCTTTTCCCTACACAGCGTTTGCCAAAACAAGCGATACCGATTTGCAGGCGCTCTATGCCTACTTAATGGCCCAGCCGGCCGTTGCCGCTGAAAAGCCGACCAATGAACTCACTTTCCCCTTCAGCGTGCGCGCCTTAATGGCGGGCTGGAACGCGCTTTATCATGACCCCACCCCCTTCCAGCCTGACCCTATGCAGAGTGAATTGTATAATCGCGGGGCTTACCTGGCCGAAGGCTTAGGCCACTGCAGCGCCTGCCATAGCCCACGCAATGTCATGGGTGCAGAGAAAAGCGGTAACGCTTACTTGGCAGGTACCTTTGTGGATGGCTGGGAAGCACCGCCGCTCAATACGCTGTCGCAAGCACCCATTGCTTGGAGTGAAGCATCGCTTTTCGACTATCTGCGCTATGGCGAGTCGGCGCTGCACGGTGTTGCCTCAGGCCCTATGGCACCGGTCGTGGCGGGCTTGGCAGAACTACCTGAATACGATGTGCGGGCGATTGCCCACTATGTGGCTGCGCAGATGCAGGCTCCCTCCGGCAATAGTGAGGCAACCATGGCGGCGGCTGAACAACGCGTGGCCAGTGCAGCGGTTAGCTCGCCAGGCATGGAGGCGGGGGAACGCCTGTTCGAGGGTGCCTGTGCGGCCTGCCATGTGGAGACCGGGATCCCTAGTTTTTCACGCGCAAGTACTCATCTTGCGCTGAATACCAACGTGCATAGCGATCACCCCGATAATGTTATTCAGTCAATTCTTGGCGGTGTCCACGCGGATCATGTGCCTGGCATCGGTAGTATGCCGGGCTTTGCCGAGAGTTTTAGCAATACCCAAGTCGCTGATTTAGCGACCTATCTCCGAGCGCGTTTTGCACCTGACAAAGCGCCTTGGCAACAACTAGAAAAACGTATCACTGATTTACGCCAGCCTCACCACAACAACACTCACTCTACTCCCTGACGTCATAAAACGAGGTGGATTATGAAACGCAGTAAATGGATATGGCTAGTATGGGCGGTCGTCCTGCTGAGCTATTTAGTGCCTTACACCCTATTGAGCGGCGTGGCGCTCTGGTATGGCAGCTTTTTGTTTTGGGCCCTTGCAGGGCTAGTCGTCATTGCACTGAATGTGTTTATCACGAAAGATTTTGAGGAGCACAGCAATGACTGAGTCACTCATCTGGTGGTCCATTGCCATCTACTTAGTGATCGCGATAGGCATTGCGATTCTGTCCCGCCAAGGCCCTTCAGAAAGTATGTCTGGATACTTCTTGGGCAATCGACAAATGAACGGCTTTGTCTCAGCGCTAAGTTACAGTGCCACCACCTATAGCGCCTTTATGATGGTGGGCTTGGCAGGGCTGACGTATGCCGGCGGCGTGGGCGCGCTGGGCTTTGAAATTATCTATTTTGCCGGTGTTTCGCTGGTGGCTATCTTTGGGCCCAAGTTCTGGGCTGTTGGCAAGAAGTTTGGTTTTGTGACGCCAAGCGAGATGTTGGGCCACCGTTACAACAGTAAGCACGTGGCGATGGCTGTCTCGATTGCCAGCTGTATTTTCCTCATTCCTTATTCAGCCGTGCAGCTCGCGGGTGTTGGTTATCTGTTGCAAGGCATTACCGATGGGGCGATCACCTTTAGCACCGGCGTGATGCTGGCAACTGTGATTGCTATCTTCTTCTCCTATATTGCGGGCATTCGTTCGGTAATGTGGACCGACTCGCTCCAGGCCATCATGATGATTGTCGCTTCAACGCTGGTAGCCTTCCTGGTTATTCAAGGCTTGGGTGGTTTCAGTGCGCTATTCAATACTCTGGCGACGGAGCACCCGCAGTCGTTAACCGTGCCGGGTTCAGGTCTATTTAGCTTCGTTACTTTCTTGGGGCTTACCATCCCCTGGTTCTTCTTTAGCCTGTCTAATCCTCAAGTTAGTCAGCGTCTGTTTATGCCTTCTTCGCTGCGCTCCATGCGTCACATGCTGATTGGCTTTCTGGTATTTGGCTTTATCTACACCATGGTTTCCGTGCTGTGGGGCTTCTCGGCCTTAGCCGCCTTCCCGAGCCTTGAGCGCGCTGATTTAGCCACGCCCACGTTGTTGGCATCGGAGTTTGTTCCGCCAGTACTCGGGGTGATTGTGATGATCGGCATTATGGCCGCTGCTGTGTCTACCATTGATTCGATCATGCTGACCCTGGCCTCTATGGTTTCTCGTGATGTCTATGCCAACGTTAAACCTAACGTTAGTGAAAAGCGCCAACTGCTGGTGGGTAAATTTGTCGTACCGGTGATTGCGTTAATGGCGCTGGCCTTTGCCGAACTGCAGCTTGATCTTATTGCGGTGCTGTCAGTGGCTGCCTCATCAGGCTTAGTGGCGATGGTACCTGCCATTATCGGTGCCTTTTACTGGAAACGCGGTACCTCTGCCGGTGCCTTAGCGAGTGTGGTCGGCACCAGTGTCTTCGTACTGCTGATGTATGCCACCGGTAACTCTTTGTTGGGCTTACCCTCCGGCGTATGGGGCATTGTGGTCGCTAGTGCGCTGTTTATTGGCGTTAGTTTAGCCACTAAACCTCATCAAGCCTCTACGGATGCTTTCTTTACGGCCATCACTGAAGAGTTGAGTAAAAAGCGTCACCCCACCACCGCACAGCCGACCAAAGGAGCGGCCGTCTAGGCTTTTAAAGTCCTGTTTATACCTAACAACATAGAGCGCTTGGTGTGCCTAAAAGCGAGCACGAGCGCTCTCAGCTAATACTTACCCGGTCACAAGATAGCTGAGTTTTCGGCTGGGAAGTTAGGAGTCTTTATGGATCATGCAAGCTTTACGGAAATCTGCCTTCAGCAGTTAAAAATGTCTGGTGTACATGAAGGTGAGAAGCTGGTGGTGCTGACCCAGGGCAGCGAACGCCTTGATTATGCTGACGCCTTTCTGGCGGCGGGGCAGCGTTTAGGCGCCAATATGTATCATATGCGCTTGCCCGCGCCGCTACCCACAGGTGGTTGGAACGTGGGAACAACGGGGCTTGCCAGCATGCCCGATGTGGTGGAAGCGCTCAAAAACTGCGATATGTTGATCGACTGTATTTTCCTGCTTTTCTCCCCGGAGCAAATGGCGATTCAAGCAGCCGGTACGCGCATTCTAACGGCGGTTGAGCCCCCAGAACTGCTAGCCAGAATGATGCCGACCAAGGAGTTAAGGGAGAAGGTCGAACTAGCCGCCGCGCTGTTGGAAAAAGCCAAAGTGATGCGCATCACATCGCCCCATGGTACCGATGTCACCTATCAGCTTAATACTTACGCTACCGTCGCCGAATATGCTTGTACTGATGAGCCTGGTCGCTGGGACCACTGGCCGTCGGGCTTTGTCTTCACCGGCGGCGATGACGATGGCGTGGATGGCACCATTGTGGTGGCGCCCGGTGATATCCTGCTTCCCCAAAATATGTATGTCAGAGAGCCCATTACGTACACCATTGAGAAGGGCTGGATTACCGATATACGTGGCGGCCTGGATGCCGAATTAGTGAAATCCTATATGGATAGCTTTAACGACCCGCGCGGGATGGGCATGAGTCATGTCGGATGGGGCATGAATCCTAATGCCAAATGGCACCGCATGGTGCCGGGTGAGTTTCCCGGTGGCATGGGTATGGAACCCCGCAGTTTCTACGGCAACGTGATGTTCTCAACCGGCCCGAATAGCGAGCTGGGCGGGTCTAACGATACCGCCTGCCATCTGGATATTCCGATGCGCAACTGTTCACTGTTTCTCGATGATGAACCCGTCGTGATTGATGGTGATATCGTCGTTAAAGAGCTGCAGATGGCTAGAAGCTGATCGCTACGAACCATTACTGACATAAGCCCCCATTGGGGGCTTTTCAGCGTCAACTCCACACTTTTAGCTGATCTCGATAATCATCTTGCGCTTGGCTGGCGCTTACCGGCGTTAGCCACACTTCGGTGCCGGGAAGACACTGGGAGAGGGTCGCGCAGGCAATCGGCGTGAGGGCGCCTAAGCGTGGGTAGCCACCTATTGTCTGACGGTCGTTCATCAGCACGATGGGTTGGCCGTCCGGGGGTATCTGTACGGCACCTAGCGGAATACCTTCCGAAATAATGCCCGTGAGCGAGCCATGCAGGCTGGGGCCAGTGAGCCGAACGCCCATGCGGTCAGCGCGGTTATCCACTGTCCATGGTTGGTTAAACGCCTGAAAAAGGGAGCGCCCGCTAAACGAGGCGATTTGCGAACCCA
>JAMCZP010000190.1 GCA_023485185.1 Gammaproteobacteria bacterium
CTTCCTCTCATTGCAGGAATAACACCATGCACAGTCGTCCAAGCTCCCTACTGCCGATTTGCCTCATTGCCTGCTTGACGGCCAGTACGGCCCAGGGGCAAACCACGACCGACACACAGCGGGAAGCATTCGTTATACAGGCACGCCAAGGGGCGCTTGATAGCGCTATAGAAGGCTTGCAAACGCTCTACCACCAAACAAGAGATGAGCGAGTGCGAGCCGACTTGCTTGCCTTACTGGTTCGCGCCTCTCGACATCAAGAGGCGCTAACCGTTTGTACATGGTGTCAAACCGACGACTATAGCAATTCAGAGCTTGCCAACCTGGGTGGAGCGGCCCGCAGCGCCAGTGAATACCCTAAGGCGCTGGAACTTTTTCGGGCGTTAACCTTCCGCGACCCATCAAATACTGAGGGGTGGCTTGGTCAAGCACTTGTCCATACAGACATGGGTAATTATACCCTCGCAGACATCGCCTTACAGCAATATACCCAAGTGGCCGGCTCAACCACAGCGGGCCTTGAAGCTAGAGGCTATTTAGCGTCACGAACTGCAAACGCCATGCAGGAATTGAACGCTCGCCAGACATTAGTAGAGCAGGATCCAACGAATACCGGCGAGCTGCATGCGCTGTATCGCTTGGCGGTGGGCCTCGGCGCCAGCTCAGCGGCACGCAGCATTATGCAAACTAACCCGGAGGTGTTTACGGCCAGTGACCGCCTATGGTTGACCTACTACGAAGCAGTCACTGATATACGCTTGGGCATCCACACCGACCAACCCCCAAGGGTGCAAAACGGATTGGCACAGCTTGATAGCGTACTGAGGACGCCAGAAGCGCCGCCAGAGCTTATTACCATCGCCGAGTACGATAAAGTGGTAGCACTTGCAGAACTCAGGCGCTTTTCAGAAGCAGAAGCCCTCGCGGTCAGGCTTGAAAACCAGCATGGCCAGCTACCAAGCTACGTTGCGCGAGCTAGAGCCTATGCGCTGAACGGCATGGGACGCCCCGACGAAGCCATCGCGCTCTACCAAAGCCTGATCCGTCAGTCCCCCGAGCAGGCCACCAATCCAGATGACCCATTGAATGAAGGGCTGTTTTACAGCTACACCGACGCAAAACGTTTTCGTGAAGCTGATCAGTTATTGCAAGAGTGGATAGCCAAAGAACCAGAACAACGCCTGGACTTCACCAGAACCCTGCGCATCGAGAACCCCAACTATCAGAAAGTATTGCTGCTCAATGTCCTACTCAGTGCATGGCGCGGCCAGACTAACGAAGCCAGCGAACAGCTAGCTTTATACCAAAGCCAAGCCCCTGGCGACCCTTATCTATGGATGATGAAAGGCGACCTTGAGCGTGTTAGAGGCTGGCCGCGACAAGCTGAAGAGTCCTACCTGCAGGCTGCTCAGTTACTGCCACCAGACCAGCAGGATGCTGCCCGTCACGGCGTATTAATCGCTGAATTACAGCGTGGCAAGTGGCGTGGCACCACCACTGAAATCGCCCGTGAAATTGCCGAGGCCGACCCTAGTGCGACACGCGATGATTTAGCACGGGAGTGGCGTGAACAGCGAGCGCCTCAGCTAAGCAGTTCCTTTGCGCGCAGTGAGGGCGAAGGCAGTGGCACCCAGGCATCGCGCGAATGGCGCTATGAAGTGCTTCTAGAAGGACCACGCAATGATAGCGGTTCTCGCCCTTTCGCCCAGCGCATTGGCCAATATGGGGAGTTTGAAGACGAAAATCTCCACGCGGCTTATAACATCGCTGGCTACGAGTGGAATCTTCATCCTGCTACGGTAACCCTCGCAGCGGGGCATGGTGCTCAGCTCAATCAAGATTTTCTGGCGCTTGCCGAGCTCAAGTACGCTCCTACCGACCACCTGACCACGACGCTAGGCGTTGAAATCAACACCACTGACACGCCCCTTCGTGCGCTGCGCGACGGCATTAACGCCGACCGCTACCGTGCTGAAGTAGCTTATCGTCGTGATGAACGCGGCGCTGGCGCTATCGGGGTGATGGCCACTGACTTCGATGATAGCAACCTTCGTCAATCGGCTTACGGCTACTGGAATCAAACGCTCTATCACCTGGATCGTTGGCAGATCAACGGTGAGTTACAAGCTTCTGCCTCACGCAATGATGATGTTGAAGCCAGCTATTTCAACCCAAGCCGCGATGCCAGCCTAGCAGGTGTTTTGTCCGTTAGTTATGAGATTCCTCTTGATTACCGCCAGTCCTTTATTCAAACCATTTCATTAGGCTCTGGCCGTTACTGGCAAGAGGATTTCGACAGTGAAAACACCTGGTCACTGGGTTATCAGCATAGTTGGGAGCTAGCACCTGACGTTAGCTTCGAGTATGGCATTGCCAGGGAAAGAGCCGTTTATGACGGTGTTCCCGAATACGACAACGTTATTTCAGCCGGCTTTGTATGGAGATTCCTATGACACCCTGGCGCGTCATTGTTATGAGCGTGGTTTTGCTGGTGATTGTTAATATTCAGCAGGCCCAAGCCGCACGCTCAGCTGATGACTATGTGGTCATCAGCTACCACGACATTGTGGACACTACCGTCACGCCTGATCTGCCGATCTATTCGCAGACCATTACCCGTAGTCGGTTAATCGAGCATTTCAACCTTATCTCCGTAGGGGGCTACCACCCGGTTAGCTTGCAACAAATCATCGACGCCAAAGCGGGCGGCCAACCACTGCCAGATAAAGCGGTGTTATTAACCTTCGATGACGGTTATCGAAGCTTTTACGAAATAGTTTTTCCGCTGCTCAAACTGTATGGCTTCCCCGCTGTTCAAGCGGTGGTTGGCAGCTGGCTAGACGTTCCTGCTGGCGGACGAGTGCCTTATGGCAACACAACCCTGCCCCGCGAGCGCTTCCTAAGTTGGGAGCAGGTCAGAACGCTAGATGAATCGCCACTCGTTGAAATCGCCTCTCACTCTTACAACTTACACTACGGTGTTAGCGGTAACCCAATGGGTAACGAGCAAGCTGCTGCCGTCACCAGCGTATGGAACGCACAAAGTGGCTACGAAAGCGAAGCGACCTACCTTGAGCGGATACGTCAGGACATGGCGCAAACCCAGCGGCGGTTTCAAGAGCAGATAGGCCAATCCCCGCGCATCATGGTATGGCCCTACGGCGCGTATAGTGAAGCAACGTTAGACATCGCCGCTGAATATGGCATGACCTACACCTTCAGCCTACTGAGTGCGCCCAATCAGCTTCGAGACCCCATGCGGGTTATGAATCGCTACCTCATTGACCAGGAAACCAGCCTTCAAACCATCGACGAAATTCTCTCTAACCGTGTGTGGGAAACGGAAGATCTGCGTATTGTCCACGTTGACCTGGACTATGTGTATGACCCTGATCCAATCCAGCAGGAACAAAACCTCGACAAGCTGATTGAACGCATCTATCGCTATGGCGTTAGCACCGTTTACTTACAGGCCTATGCCGACCCCGATGGTGACGGAGTAGCCGATGAACTCTACTTTCCCAATCGCCACTTACCGGTACGAGCCGACCTTTTTAACCGCGTTGCATGGCAGTTAAAGAAACGCGCCAATGTAAAGGTCTACGCGTGGATGCCGGTGCTGTCATTTGATCTTGGTGATGGTCATCGTTATGTGACCGATGTGCGCACCGGCGAAGAGTCACCCGACCAATACCGCCGCCTCTCTCCTTACATTGAAGATAACCGGCGCATCATTCGGGAAATCTATGAAGATCTTGGCCGCATGACCAAATTCGATGGCCTGCTGTTTCACGATGACGCCTTCTTTACCGACTTTGAAGATGCCAACCCAGAAGCATTAACTGCATATCAGAGTGCTGCTTTGCCAAGGGATATCAATGCCATCCGCAATGATGACGCGATGATGGCGAACTGGGTGCGCTTTAAAACAGCGTATCTCACGGACTTTACCAACGAGCTTGAGCGGGCTGCCAACTACTACCGACAAGCTGACAACAAGCAATTTACCACCTCGCGCAATATCTATGCTGTGACGATCATGAACCCACGTAGCCAACGCTGGTTCTCGCAAAGTCTCGAAAACTTCGCCACTGGTTATGACTATGTCGCTGTCATGGCCATGCCTTACATGGAAGAAGCTGAAAACCCTAACGAATGGCTGCGATCACTTGCTCAACGCTCATTGGCGCAGGTTAGCGCGCGCCAATTAGTCTTCGAGCTACAAACTCAAGACTGGCGTACCCAAACGCCCATCCCCAGCGAAGAAATAGCTCAGTGGGTACGCATACTGCGTGAAGAAGGCATCAAGAACATTGGCTACTATCCAGATGATTTCCACCAAAATCATCCAGATGTGAATGTTATGAGGCCGGTCTTCTCCATCGGACGTCGTTTTAGGGCAGCGCCATGAACATTCTCGATACTCTGGCTATCTTTACCCTCGGCTACCCTAGCTTAATGGCGACGATATGGATCTGCGGCGGCATCTACTTCTACGTTCACTGGGAGCGTAAGCAGCCGTGGCCCGCCACGTTTGAGTGGGGCGAAAACGCCCCAAACGTAACCGTACTACTGCCCTGCTATAACGAAGAGGCCAATGTGGATGAAACCATTCACCACCTGTTCAAGCAGAACTACCCTCATATGAACGTAATTGCCATTAATGATGGCAGCAAGGACAGTACGGCCGCGAAGTTGGACGCGTTGGCGCTAGAATACCCAATGCTAAAAGTGCTGCATCAGTCTAACCAAGGCAAGGCTAGCGCCATGAATCATGGGTTAAGCCACGCCACCGGCGACATTATTGTAGGGATTGATGGCGACGCGATCATGGATTACGACGCCATTAGCTACATGGTCGGCCACTTTATCAGCAGCCCGAAGGTTAGTGGTGTGACAGGCAACCCACGGGTAAGAACGCGCTCTACCGCCATTGGTAAGATTCAAACCGGTGAGTTTTCCGCCATTATCGGGTTGATCAAACGCGCCCAACGCATCTACGGCATGGTGTTTACCATTTCCGGAGTCATCTGTGCCTTTCAGCGTAAAGCACTGGAGGAGATCGGCGGCTGGAACACCGATATGATCACAGAAGATATCGATGTGAGTTGGCGGCTACAACTGGCGGGCGGGCAAGTACGCTATGAACCCCGCGCCATGTGCTGGGTCCTTATGCCTGAAACACTGCGGGGCTTATTCAAGCAGCGACTGCGCTGGGCACAAGGCGGCGGAGAGGTTTTTCTACGCTACTTTTCTCAAACCATTCGCTGGCAAAACCGCCGCTTCTGGCTACTCATGCTGGAGTATATCGTCAGCGTGGTTTGGTGCTACTCCGTTATCGTACTGCTGCTTGCCTGGCTAGCGTCACAATTCCTAACGCCCATGGCTTGGCCCATTACGGCCCGAGTGCTCTCGTACTTTGGGAGCATCTTGATCGCCATCAGCTTCATCCAGTTTACCGTTAGTTTCTATATCGATAGCCGCTACGACAAAGAGATATTCCGCTGTGTGTACTGGAGTATCTGGTACCCCTTCGCTTATTGGATTATCAACATGACCACCGTTGTCATCGCCTTTCCCAGAGCAATAATGCGCAAGAAAGGGAAGCAAGCCACCTGGACCAGCCCAGATCGAGGGGAGCAATTCCATGAACAATAAACTGGTACCCATTATCATCGACAACCCCTGCCAAAAAGGCTGGGGCTACCGAACTCGCGACACCATTATTACCCTTGCCACCCTGGCTTTATGGGTATTAGTAGTCGCAAAAATGTACATGTTCTTTTTCATCGAAGAAGCGATCCTGGAACAGCTGTATAGCTCAATTATGATAAAGATAGTATTGATTGGCTTTGTTGTGACCTTCCTAACGTTCCACCTTTGGGCGGTCTACAACCAGTTTCTCTACACTCGTTACCTAAAGCGCCAGCTACGAACTTTCCAGCCGCCTACGCTAACCATTGAACAAGATACGGATAATGAGATGGAAGACCTAATAGAAAGAGGTCAAATGCACGAGCAGCAAAAAGTAGCAATATCCAATCAAGCAACTAACTAAGCCCCTCTGCTGTTACCTCTATCAAGTCAAAGCAGCCTGATAGAGGGAGCGCTAAAGAATGCACACCACTAGTTTCACCGTGGGTGGTCGCTTTAGCGCGCGGTGATAATGACACCCAAAATCACTTGGTAAGAACAGCTAAGCGCCCGCCTGAACACCGCGCTGCAGTGCCTGAATCAAGCTCCAAGCCTAAGTCAGGAAATTCACTTCTAACGCTCATGCATCTGGGCATTGGATAGCACAAAAGATGAAGGCTTAGAGCCTGTATCAAAACCCTCATCAATCATCGCCGCCGCAACGCGTGCAGTTGAAATAGGCCTAACCGATTTAGGTAAAAACGACGAAGCAGGAGCAAGCAACGTACTTGCCACCTTTTCGATCAAACGACCGTCATCGGGTCGCCCCAACAGCAATGAAGGCTGCGCAAAAAATACACACGGCAAAGCGAGCGCCTGAATATCGCGCTCCACCTCGCCTTTAACGCGATTATAAAAAGCCGCAGAACTAACATTAGCACCGTGCGCAGTTACTACACCCAACTTGCTAACGCCCGCACTCTTGCAAGTGCGCGCGAAAGCCAGCACTAAACCATGATCAATACGTCGAAACGCCTCTTCACTGCCGGCTTGCTTTTTGGTTGTGCCCAGCGCGACAAAGGCAACTGAACCTGACGGAATCAAAGCCGCTGCTTGCTGCTCCAACTGCTCAAAATCGACAATGTGGGACTGGATTTTTGAATTGATAGCTTCAGGAAAATAGCCCTGTAGATTTAATTCACGACGGGCGATCAGGATGACGTGAGCCACATCATTACGTTGGGTTAACTGAGTGACTAACTGCGTACCAATAGCCCCCGTTGCGCCTAGCACAATGGCAGTGTTAGACATTATCTCTCCTTTATTAAGGTTATAATCACGGACTAAGCCCAACCTACTCGACTAGTGAACGCCAAGCCTCAGGCCTATGACTGTGAACACCCATAATCGAAGTGAAAAAAACCGCGCCAAGCCTGTTCGCAAAGGCCTGCACCCGAGGAATCTACACAACCAAGGCTATGACTTCCCTGCTCTGGTAAAAAGCCACCCAGCACTAGCCCCTCATGTGAAACCGAACGCTTATGGCGAATTTTCCATCGATTTCGCAGACCCAGCGGCAGTCAAAACCCTCAACGCCGCGTTATTAAACCGATACTACAACATTGTCGATTGGGATATTCCAGAGGGCGCGCTTTGCCCTCCCATCCCCGGCAGAGCCGACTATATCTATTACATGGCGGATTTAATTGAGTTTGGGCTTGGACGTGAACAGCCCAACATCAAGCTGTTCGATATAGGCACAGGAGCCAATGGCATCTACCCGCTACTGGCCTGCCAAATTTATGGCTGGCAGTGTGTGGGTAGTGATATTAACCCTCATTCGCTTGAGAACGTCGCCAAGATTATCGCCAATAACCCCACGCTCAAAGACCGCTTCTCGCTGCGCACACAGCCCGATAAAAACCACATTTTTGAAGGGATCATGCAGCCTGGGGAGTTCTTTGACGTCAGCGTATGCAACCCACCCTTCCATGCCTCGCTTGATGAGGCACTTAAAGGTAGCCAGCGTAAACGCAATAACCTTGCACGTAGTCGCGGTGAGCAAAAAGTAACAACCCAATCGCCTATGCTGAATTTTGGCGGAATGGGCGCAGAGCTTTGGTGTAAGGGCGGCGAACAGCTTTTTCTTAAAAAGCTAATCAGAGAAAGCCAAACGTATTCAACTCAGTGCCGCTGGTTTAGCAGCCTGGTTTCAAAAGCCGACAATGTGAAGCCTGCTAAGAAGCTGATTGGTAAGCTCGGTGCCGTTGATTGTCGGGAAATAGAGATGACGCAGGGAAATAAGGTGACGAGGGTATTGGCCTGGACGTTTATGTGAGGCGTCACTGAGAAGGGTATGGTTATGCGATCATTCCTTTCAGAGGGAGCTAAGAGAACTTGCCATCTCGTCTAATGTATTGGAAAGCGCTTGGTAGGATAACTTGGGTCGATACTGGGCATCGTAAATCAGCCCGTTACCATGGTTGTAATAGTCGTACCATTCATTAAGTGACGACCAACGATCGGTGAAGCCCCACATGGTAAACGAGTGCGCACCCTCTTCGATGCATGCTTCCAAGTACTGAGCATACCAATCGGCTACGGCCTTTGGGGTATCGGCATAGTTCTGATACGGGTTAATGTCCAGCTCCGACACCCGCACCTCGATACCCAGCGCCTTGAAGCGAGCAATGGCCGACTTCAAGTCTGCCTTGGCCACAGACGGCGTATTGGGTCCCCAGCTTTCCTGGTATGCAGCATTCACGTCTTCGTGCATCTGCAAGCCAACGCCATGAATGGGCACGCCAGCGGCTTGCAACTCGCCCACCAAGTTGAACAGGAAGTCCTGTTTGTCGCCCGCCTCTTCACACCCCCACTCGTTAATGAACAGCAGTACGTCCGGATCCACTTCATGGGCTTTACGTAAGGCCCGTTCAATGTAGCCACGACCTAATGCCTGGTACCAGACGGAATCACGGAGCTGGTCTGTCCAGTCCAGGAACGGCTCGTTGATCAAATCGAACGACACCATGCGGCCCTTATAGCGACCGAACAACCTCTCGATATGCTCGTCGAGGATCTCGCCCACTTCGGTAGCGGTGATGGTTCCATTGAGCCAGCCATCCCAAAGCCACTGCGGGGTCGCCTCGTTCCAGGCCACCGTGTGGCCATGCACCTCCATGCCATTACGATCGGCGTAGTCGATCAGCTTATCCGATTCATAGAAGTCGTAGACCCCACGGACAGGCTGGATAAACTGGAACTTCATGCAGTTCTCAGGGGTGATCTGGTTAAACTCATTGCCCAGAATCGTGCGGTACCGCTCATCGAACACCATCGGGTACGTGGCCACTGCGGTACCGATGCGAAACTTACCGGCCTTGTCACGCAGGGTGCCCGCTGTCTTCGGCACACTACGCACAGGCATCGCCTCTACAGTACCGGTAGTGGTGATCTGGGTGACAAGGAACGTCGCACCCACATTCAATTCATCCAAGCTTAGATAAACCACCCCATCGGCAAACAGACACATATCCGACTGACGGGTAACTTCCACACCGTTGGTCAGAAACACAAGCTCGGTGCCCTCACGCTTGAAGGTGTAAATCACATTGGTGCCGACACTGGCAGCCGCATTCCCCGACTCGGTATTGTCAGGGTGATACATTGTCCAGTAACACCAGTCACCATTGACGATTTGGGCCTTGAAGGTGCTCATCGCGGAGTACCATTCATCCTGCACCATCGGGATAACCCCGTGAAACAAGAAGTAGGTGGAGTTGGCGGCGGTCAGCGTAGCGGTGATATTGATTTCAAAGTCACCAGAGACCTGAAAGCGCATTGCCAGGTTGAGCGAAGGGTTATGTACCGGTGAGTCTGTGCTTTCAGGCAACGGCGACAGCTTACGGTCGAGGCCTTCAAACAGCACGCCATTGGGTTGCACGGTGGCCCCGGGAAAGCCTTCCCACAAACGGAATGGAGCATTGGTCACGGGAAGCCCTCCCAAAAAATTGTACCAGTTCGTTTTTCATGCGCATCGGTGATGGGGTGGTTTATCTAAGCTTGGATGAAT
>JAMCZP010000153.1 GCA_023485185.1 Gammaproteobacteria bacterium
CTGCAATAGGTTTTTTTGCTGTGGCTATTTTCGTCTTGGCGTATGCATTAGTCATGGCAGAAGAAAAGATCCATATGCGCAAGTCCAAACCGGTATTAGTCGCGGCGGGCATTATTTGGAGCATCATCGGCTGGGTGTATGTCCAAAACGGCATGTCGGAAGCATCAGAGTATGCTTTCCGCATGACGCTTTTGGAGTTCACCGAGCTGATGCTGTTCCTGCTGGTGGCGATGACCTATATCAATGCCATGGAGGAGCGACGGGTATTTGACGCTTTACGCTCCTGGATGCTGCGCAAAGGATTCAACTACAAAACGCTGTTTTGGCTTACCGGTGGTTTGGCCTTTATGCTGTCGCCCATTGCTGACAACTTAACCACCGCATTGCTAATGTGTGCGGTGGTAACGAAAGTCGCGGAAGGCGACCAGCGGTTCATCAATCTTGCGTGTATCAATATCGTCGTCGCTGCCAACGCGGGCGGGGCGTTTAGTCCTTTCGGTGACATTACAACGCTTATGGTATGGCAAGCGGGGATGGTCGCTTTTCAGGAATTTTTCATCTTGTTCCTGCCCGCTCTGGTCAATTTCTTGATTCCCGCCGTCATCATGAGCATGTTTATCAAGGATGAAAAACCCGAAAGTGTTTATGAAGATGTTTGGCTCAAGCGTGGTGCCCGGCGCATTATTGCACTGTTTTTGCTAACCATTACCACCGCCGTCCTATGCCATGTTGTACTCCATTTGCCGCCTGTATTGGGCATGATGACCGGCCTTGGCTATTTGCAGTTCTTTGGTTATTACCTACGCCGCAGCTTGCCGCGTTCGTTAGAGCGCAAGCGTGAACGCTACAGTCGCCGGGGCGACGACCGTAAGCTGGCCCAGCTTGGCAGTGTCGTGCCCTTTGATGTATTCAACCGCGTGGCACGTGCAGAGTGGGATACCTTGCTGTTTTTCTATGGCGTGGTGATGTGTGTTGGGGGGCTTGGTTTTATGGGCTATCTCGGCCTGCTTTCTGAAGCCCTCTACACCGGCTGGAACCCGACCGCAGCTAACATTACGCTCGGCGTTGTCTCTGCCGTTATCGATAACATCCCAGTAATGTTTGCCGTGCTGACCATGCAACCGGAAATGTCCCACGGCCAATGGCTACTGATTACCTTAACCGCAGGGGTGGGCGGTAGCTTGCTGTCGATTGGTTCGGCCGCTGGCGTGGCGGTTATGGGCCAAGCGCGGGGGGCTTACACATTCATGGGGCACTTACGCTGGTCGCCAGTTATTTTACTCGGTTATATCGCCAGTATTCTGGTTCACCTGTGGCTCAATGCCGATAGCTTCACCACGTTTAGTTAAGTCAGCACCGCGCTAAACAGTGATTACCCCCTTTCAGCACATGGCTGAAAGGGGGTTTGTATAACCATTTAATAGGTTTCGAATAGGTACTCAATCGGTGTGGGGCGGCCAAACAGATACCCTTGATAGCGGTAACAGCCATGTCCTTTTAACCAATCCAACTGCTCTTTCCTCTCTACCCCTTCTGCAACAACGGTTAAACCTAAGCTTACCGCGAGCAGAATCGTGGTATCGACAATGGCAGCATCCGTTTTATCGGTCAGCAGCTCGTGAATAAACGATTGATCAATTTTCAATTCATCTAACGGCAAGCGTTTTAAATAACTCAATGATGAATAGCCAGTGCCGAAATCGTCTAACGCAAAGCGCACCCCTTGGGCGCGCAGCTTCAACATGGTATTGCGTACCCGAACTGGCTCACGCATGAGCAGACTTTCCGTCACTTCTAATACTAAGCGACCAGGTGGCGCCTGCGTGGTGGCTAAAAGCCCTTCTACGTCGCGCACAAACTCCGGCTGCTGAAACTGAACTGAGCTTACATTAACCGAAATGGTTAAAGAGGTATATGCCGCCTGATGTGACCACTTCGCCAACTGCTCACAGGCTGAACGCAGCACCCAATAGCCGACCGGTACAATCAGTCCATTCTCTTCCGCAATAGGGATAAACGTTGCCGGCGATACCCAGCCCCGCTGCGGGTGATACCAACGTAATAGCGCTTCCACGCCAGTAGTGACGCCTTGGTGGTCAACCTGTACCTGATAGTGCAGTGCCAGCTCATTGCGCTCCAAGGCTTGGTGCAAATCAGCTTCCAGACTGGCCCGCTCCAACACGCTGGTCTGCATCTCTGTATTAAAAAAGCACAGCGCATTACCACCCTCGCTCTTTGCCTGCTGCAACGCCATGTCGGCCTGCTGTAGCACGCTATCCATGCTGTGATCACAGCCGGAAAACAGTGAAATGCCGATACTTGCGCTAATGGGAAGCGTGTAGCAGCTTCTTAATTGCGCAATTGTTTCCAATAACTGGCGCGCGATACGCTCGGCCTTAAGCGCTGCCTCAGTCTCCTGCTCGCCCAGGTTATTCACCAACACCACAAACTCATCGCTACTAAAACGTGCCAGCGTGGCTTCTGGCTCTAGCCGCTGGCGCAGCTGCTCAGCAACACTTATTAATAGCTGATCGCCACACTCATGGCCCTGGATATCATTCACTAAGCGGAAGTTATCTAAATCGATAACCAGCACTGCGCTATGAGAGACCGCCCACTCTTCATGCTCGATAGCCGCGGTTAAAGACTCCATTAGCAGTCTGCGGTTGGGTAGCCCCGTCAATGAGTCGTAAAAAGCCAGATAGTGGGTGCGCGACTGCATTTCGCGATAATCTGTCAGCTCGGTTGAAATACCGCATAGGGAAGGTTGTGCGCCCGGCGACATCACCAGCGGCATTTTAATCGATAAAAAGGTTCTAACCCGGGTTTCACCCTGTAAAACATTGTTCTCTTCTACCGTGACCTTTTTGCCTGATTCCAACACACCACTATCGACTTGGTTAATTTCGGCGGCACTGCCGGGGTCAAAAAATGCTTCATCGCGTCTGCCGATGATGTTGTCGGGTGACAGGCCAAATAAATCACACATACGCTGATTAACGTACTGGTACTCTAAACTGGGGGACTTGATATAAATATAGGCATCCACGCTATCCAGAATAGTTGCCAGCATCTCTTTATTGCTCTGTAACAGCGCCCGGTTGTGCTGCATACGGCGCTTTTGTAACAGGCTGACCAATAGCGCCAAACAGACAAAAACAGCTAGCAGGGCGATGCTCCAACGCCCCAGATAATCGTCCACGCGGCTTAAAACATCGATTGGCAGTGTTGCTGCCGACGCTGAGAAGGCAGCATTGCTAATAACCTCGACACTTGGCGTTCGCATGACAGTGGATTACTGACCAGGCATGGTAAGAGGCCCCGCTCGATCAACCACTCGCTGCCACGCAGCATCCTGCTCAATACGTGACACAAAAGCGGCAATGGCTGGATATCTTTCGAGAGAGCGAACAGCGGCAACCGCCTGTAGTGGAAAACTCATTTGAATATCAGCACCGCTCGGCCATGGCCCGGCAAAATTACCGTTAGCGAGCAAATGCTCATTGATAAACGTAAGGTGCTGATTAATTTGCGGTGTTAAAAACCGTTTGCTTACCGTATCGCTAATCCCCTTAGCGAGGGGTTTAATCAACCACGGAGACTGTTTAGGGATTTGCGCAAAAACCAATTGCATCACTAAGAGCGGCATCAAAGAGCCTTCGGCATAGTGCAGCCAATAGCGATAATCAACCCATGCGGCGACATCTTCTGGTGAGGGCTGAAGCCGCCCTTGGCCATAGCGCTGCACAAGGTAATCGATGATCGCCCCAGATTCTGCGATCGTCAGGTCACCATCGGTAATGACCGGTGATTTGCCAAGCGGATGAATTTTTTTCAGCGATGAGGGCGCTTGCTGTGTTTTGTGATCGCGTTGGTAAACAACAAACTCATAGTCCAGCTCAAGCGCTTCAAGTAGCCACAGAATGCGATGCGAACGAGACTTTTCAAGATGATGGACGTGGATCATAGACACTCCCTATGGCTGATGTGTACGCCAGCATTGCACTGGCGACAGTTATCCTTCACTGCAGTTACATTCAGCTTAGTATTATAAAGACCCCGATAACAGGCTCAGTCTACTCAGACTAGCATCATAGCTGCTAAGCACCCCATGAAAGCGTTGATCTAAAGCAAAAAATTAAGATTAACGGTGCGCGTGGCGCCAGCGTGACAGTAAATCCCGCGGCGACCATTTGCCTTGGAGCCAGGGTGCCAACAGCCGCATTGAGAGCGGTATAAAAACAAACACCATCACTGGCGTTAACATCAAAGTGCTTACCCCTACCCGAGGAACGAGCGCCCAATCAGCCAGCACACCGCCAAACATCCACTGAAACACCAGTGAAATAGGGAAGAAAGCCAACCATACGGCAACTGCTTGCTTCCAGCGTGGCGGTGCACTGCTACCGCTGGTTTGAAACCAGGCATCTAATCCCATAGCGCGGTGCTCATGGGGTGCCTCAAACAAGCCTGCACCCCGTGCAAGCCATGCGTGGCGGGAAGCAGAGTGCTCCCACGCGGCTAGGGTGTCGCTGCTGCTAAAGCGGAATATAATTTGGTACTCATCGTCGCCAGCAGGTGGCGCTAATACGCCGGAACCAAGGTAGCCAGCAAAATCGGCGGCTAGCTCACGGCCTTCGTTGAGCCAGAGATTAAAATCACTGTAGCGGCCGTGCTCAACGCGGCGAGCCACCATCAATGTGACAGGTGAGGCAGACATGGTATATCTCCAAATGTGTCGACAGCCAAGCCGGGTAAGCAGGCTGTGTGCCTTCAAGCGGGTAAGCTCGAAAGTCCAATTGCCACATTATACAAGCAATGTTGAGGCCATGTGATGACTGTTTCCGCTAAATCTGGTTATGGCTATACCCTGCCATTTAGTTAGCGCCGAGGAACAGGGTGCCTGCGCTCACCACGCTGGAAAGCACATACATGTTGATAAATAGCTATAGCGCTGCGGATTGCATCAGCTTCCTGTACATCGGGTACGACTACTGGCCCTTGATGCTCACCTTCGGAGCGCAAAATGGCGTCTATGTCGGTCCGATAACGGTTCAGTAAATGTTCTAAATTGATTCTAATTCGGTGAATCTCTAGCCCAAATTCATGGCGCTGGTCAGTGCGCTTCAAGATGTCAATTGGATTTGTGGCCACTTCAATCAAACTTTCTAACGTAGAGAGCACCAATTTTTCAGCGGCATTGAAATTGGGAATAATGAAATAAATAAGGTCATTCAAAGTGATGGTTGTTTCATCATGGTGCATATATAGCTCAACGCCTGGGTAAGGGAGTAATACTGATAAATCGGCCCTGCTCGGAAAAATTTAACCGGTAAATACCGCGCACACCGTCGCGACTGACGATACGGCGAATCGCCTCAGCGGGGAAGATTACCCAACGGCCATCCACGCTGCGAGTTCGCACATTAGCAATACGCCCCTCGTAGTGCGCTAAGCACTCGTCATAAGTAAGTTCAATAACTACATCAATGGTAGGCATAGCTGAGCGCAGTATTTAAATTCCATTATGGGTCACTTATGCGATGAAATAGGTATCGCCAACTTGCACTGTCGGCATCGCTCGCTAATACTTCATATTATCCCAACTCGTATCGCGTCGGTAATTCTCTATGGCTGTCTCTTCGATTAGCGCGGTTTCCCTCTCTGCTTTGGCACTTCCTGCGGCCAGTACTATCTCCCCGCGGGTGGAGAAAAATTCAGATCACAACACCTCAGACAGCGTTTCAACCTCGCTCAATGACACTGATAGCAGCGAAATGAACGGCGCGGAAGCGGGGCCAAAGAAAGCAGACGGCACGCCCATGGCACCTGAAGAGATTCAGCTATTAGAGCAACTTAAACAGACCGACCGCGAAGTACGCCAACACGAGATGGCACACCAAATAGCTGGCGGTGCTTATACCGGTGGTGCCAGCTACGAATATGAAGTTGGCCCCGACGGCAAACGCTACGCGGTCGCGGGTGAAGTGCCGATTGACTATGGCCCTGTGCCCGGCGACCCCCAAGCGACTATTGAAAAAATGCAAACCGTCATCGCTGCAGCCATGGCACCTGCAGACCCCTCGCCTAAGGATCATCAAGTCGCCGCCCAAGCTCGTCAGTATCTGCTTGAGGCCAAATTAGAAGCGGCGATGCAGCGCATTGAAATGGAGCAAGCCCGTACTTCAGGTCAAACTTCCCTTGCAACGACAACTTCCCCGATGGATGAGCAGGCTGCTTAGCGAAGAGCATGCGCCAGGGAACACCATTCTGTACGATCAGGCCAACTCGCTAACCAGCCAGGCAGTGCTTGGGCGGGCATTGGCCGAGCGATCCCATAGCCTTGTGCTAACCCACACCCCAAAGCCATTAGCGCTTTGGCATGGTCCAAGGTTTCTACGCCTTCTGCCAGCATAGGCCGCTTAAAGCGATTAGCCATGTAAATCACGCTCTCTACGATCGCCATATCGTCCTGGTCACTGAGCATATTGCGCACAAAGCTTTGATCGATTTTAATTAGGCTGACCGGGAGTTGTCTCAAGTGCGTTAACGATGAAAACCCGGTACCGAAGTCGTCAATCGCAAAACTCACACCAAGCGCTTGGCAATGCGACATATTTTGTAACGCTGCCTGAACATCGTGCATAGCAGCACTTTCTAACACTTCCAGCTTTAACATCGCTGGCGGCACATCTGGATGGCGTGCCAGCAGCTCGCTCAACCGCTGGCTAAAATTACTCATTAATAAATGCGTAGGGCTAATATTGACGTTGATGGGCAGTGTGATGCCTTGAGTATGCCATTCGGTTAACTGGCGAAGCGCCTGGTCAATGACCCACTCACCCAAATCGACTTCCAACGAGGTGGTATCAATGATGGGTAAAAATTGCGCAGGCGAAAGCAGCCCCTGCTCGGGATGCTGCCAACGGATCAATGCTTCTACCCCGACGACGCTGCCACGGCGCATATCGACTTGGGGTTGGTAATAAAGGCACAGTTCGTCTTGAGCCAGCGCATCAATAAACCGTTGGCGCTGCTCATGGCGTACCTGAAGCATACGGTCATGATTAGGGTCGAAAAGATGAAAAGTATCTCTGCCCCGCTGCTTGGCACGGTACATGGCCTGATTCGCATGGCGTAGCAGCACATCGCCTTGGGCATCATCATGGGGGTAGAACGTCACCCCAAGACTTGCCGTTAAATGAACGCTTTGCCCATCCATCATTAACGGCTGGCGAATAGACGCCAACAGTTGCGCAAAAAAGTCTTCGTCTACGCCATGATGTAGCAGTAACACAAACTCATCGCCACCAACTCTGGCTAATACATCGTCGCCAAACAACAGATGGCTAATGCGCTGGGCAAACGATGCCAGCAATACATCCCCCACCTGCTGTCCTAACCGGGCATTAATATTTTCAAAATAATCGATATCTAACGAACAAATGGCCAGTGGCAATTGCTTGTCATCGGCATGCTGCATTGACTCTTGTATTAACTGAGTTAGCAATTGAAGATTAGGCAGGCCCGTCAATGCATCAAAATATACTTCACGCTTAAGGTGGCGTGCATGGGAAGGAATAGCCGAAAGATCAGCAAGCACAATCACGTGATGATGAATGTTTCCTAGTTCATTACGAACGCGGTTCACCGACATCATCCCTGGGTAATACTGACCATCATGGCTACGATAGCTCACTTGGCTTTTACTACGGTCTCGCAGCTGTATCTCGTCACGCTGTAAACGCTTCGCCCGATTGTTATCCAGGGGCAGAATACTGAACGCTTCCGGGGTTTTTCCTTTCACTTGCTCAAGTGAAAAGCCAGTGAGCTCACAAAATGCAGGATTCACCTCTACTACCCGATTTTCTGCATCGGTAATAATGATCGCCTCATTGGCATAATCAAAAACCGATTCAGCGGTGAATGCTGTATCGCTAGCAGACACCGTGGGCAAAGCAGTATTTAAAGATGATGATCGTGTTGCCAGGGAGGAGTGTTGAGACAATGACAGTTCCTTTGTCAGTTTCAAGGAGAGATACATACGTCTCTTTTTTCCTTGGTAGGGGTGATATAGGGGGCATCATGCGCCAGCGCATTGAGTAAAAAACGTGTAGTTGCGTGTTTTTTCGCCACTATATTAATGCTTCTTTACAGCCCAAGTTCGTCAGACTGTAAAGAATGTTATCGGCCGTAGGCAGGAAAAGTTAAGAGGTGGGAAGCGCATAAGATGCACGGTGCTCATCACGCACCTTGTAACGTCCCATCATATTAGTCATTTCCGCCGCCTGTTCGTCCATAGAGCGGCTGGCAGCAGCAATTTCTTCCACTAGCGCTGCATTCTGCTGGGTGACTTCTTCCAGTTGCGCCATAGCCCGGTTGATTTGCTCAATCCCCGACGACTGTTCATGCGTCGCTGAAGTAATGTCATCAACAAAGCTCGCTACTTCTACTACGCGAACAGCGATACTATCAAGTGTTTCGCTGGTTGAATTAACCAGCGCTTCACCTTCACTGATTTTCACAACGTTGTTATCAATCAAACGGCGAATTTGATTAGCCTCCTCTGCACTCCGACTGGCCAGTTTACGAACCTCAGCGGCCACCACAGCAAATCCGCGGCCATGCTCTCCCGCACGCGCTGCCTCTACTGAGGCATTTAACGCCAACAGATTGGTTTGGAAAGCAATATTGTCAATAGCCGCAACAATCGTGGTGACCTGCTCATTGGCTTGTTGAATCTGCTGCATCGCCTGCTGAGCTTGCGACGCGACCTGAGTAGCGTCTTTGGCCTGCTGCGCAACATCGCCTGTCATGCGCTGTGCTTCTTGGGAGTTATCAGCACTTTGGCTTACGGTAGCAGTAATTTCTTCCATGCTAGAGGCCGTTTGCACCAACGAGGCCGACTGTTCTTCCGTGCGTTGAGCCAAATCCTGGTTGCCCTGGGCAATTTCATTGCTCGCCACAGCCACGGCCTGAGCATTACGCTTGATATCGGCCACCAGTGACTCAGTCACGGCCGATGATTCATTAAACGCTTGATAAAGCTGCGACAGTTCATCGCTGCCAGGCACATCTAAGCGTTGTGTCAGGTCATTCTTGCGGGCGGCGATATTCGCCAGGGCGCGGTTAAGCGGCTGAGTAATCGCGCGCACAATTAATATCGCCACGCCAATCGCCAGTATGCTCGACAGTAGCGCTACCAAGACATAGCGCCACAACGCTTGATTCGCGGCGCTACGCAGTTCAGCTGTATAGCTAATAATGGTCTCGGCGATAGTATCCTCAAGCACTTTTAAGCGGCCAATTTTCACTGTTTGCCATTCGAACCACTCGCCAGGGTCAACGCCATAATTACCGCTGTCGGCTTGGTTAATCGCCAGCTCGCGACGTTCCACAAGCCGTTCAATTTCAGGACCTGACAGCGCGTCATCAAGCTGCGCGCGGCTAGTATCGCTGGTAAGCACCCGGAAGCTATCTAAATACGCTTGCTCTTCACCCAGTAATGATAAAAAACGCCGTAATAGAGCAGGAGGCATTCCATCTGCAGCAAATGCATTCGATAACACTGCTCTTTCAATCCCAGCTAGATCTTTGGCTTCTAACAAGTTGTAATATGCTGCAAGCTGTCGGGTAACTCCCCCTTCGCGGCTAAGGTGCGATAAAGAACCGACTAACGCCATCAGTTGACTATTGATTCCCGTGTAGTGACCCAGCACCTCATTCGTCGCAATGGCTAGTTGATCAACATCATCGCGTATATCGCGTGTAAGTCCCCATTGACGCTCCAACTGAGCCAGTTGTTCGCGCACCGCTGGGCTCAGTAGTTCATCTGGTAGTGCTTCGCGCTGCGACTGAAATGCCGATGCGGCTTCGTCGGTATTAGGCCGTTGCTGGCGTAGAAGATTACCAAAAGTAGTCCCTTCACTACCTAAAAAGCCTGCAGTCATTCCCCTCTCAAGCTGTAATTGGTGTACCCAATCGCCCGCATCTTGTGCCAATTTTGTCATGGCTTGGAGCCGATCAAACTCATTTACCGCCAACTTCCTTTCTAGTACACCGTTGATTGCAAACCACGCCAGCGCCAGTAATGGCAATACCAACACCAACGCAAATTTAAACCGCATGGATGTGCAGTTTAATAGATTTTTCATAGTGTTAAGCCTCAAACTTGCTTAAGCATAGGGGAGCAGGCAGCGTACTCATACTTTTGTATCAGCACCTGAATGCTTTTGATTAAGTTTGCCGTACTTTGCCACCTTATTAAATGCATTTAAACGCTGTCAGGCTGACATAGCAAAAAGGGCGAAGTTAAGGGTGGGCTAATTTTAGTGTTTATTGATCTTAATCATGGAGTGAGCGGATAACGAGGCAGCGCATTTTTTGTGCTGCGCTTAAGGGGCGGGGCTGGCGGCGCCTAAAAAGCGCTCCTGCCAGTAATCAATTTCCAGCGGCACGCTCACTACCGCTCGGCCATTGCCTGGGGCATGAATCATCTGGCCATTGCCTCGGTAAATCCCTACATGAGAGGCTTTGCGCCGGTCACCAAAGAAAAGCAGGTCACCAGGGCGCGGGGTATCTACTTGAGGTAACGCTCTAAACTGCTCGTCGGCCGTGCGCGGTACGCGGATACCTGCGGCGCGGTAAGTCATTTCTACTAACCCTGAACAGTCTAGCCCGTCAGGGGTATTCCCCCCAAACCGATACGGTGTACCAATCGCCTGCTGGGCATGGGAGAGAATCAGCGCGCGCTCCATAGAGAGGCCAGCACGGTTGGGGGGCGCCTCTATCGGGGTAAGATCTTTGCTGGCACAGCCTGCCAGCAATACCATCATGAGACTTAGCAGTACCAATTTACCCGGCAACATTAACCGACAAGGAAGATACAACAGGCTAACCAAAGGCATGGAAGGCGCTCCGCTAAGCTAATGTGCCTTTATCATGGCGTAAAGCATGCCTCGCCGCCAATAGTTAACGCCCAATCCACTCCACAAACGTGGTCTCGCCAAGCGCATGGCGCTCATGGCGAACACGGCTCATCGCCGCGTAAGGTAAGTCCATCGCGAGCACTCGCGATAGCGGCTGTTCAAGCACTTGCCTCAATAGCCCGTTACACACAAACAAATGCGCCACAACCAGCACATGCTTACCTGGCGGGTTAGCTAACAGTTGTTTCCAAACCTCTGCTAGTCGTGCATCGAAGGCCTGTATCTTTTCGCCGCCTGGGGGAGAGACACTGGCAGGATCGTGCCAGAACGCACTCATTCGTTTAGTGCTCTCTTCCGCAAATACTTGCGCGTGAGTTTTACCCTCCCACTGCCCCAGATGTAGCTCAGCTAAGTCATCGACCACCTGAACGGGTAGATCAAACTCTTCACCTAGCCATAGGGCAAATTCACGGCAGCGCATCAACGGCGAGGTAACAATCGCATCAAAAGGCAAGTGACCTTCAACCGTATGCCGCATCACCGCATCCGTTACCTGCTGCCAGCCGACTTCACTAAGCGGATGATCGGTTGAACCGCGCAGCATTCGGCCTCCCACCGGCTCACCGTGGCGCAGCAAATCAATGGTAGTGATCTCCGCATCAGGAAAACGCATAGTTGACTTCTCACTAACGGGTGCAACGACCTATTTTAAATCAATGCACATTTAAATAATTGCGTGACGAACCCGCGCGGAAATCCACTCGGATACCAGTACGGTGACAAAGATCATCAAAAATATAACGCTGACTTGATCCCAGGCGAGGCTATTGATTGAGGCGTTCAGTTGCAGCCCAATACCGCCAGCCCCCACCAACCCTAACACCGTCGATTCGCGAATATTAATATCCCAACGATAAACGCTAATACCGGCAAAGGCGGGCATCACCTGGGGCAGCACGCCGTAATTCATTACCTGCATGCGGCTCGCGCCGGTGGCACTAATCGCTTCAACGGGGGTGGGGTGGATCTCTTCAATGGCTTCATAAAGCAGCTTGCCCACAAAGCCAATCGAACGCAGGGCAATGGCGATAATCCCCGCTAGCACACCCGGGCCTAAAATGGTCACTAATAGCATCGCCCAGATAAGCGAATTGATGGAACGTGATGCCACAATCACCATGAGAGCCACACTGCGCACCAAGGGGTGTGGCGTGGTATTACGAGCGGCTAAAAAGGCCACTGGGAAGGCCATCATGATGCCAATCAGCGTACCCAACGTGGCGATATTGAGGGTATCCCACATCGGTTTCCAAAGCACATTGGCATACTCCCAACGCGGCGGCATCATGCGGCTGATTAAGTCACTGCCTTGACGACCAGCATCCTCGACAAACACCCACATGGTGTTGTCGGAAATTGTTTTCCAGCAAAGTAGAAACAGGCAAATACCCGCCAGCCAAGCGACGTATTGCAGCCACTGTGCTCGCGTGGTGCGTCGTCGCCATACCGGCAGACCCTGGGATGAAGTTGAAACAGGCATTGAATGTCTCCACAAATGTTGGGGCCAGAAATTACCGCCCCAAGCGGACGTTACTGGGTCCAGCGACGGACATGGCTTGAGCTGTACTCGCACAGCAACACAATAGCGATGATGATCAGCAGAATGGCCGCCGAGGTATCGTATTCGTAGCGGCTGATAGAGGTATTCAGCGTGGCACCAATACCACCTGCACCAACAATACCGATCACCGCCGACTCGCGGAAATTGATATCCAGGCGATAAACCGAAAGCCCAATCAAGCGGGGCATAACCTGAGGCTGAACGGCCTGGTTAATGGTTTGCAACCAGCTTGCCCCGGTGGCGCGCACGGCTTCCACCTGACGCCAATCCAGATCTTCAATATCTTCGGCCAACAGCTTGGCCATAAAACCAATCGTGGCAAACGCCAGCGTGATCATCCCGGCCAACGGGCCAAAGCCGAACATCACCACGAACAAAATAGCGATAATGATCTCTTGAAAGGTACGCGACACGGCGATGATGCTGCGGCACACAAAGTAGATCGGCAGCGGTGAAATATTACGCGCCGCCCCTAAACCCACCGGTATGGCGAGCAGTACCCCCATCACCGTAGAGGTGAGCGTCATGGTTAAGCTTTCCAACAAACCATCCACGATGTCTTTCTGGCGGCTAACAAAGTCGGGCTGCATAAACGCGCCCAAAAAGTTCACCGCCCGGCCAGCACCTTCGGCTACCCGCGCCCAGTTAACGTCTACCGTAGAGAGCGCCAGTATCAAATAAACTACCGTCGCAATAACAATTCCCCGGCGTAAGCGGGAATCGTGTATCAACGGCAGGCGTCGCCACTGGCCTTGCTTAGCCGCCTGCTGGCGCCGTTCGGCCAATGTATCCGCTGTGTTCATCGCGCGCCTCCTGCCGACAATATTGGCAATACATTGCCCGGCTGCACTGCACTAGCGGAGGTTTTCGCTACGCTCTCGTCCTCATCCATCGGTTCAGGGGTGGTGTCCCACTCCTCTTCACCGTAGATCGTGGTGAGCATCTCGCTATCAAGCTCGCTAGGGAGACCATCAAAAACAATTTTTCCTGCGCGCAGCCCGACAATACGGTCAGCAAACTGCTGAGCAAGCGCCACGTCGTGAATATTAATGATTGCTGCCAGATCCCGTTCAGCGCATAGCTCGCGTATCAAGCGCATGATCTGGCGTGAGGTTTTCGGGTCCAGGCTTGCCGTTGGTTCATCCACCAGTAGCAGTTTGGGACTCTGCAGCAACGCGCGCGCAATACCAACACGCTGGCGCTGCCCACCCGACAGCGCATCGGCTCGCTTGTCAATCGCGTGGGGAAGGCCCACTCGCTCTAACAACCGGAAGGCTTCGATCACCGCTTCTTGAGGGTAGCGACGTAAAAAGCTGCGCCAAAACCCTACGTAACCGAGCTGTCCGGATAAGACGTTCTCCATCACGGTTAAACGGTCTACCAGCGCATACTCTTGAAAAATCATCCCCATAGAGCGACGCGCATGACGCAATTTTTGGCCTGTGAGCTTGGTGAGTTCAGTCTCTTCCAAACGAATACTACCTTGCGTAGGCTCAACCAGCCGGTTCACACAGCGAATTAGCGTGCTTTTGCCTGCGCCAGACGGCCCAATTAGCGCCATCACCTGCCCTTTAGGCAGAGATAACTCAATATCACTTAGCGCGCGGTCCCCAGTGGGGTAGCGCTTGCCTACGCCGCTTAGTGTCAACATATTCCCACCTCGTATGTATAGCTTAACGGCCAGAAGGGAAACCCTCCTGACCGAATAAGTCATGCTAGCTAGCGATTAATCGCAGTCGTAGGTAACGCCGGTGGCATCGGCAATGGTACGAATGACCGACCAGTTTTCTTCGTAGGAAATGGGAATAAACTGGGATTCACCGGAGTTTGCAAACTCAGCTTCCAGAGCGGTACCTTCCCAGTCGTAGCTGAAGAAGGCGTCTTGAATGCTCTGTGCAAGCTCAGGGGTCAGGTTATGTGCTAAGCCGTAAGCAGTAGTGGGAAAGGTTTCTGACGTGTAAAGAATCTCGTAATCACCTTCATTGACGACACCGCGGGCAATCATCCGAGTACCTACGGAGTTAGCAATCGCCGCTGCTTCGTAGTCTTTATTGACCACTCCAAGAATGGAGTTGTCGTGAGAACCGGAGAACGCGGTCTCATAATCTTCATCGGCTTCTAGCCCATACTCAGACATCAGCAGCGCTGAGGGCGCACGGAAGCCAGAGTTTGAGGTTTCAGCCGTAAAGGCCAGTTGGCGACCTTCTAGGTCTTCAACTGACTCAATACCGCTACCGGGATAAGTGATGATCTCCATTTCGTAGCCAAAGCTACCGTCTTCAGAAGCCATCATCGTAAAAGGACGGAAACCACCGCAGTTCACCGCAATCGGCGTACTACCAGTATTAAAACCAGCAACATGCAAGCGGCCCGCACGCAGTGCTTCTAACTGGGCGGCGTTAGACTGAACGGGGAAGAACTGAACCCGCTTACCGGTAGCTTCTTCCAAATGACTCAGGAAATCGGACCATACATCGGCGTAAACAGCGGGGTCTTCTACCGGGGTATAAGCAAACACCAGCGTATCCGGGTCTACCCACTGGGATTCATCCGTGGGCGCGTCCGCCACCATATCGCCATCGTTATCTACATAGCGCGAAGAAAGATCAGCAGAGGCATTAACCGACGCCAGGGCAAAGGCACCCGCAACGGCAGCACTGATCAAGGTACGAGTAAGAGATAAAGAGGAGGGTTGCATATATCACCTAAAGGCGTTGTTAGAAGATAGCGCTATCCTGACGGCTTCAGATGACAACGGCGGGGCACTTATATGACTACTTGGTGACGTTTTTACGAACGTAAGGTGACGCCCCTATTTCACACAGACCGACACGTTACTTGCCGCGATGCTCAGCACATAGCCTGTTATCCGCTGTTTTGGTTAAAACTCTCTGGCGGCGGAAATACCACTTCGCTGCCGTCCACATCAAGTTGGCGAATATCGACTGGGCGGCCTTTTTCATTCAGCGTCACCAAGCCTATCCCGCTGGCATTCCATAGTCGCTCACCCGCACTAGCGCGATCAGGGTCGCGGGGGTGAACGCTTAGCTTACGGCGTTTGGTAAACCAGTTGAGTGGCGACCATGGGGCGTAGAGCCAGCGGTTTAGCCGATCAAACGTATTGAGTAGCTGCTTGGGAAAGGTGTTTTTGATTCCGCTTGAGGTGATCTGCCACAGATGAGGCGCGCCCTTTTGGCGACGCACCAGAATGTCATAGACAAACGAATAGTGTACGTCCCCCGACAAAATCACATAGTTGCCCGGCGTTTTGGAGTGTTGCCAAATCTGCAGCAGCGTATTGGCCGCGCCACGGTGGGCCATCCAGTTTTCGGCATCGACCACCAACGGCTTGCCCGCGAGCGTAAAGAGCTTTTGAATACCTTCAATCAATTTGACCCCAAACATCGGTGCGGGGGAAATAATCACGGCACTTTTGGCCCCCAACAACGCCTGCTGCATTTCTATCAGCGCCTCCCAGTCCATCAGGCCTGAGGGGCGCGTTGGGCTGCGTTCACTGCGCCAACGGCGAGTCCGGGTATCAAGCACAATCAGCGTAGGCGTGCCGGGCACCTGAAACTCCCAGCCCTGAAAACGCAGCAGCCGCTCGATAAAACCATCTTGCTCCGGGCATACCAGCGGCGGGCACCCATCGCGTAGTAGCGTTGAGGCGTGATGCACTAATGAATTCAGTTTATCCGGTTCGTTGCCCCAGGCTTGGCAGAGCAGATACGCGATCAAGGCGTTGCCAATAATGCGCTTAGAGAACGGGTGGCCATAGGCACAGCGCTCCCACTCAGCCGTCAGGTTCCAGTCATCAGTAACGTCGTGGTCATCAAAGATCATTAGGCTGGGCAAGTGCGCCATTAACCGCGCGCACTGGGGTAATCCATCAACAAATGAATCGATCACCGCCTGCTCTTGACGATAAAGCTCAGCATCTTTTTCATCGAGCGCCGGTGGTGTTGGCGCAATGACCTGCCACGCCACGGGCGACCACACCAAACAGTACATCGCCAGCATTTCGGCCAGCGTCATCAAATGGTTGTGAGCATTCACCGAGGTAAATACTGGCTTTTTGACCCCGCCGAAAAAGCGCTCGCGCAGCGCCACGTTACTGGTCACATCGGGCAGCAATTCTGCGCGGCGATAGTAGCTCTCGGGCGAGCGGTAGAGTGCCTGACTATCGTCTACCGTCGCCCCTTCCAAGTGCTCATCCACCAGCCCTAACTTTTCAATCAACGCGTGCACTGCGCGCAGCATTGGCCCGGCCACATCGTCGGCGTAAACCTGGTCGCCAGTCATCAGCAGCCACGCGGGCCACTCGGTGGGCGCTGACTGCTGCTCGGCAAGCCAGCTATCGGCGCGCACCAGCCCATCAGCGCTTTCATGATGCGGTTTACGGCAAGAGCCATGCATCAGGCGGTGATGGCGCGATGCAATCACAAAAGCGGGGTAAGCGGCACCGTCATAGCAGAGCCACGGCGCCCACTCGGGCAACGAACGCCAAGCGCCGCAAAGGGTTTCTACCTGAAGATCGTACTCAATGCGCTCATCGCAAGGCAGCGGCGATTCAAGCTCAATATCAAGCAGGTACATAAAGGCGCGCTGACCAATAGCAATGCACTGCTGATGGTGCGCCAAACCTATTGATTGGGTGTCACGCTGCCCAGGCTGCAGTACCAACGTCATATTCAGTGGCCGAGTCGCGACGACCCAGAGCACCAGCCGGGTGGTGCTGATGCGCCTTAACAGGGGGCCAACTAAAATATCGGGTAGCGTATCCGTATGATTCATCCAGTCCGTTATCCGTTATGCATGTGCCACAATGGGCAATTCCACCACCACTTCTAACCCGCCTGCGTTTCCGCGAGTAAGGTGCATATGGCCGTTGTATAGAGAGACCAGATCGGTGACGATCGCCAGTCCCAAACCGCTGCCAGAGCGCTGCTCATCTAAACGTTTACCGCGCTGCACTGCCTGTTGGCACTCTATTTCAGACATCCCAGGCCCGTCATCGCTGACGGTTAAGACCAATTGCTGCTCGTTAACCTGTACGTTCAGATGTACATCGCTGTGTGCCCAGCGCAGCGCATTATCCAGTAAGTTACCGATTAACTCTTGGATATCTTGGCCATCCATATGCACTTTTACACCACGCTGCCAGGTTTGACGCAGCGCAATACCTCGCCGCTGGGCTAACCGGGCCAGGCCATTCAGCAGTGGTGATAAGGTGGTATGTAAATCAATCGGCGCAAAACGTACTCCCTCCCCCGCGGCAGAGGCGCGCGCCAAATGGTGGCTTACAGCGCTATCTACCCGGGCTAGCTCGACTTCCCAGGTAGCTCGGCTGGCTTCGGGCAGTTGGCGTAGCTGCAGGCGCATGACACTCAAGGGTGTTTTCAGGGCATGGGCAAGGTTGCCGGCGGTATGTCGGCCACGTTCAATCAAGCGTTGATCTCGGGCAAGCACCGCATTCATAGAGGTGGCCAGCGTGGCTAGCTCGTCGGGCAGATGGATATCCAATTGCTCAGCGTGCCCCTGCTCCACATCGTGCAGGTTGGCGCGCATACGCCGTAGTGGCGCCAACCCCCAGCGAACTTGCAGGGCTAATACACCGAGTAGCAATATGCCCAGTCCCACCAAACCACCCCACAATAGATGCTGGAAGTCGCGGATATCACTGGCTAACACATCATCCCGCGCGGCCACGCTGATATGCAGCGGCGCTTCTAAGGGTGCGAGATAAATGTCGCGCTCAACCACCCGCAAAGACTGCCCACGCGGCCCGGCTAACGAGCGTGCGCTAAGGTTTTCATTTTCGATCACCGGCAGGCGTTGATCCCACAGTGAGCGTGAGACCAAGGTGTGCTGATCAGCATCGGTAATTTGCCAGTACCAACCGGAATAGACATGGTCAAAACGCGGATCCCCTAGTGCACGATCATGGACGAGCTGCTGACCAATGGTGTCATAGGTCACCCCCGCAATGATGACGTTAAGGGTGGCTTCAAGGCGCTGATCAAAGGCTTGCGTGGCAGCGGTACGGTAGTGATGGGCAAGCAGTGCGCCAGCAATTGGCAGGGCGAGGCCCACCATCAATAGCACGGCTAGCAACAGCCGTACGCTGATGGAACGCCTTCCCCAACGGCCTACCCACTGGTGACGCCACGCTTGTTTGGCTTGGCTCATTCGATGGCGGGCTCTTCTGCTAACAACCGATAGCCCTGGCCTCGCTGGGTAACAATTCGCCAACTGCCCAGCTTGCGGCGCAGACGGCTGACCTGAACATCAATCACATTAGAGTCTGGCTCATGGTCGCGGTCATAAACATGCTCTGAAAGCTCAGTACGGCTCACCACTCGGGGCGCGGCGTGCATTAAGTAGCCGAGCAGACGCGTTTCCTGAGCGGTTAAGCCCACCGGGCGCCCCGCTAACGTAACGTGTTGGGTATGCGTATCCAGGCTCAGCTCACCGACTTTAAGCACCGGGTGCGCGTGACCGTGGCTGCGCCGCACCAGGGCGCGTAGCCGAAACAGCACTTCCGCCGATTCAAAAGGCTTGGTGACATAATCATCTGCGCCGGCGGTAAATCCTGCCGCTTTATCGGCCCAGCGTTCGCGAGCAGTAAGAATCAATACCGGCAGATCAATACCATCTTCCCGCCACGCAGCAAGCCAGCGAGTACCGTCGCCGTCGGGCAGGCCCACATCTAAAATCAGCGTGTCGTAGGCTTCAGTGCGCACTAAAAAATCGGCGTCCTGACCTGTAGCTGCATGCTCTACCAGCCAATCCCCGTCTCGCAATGCTTGACTCAGCTCGCGCGCGAGCGCCTGGTCGTCCTCTACCAGCAAACACTTCATTGGCTAGCTGCCCTTATGTTTGTGTCGCCACTTGGATAGCAACATTAGCGGCGCATATCATTAATACGGACGCCCTCAATGGACATCAATTGGCCAGTGTTGCCGTCAAATTCAAACTCCACCACTTGGCCCTGAGGACCAAGTAGTTTGATTTCGTACTCTACATAGCCCGACTCGCGCTCCACCTCAACTTCGAGCACGTCACCTATATAGTGGGCTTCGAGCCAATCCAAGATAGTTTCCAGTGGAACAACTTCGCCCCGACGAACTTCACCGTGCAGCGACTCCCAAGATTGGTCGCCCACCGCACTTCCTACCAACAATATTGCCAACAACACTCCCATCAACATAGCCAGCGCAAAACCGGCGACGTTGCGCCGACAGCCGCGTTGGAAGCTGAGCAGGAGTTTAGTAGGGTAACGTCGAGTGTTTTTCATAGTGCCAGGATGCCAAAGGCAACATGAACGTTAGATGAACAGTTTTGTCAGCTTAAGGACAGTATCGCGGTGGTATAAATTCCCTGTCGCATTCGCTGAATGACGTTCGTTATGTAAAGCAAAGCGTTATATCAAGCAAAGATAAGCCACGCAAAGAAGGAATTTGATATGAATACCATGAAAAAAATGCTGCTGATCCCCACCTCTGCTCTGCTGCTTGCCGCTGGCAGCGCCCAGGCAGATTATGCCCCTATTGATAGCATCGACAATATACTGACCCATGCAACCGAGTACGGTTTCACTCAGTATGAAGAGATTCAAGTAAAAAGCCGTGGACGCGCTGAGGTAGAAGGCTGGCTTGATGACGAGTGGTACGCCGACGTCGAGTTCTCTATCGACAATGGAGAAATGCTAAAGGAAGAGCGTAAGCGTTTAATTACCGGCGCCTGGGGCATGAGTGAGGATGATGTCCGCCAAGCCCTTAACGTTGCTCAGGCAGAAGGCATGACTGAGTTTGAAGAGATCGACATTGATAAGAGCGGTATGATTGATATTGAGGGTCGTGATGAAAATGGTCGCGAGCTAGACATCAGCCTGCGCCAGGGTAGCGATCAAGTTAGCTCTATTGACCGCGATTAATGTGACCGCGTCAAATTAAGAAGCTGTAAACACTTAGCGGTTAATTTGAGCGCATTGCGGGCTCCCTTTATGGGAGCCCGCAGCGTTTAAAGCATCCTAACGGCTATCTTGGCAATTACCCCGTGCCATGATCGCTTCCGCAATACGCTCAATTCCCTGGCGATAGGCAGCTTGGCGGTAGGTAATGCTTTCCATTTCCGCCCGCTTTAATACCTTGCTTGCTTCTTTACCCAGCAGCAGGTCCAGCCGTTCATTGACCTCCGATTCACTCCACTTCTCTCCGGCGCGGTTTTGCAGCCACTCGAAGTAGCTGACAATTACACCGCCAGTGTTGGCTAATACATCCGGCAGAACCAGCACATCGCGCTGGGCAAGGGATTGGTCGGCATCGCTGGTCAGCGGTCCATTGGCGATTTCCAAAATGGCACCCGCTTTCACCTCATCCACATTGTCGCAATGGATTTGATTTTCCAGTGCGGCTAGGGCGAGCACGTCTACTTCAAGCGTTAAAAGCTCTTCACCGTTAAGCAGCTTACCCGTTTTGCTATCCGCCAATTTACCGTGCTTGGTTTTATCCTCTTTGGCTTTCTCGATATCCAACCCATCAGCATTGTAAATTGCACCACTGGAATCAGACACCGCTACAACCCGATAGCCACGCTCGCTGGCTAAGCGGGCAAAGTGGTAAGCCGCGTTGCCAAACCCTTGCACAGCAACGGTAGTTTCTTCAGGCTTACGCTCTTCACGCTCGGCCCATAAGTCGAGGACTTTTAGCGCGCCGCGTCCGGTCGCGGCCACGCGCCCTGGGGAACCGCCTAACGGTAATGGCTTACCTGTTATTGCGGCAGGTGCTTGGGCACGTACGATATGCTCGTACTCATCAATCATCCAGCCCATCACCGTGGCATCGGCATTCACGTCTGGCGCAGGAATATCACGATCAGGGCCCATAATATCGGCAATGGCGCGAATATAGCCGCGCGCTAGACGCTCCCGCTCTAATGATGACAGCGACTTGGCATCTACTTGAACGCCCCCTTTACCACCGCCATAAGGCAGGCCGACAACGGCACATTTGACTGCCATCCAAAAACTCAGCGTTGTCACTTCGTGCTGATTCACATCAGGGTGAAAGCGCACACCACCTTTGGCTGGGCCAAGGCTGGTATCGTACTGTACTCGCCACGCGGGAAAAGCTTTCAAACTGCCGTCATCCATGCGTATGGGAATGCTCACCTGTAACGAAAGGCTGGGCTGCATAAGCCGCGACTGAGCATCAGGGTGAATATCGAGCGCTTTGAATACATCGACTAGTCGTGAACGGGCGTCTTCAAACAGCGCCGCGCCTACTTCCGGTGTTAATGTGCGTGGCGCCGTTTTTTCAGCTTGGCTTTGGGGCGTCTGCTTCTGGTGTTGGCTCTTCTTTGTTTTGGTTTTTTGCTTTTTATCGCCCATTCAATACGCTCCTTGTGCTTGGCTCAGGGTAAGACGTTCAGAAAATAATGTGAAAACGTGCTTACAGCGTAGCAGTTGGCCATCCGTTGAGCTGTTTCACTTGTGAAATTGCTGTTTTTTCCCACACTTAGAACAACTGCATGGATGCCAAGGAGAAATTTCTGTGAGCCCGATGACCCAACAAGCCCTCCGCTGGGGGAGCGTTTACTGCGTACTTGCCCTACTGCCAATGGGGTGGCTGCTATTGTCACCGCCCACTGCCCGCAGTTGGGCAGGTGAATTTTCTATTATGCTCGGCGTTTTGGCGCTGAGCGTGATGTCGTTACAAGCGTTAATTTCTGGCCGCCATCGTTGGTTTGCGCACGGGGTGGGCTTTGACAATGTGCTTCAGTTTCACCGCCAAATCGGCATTGGCGCCCTGTGCTTATTACTGGCACACCCCATTATTCTACTGATTGCTCACCCAGACTTTATTCACTATCTAGACCCGCGGGACGAAACACTGCGCGCCTTGATGCTAATGGCCCTTATTGCCGCCACCCTGACGCTAGTGATCAGTTCACTATGGCGTACGCGCTTTGGTTTATCTTACGAATGGTGGCGGCTGATTCACGGCGGGTTAGCGCTGTTTATTGTCGCTGGTGGGTTAGGGCATGCACTCATGGCGCAGCGCTACACCCAAGGGGTGACTACTTCATTAGGCTTTGCGCTGTTAATTTTGCTGCCCATCGGGCTGGTGGTGGAAACACGTCTGATACGGCCATGGCGCATGCGCAAACGCCCATGGCGAGTGGACGATAATCAGTTAGAGCATGGCGAGACCAGCACGCTCGTATTAACACCAGAAGGCGACCATCGGTTTACCTTTCAACCCGGTCAGTTTTTTTGGATTACGTTAGGTGACACGCCTTTTTCGTTGCAGCAGCACCCTTTCTCACTTTCGTCATCAGCGGCCCAAGATGGCCAACTGGCATTCAGCGCGAAACAGCTGGGTGACTTTACCCGGCAACTACCCAGGGTAAGGCCCAATACGCGGGCGTTTATTGAGGGCCCTTATGGCGCATTTATAGCTAACCCGGATAACACCTCGGGGATCGTGATGATGGCGGGTGGCATTGGCGTGACGCCATTTATGAGCATGTTGTACACCTTCCGTGATCGCAACGTTCAGATACCCCTTTGGCTGGTTTACGCTAACCCAACCTGGCAAGAAGCCACCTTTCGCGAGAGTTTAGAGGCGTTAGAAGAGCAGTTGAACTTGACCGTGATACACGTTATTTCTGACCCACACGACGGCTGGGAAGGTGAGACCGGCTATGTGGGCCAAGCGCTTATTGAACGCTGCCTGCCCCAAGACGACAAGCAGCGCGACTACTTTATTTGCGGGCCAGACCCAATGATGAATGCCGCTGAAGGCGCCTTGATTCACCTGGGCATTGCCCCTACGCGGATTTTTTCTGACCGCTTTGACATCGTTTAAGGAACTGACCATGTTGCATCACTACGCACGCTACGCCGGTACCGGCGTGATGATTTTATTAGTCGCTATCGCGCTGCTTGCCGCGCGCTGGCTGCAGTAATTACCAACGATATGGAGGACTATATAGAGGGCGTGCATGAGGCACTTGTGCCTGCTGCTATTCGCGACCTTGCTTGGCTTATTGCCACGCCTGACCTGGTGGAGCTACCGCCGCCGATTCCGCATGCGGGACGCCCCAGCCTCGCGGAGCTAGGGCTAACGGATGATGTTGAAAAGTGGCTAACCGCACAAGCAGCAGCGCCTTTAAAAGCGCTTAACGGCAGTCGAGCAACGCGCATGGGCCATTACCATGAACGCCTGTGGCATACGCTTTTAGATCATGCGCCGAATACGCGACTGTTAGCCCGTAACGTGCGCATCACCCGCAAGCGTAATACGCTAGGCGAGCTGGATATGCTCTACCGCACGCGGGATAATCCAGCGCCGGTGCATTTGGAAGTAGCCATTAAGTTCTTTCTGGGACTACCTGAAGGGCCAGGCGCACTCACCAGTCAGAGCCGCTGGATTGGTCCAGGCGGGCTGGACAGCCTAGCGCTTAAGTGCGCTCATCTTCGTGGTCATCAACTGCCGCTTTCCACCACGTTACCTGCGCTGGAGACACTCGTCCACTGGCTCGCGCCACGAGATCTGGGCGTTTCTGCTATAGGTTTAGGCGAGCAGCTAACCCAGCGGCTGGCGATGCCGGGGGTGCTGTATTACCCCTGGCACGCTGAGATGCCCGCGCCGGAAGGCGCGACTGCGGATCATCGCCGAGGAAGGTGGTGCTTTTTAAGCGATTGGCCTGAGCTGGTAGCGCGTTTAACTGAACTGCCTAGGGTCACGCGGCAGGAAAAACCCCACTGGTTAGCGCCTCCGACGAGGGAGGCGTTTCGCCCTGCGGCGGAGATGCTACCTGCCATTATTGATAAGGTTCACACTTGGCGCTCACCGCAGCAGGTGATGCTGCACTGTCCAGAAAAAGCGCGCTATGAGCGGCTATTTATAGTGCCCGATGACTGGCCGCGTCAGGTGCCTCTACCGCCCCGCGTTCGAGATCAAATAGCCACTTACACGTCTAAATGACCACTAGGTTATCGCGATGAATCAGCTCGTGGGCTTCTACATAGCCGAGGATGGCTTCAATTTGGTGGCTGGGCTGGCCCGCCAGCAGCCGCGCCTCATCAGCGCCGTAGTTCACCAGGCCTTTAGCCACGGATGCACCCTGCTCATCCACACATACCACCATATCGCCGCGCTTGAAGCTGCCCTGTACATTGCGCACGCCAACAGCCAACAGGCTGGAGCCTTTGTCGCGTAGCACTTTGACCGCACCGGCATCCAACACCAGCGTACCGCGCACCTGCAGCTGGCCTGCTAACCAGCGCTTACGCGCCGCGATGGGTACTTGGTCAGGTCGCAGCAGCGTGCCAAGTGCCTCGCCTGCCATTATTCGGTTGATAACATCGGGCTGGCGGCCGCTGGCAATGATCGTTACCGCACCGGAGCGCGCCGCTAACTGCGCCGCACGCACTTTGGTACTCATACCGCCTCGCCCTAGCGCTCCGCCACTTCCCGCCACGGCAGCTAAGCGCGGGTCATCGGCGCGCCCTTCGGCAATCATCTGAGCATTAGGGTTGTGGCGTGGGTCGGCGTCAAACAGGCCTTCCTGATCGGTGAGCAACAACAGCGCGTCCGCCTCCAAGAGGTTAGCGACCAGCGCCCCTAGGGTGTCGTTATCGCCAAAACGAATCTCATCGGTGACCACGGTATCGTTTTCGTTGATAACCGGCACCACGCGCATCTCGACCAGCGTGCGCAGCGCAGAAAGCGCATTGAGGTAGCGCTTGCGATTGGAAAGATCATCATGGGTCAGCAGAATCTGAGCGGTAAGCATGCCGTGGCGGGCGAAGTGCTGCTCATAACACTGGGTTAAGCCATTCTGGCCAACCGCAGCAGCCGCCTGTAGCTCATGTACAGCACTGGGGCGCACCTGCCAGCCGAGCCGCACCATGCCAGCAGCAACGGCACCTGATGAGACTAGCACCACCTCAATACCTTGCTGATGCAAAGCGGCGATTTGATCCACCCAGCCACCAATGGCAATTTCATCCAAGCCACGGCCGTCGTTAGTGAGTAGCGCACTGCCGATTTTGACGACGACCCGCCGCGCACGGGTTAGCGCGCCACGCCCCAGAATTTGCTCGTTACTTTCCATGCCACCCCGCCTCAATCAGACACGTATAACGTAAACAGTCGCTTATAAAAAGGGCCGCGCGAACGCAGCCCTTTTTAGCTTATTACCTAAGCTTACTACCGAATGCACCCGTTCAATACCACTAAGGGGCGTATTCGACTTCAACATCGTAATCATCGTCATCGAAGTCTTCGTCATCTTCATCGTCGCGATTACGCCGACGACCCAGACGCGCTTCGGTGCGGGCAACTGATTCCTCTTCCATGCGGCGACGCATCTCTTGCTCACGGGCCAGCGCCTCTTCATCTTCGTTCTCTAGGCGGCGCTGTTCAGTCAACCAGCGATAAGCGGCCTGAACCAGCTTATCCGTACCTTCACTGCTGATTGCCGAAATGCGGAACACCGGGCCTTCCCAGTTCAGCGCCTGGATAATTTCCTGGGCACGCGCTTCACGCTCATCTTCCGGCAGCAGGTCAAACTTGTTCAACACCAGCCAGCGCGGGCGCTCAGAAAGCGCCGGTGAAAACTGACCCAGCTCGTGAACAATCGCCTGTGCCGCTTCCACCGGGTCGGACTCGTCAAACGGCGCCACATCAACCACATGAAACAGCAGCCGCGTGCGGGTCAGGTGCTTCAAAAAGCGCAGCCCTAAACCAGCACCTTCAGAGGCCCCTTCGATCAAGCCAGGGACATCGGCCATCACGAAGTGTTCGTGCATCCCCAGCTTCACGACGCCTAAGTTAGGCACTAAGGTCGTGAATGGGTAGTTGGCTACCTTCGGCTTAGCGGCAGACACCGAACGAATCAGCGTTGATTTGCCCGCGTTAGGCATGCCCAACAGGCCGACATCGGCCATGACTTTCATTTCCAGGCGCAGATTACGGCGATCGCCGTCTGTACCGGGCGTGGTGCGGCGCGGCGCACGGTTGGTCGAGGATTTAAAGTGGATGTTACCCAATCCACGCCTTCCACCTTCGCCCACCAATACCACCTGGCCAATTTCGGTCACATCGGCGATGACTTCCAGCGTATCTTCATCAATCACCGTGGTGCCTACCGGCACTTTGACGTGCAGGTCTTCCCCGGCCTTGCCGCTCATTTGGCGACCCATGCCACCTAGACCGTTTTGCGCTTTATAGAAGCGCTGAAACTTGAAATCGATCAGGGTATTAAGCGCATCGTCACCAATCAGGTAAACACTGCCACCATGACCACCATCACCCCCATCGGGGCCGCCCCTGGGCACATATTTTTCGCGGCGAAAGCTCAGACAGCCATTGCCGCCTTTGCCCGCCTCAACAATAATCGAGGCTTCATCGACGAACTGCATTGGATTCTCCCGGCCGCTTCCGCCGCCCTAATATGCAATCCCCTTTTCCACCTGAATGGTTAAAAAAGGGTTTTAACTGACAAAAAAGCCCCGCCATAGCGGGGCTTTTCTTACGCAGCACTCGTTTATGCAGAAACGATGCTAACGAACTTGCGGTTTTTAGGACCTTTGGTCTCAAACTTCACAAAACCGTCGCTTAACGCGAACAGAGTGTGATCGCGACCTAGGCCAACGCCAGTGCCCGCGTGGAAACGCGTGCCGCGCTGACGAACGATGATGTTACCCGCAGTCGCCGCTTGGCCACCGAAGAGTTTTACACCTAAGCGTTTAGACTCGGAATCGCGACCGTTACGCGTGGAGCCAGCTGCCTTCTTATGTGCCATTGCAAAATCCTCCTAAGGGAATTGGCTGCTTACGCAGAAATTCCAGTAATTTTGACTTCAGTGAACCACTGACGGTGGCCCTGACGCTTCATGTGGTGCTTCCGGCGACGGAACTTGATGATGGTCACTTTTTCACCACGGCCGTGGGAAACCACCTCGGCAGAAACTTTAGCACCACCGATCATTGGCGCACCAATGTTGAAGTCATCGCCGTCTGCGACCATCAGCACTTCGTCAAACTCAATCGTTTCGCCGGTCGCGACTTCGATTTTCTCAAGCTTGAGGGTTTGACCTTCTTGAACGCGGTACTGTTTGCCACCGCTTTTAATAATTGCGTACATGTCGCTCTCCGGACTTGTCGTTAATGCCAGTTACGCCCCGCGTAACCAACGCTCATCGCCTTCCGCTCTTATCGACCTGCTGCGAGTGGCGCCCCTTTTGGAGCCATCTGACAGGGAGCATGATGAGTGGGTCGCGGATTATAGCGACTATCGCTGCTTACCACAAGACTAATGGCCACTGTCAATGGCCAATGATGGTTAATGCAACGCCATCACGCTAGCGTTACCGCAGCCTGTGTCTTGACGCCCAACAGACAGCCCCATAGCATGACCCCAACGCATGACCATAACGACTCCACAAATACGAGCGGCTCTTACCGCTTTCACCTGCCGCGATGAACGGATCCCATGACCGCTAACGTCTCCTCAGCCAAGCCTGTCAGCTCAACGCCTTCACCGCTGCACGCCGTGGTGGCCGATGACTTCGCAGCCGTCAACCGGACGATTGTCGAGCAACTCAACTCCAAAGTGCCGCTGGTCGAAACGATTGGTCAGTACATTACCGAGAGTGGCGGCAAGCGCCTGCGCCCTTTATTAGCATTACTGGCGGCACGCTCACTCAACTATACTGGCGACAAGCATATCCCGCTGGCCACATTGATTGAGTTTATGCACACCTCCACGCTACTGCACGACGACGTGGTGGATGAATCGCATATGCGGCGCGGTAAGAAAACCGCCAACGACGCTTGGGGTAATGCGCCCTCCGTATTGGTAGGTGACTTCCTTTATGCCCGCTCGTTTCAAATGATGGTCGATGTGGGCTCCATGCGTATTATGGCGATCCTTTCAGGCGCCACCTGCATCATCGCAGAAGGCGAAGTGCTGCAGTTGACCAACATCGGCAACCCCAGTATTTCTGAAGAAGACTACTTCGAGACTATCCTGGGTAAGACCGCCATGCTATTCGAAGCGGCCTCCCATAGCGGCGCGGTGCTGGCAGAAGCAACGCCGGAGCAGGAGCACGCTCTACAGTACTATGGTCGTTATCTCGGCTTAGCGTTTCAGTTAATTGACGACCTACTCGACTACCAAGGCGACGCCGAAACCATGGGCAAAAATGTCGGTGACGACCTAGCCGAAGGCAAACCAACGCTGCCGTTGATCCACGCTATGGAACAAGGCACGCCGGAACAGGCCAAGCTGATTCGCCAGGTGATTCGTGACGGCGGCCTTGAGCAACTGGACACCGTACTAGAAATTGTTCACGCCACTGGCGCACTCGACTACACCCGCCAGCGGGCCGAAGAGATGGCCGACAAAGCCCTTGAACAGTTAGAAATTCTGCCACCGAGCGTTTATCGCGATAGCATGGCCCAACTGGCACGCTTAGCCGTTGATCGCAAAGCATAAAAATTCGCTCATTGCGTCGTCTAAGGCTTGAAAAAACACCTCCGGATAAGTATGATCCACCTCCGTTATTGAGAGCAGATCATTTTAAGCCTCAGCAACATTTCGGAATATAGCTCAGCTTGGTAGAGCGCTGCCTTCGGGAGGCAGAGGTCGCAGGTTCGAATCCTGCTATTCCGACCAAAATTTTATGGAAAACGGCCACTTAGCTAACTATAGCAGGTGGCCGTTTTTTGTTGTGTTTGACGCTAGGTTCCATATAGGTGCCAGCCGCCAAAAATTCTTTTATCTATTTTCCTGTCTAAACAATTAACGATAAGTTTTAGCTAGCCTCTACTTGAGAGCCATCCTGAGGACCGCTAATCCGATCCCGCCCACTGCGCTTAGCCTGATAAAGCGCATCGTCGGAGTGTTTAAGCAGCGGTGAAAGGCTTTCGAATCGACAATTTTTCGGCTGGCGAGCCCCATGCTTAAGGTCACCAACGCAGAGTATGTCAAAGAATGTGGGATGGCACTTTCGTGCACACCATTCCTGCTTTAGCACCGTCGTAATATTCTTTGCTTGTGTGATGTCCACACCCATACCCAGCAGGCCGGCATCCGGAATCCATGTTTCCGTCATCAACAGCCAGCGGCCGTCCCATGCTTTAATTTCAAATTGGCGATAAAAACGGATAAATATTGGCCTCGCTGATTAATTTAGTTAACAACAGACAATGACTAGCCTGCTAACAACTATGCTAGGATTAGCGTTTATGCCTTGAACCCTCCCCTAACTTTTGATGTGGAAACAGACCATCAGCCATTTAGCCCATATTAAAGCCGTACTTCTCTTTGCCAGCACCATGACCGTGATGTCGGGGGCGATTATCGCGCCTGCGCTGCCGGGTATTAGCCGTAACTTTCCTGATCAACCACAGGTGATCATTCAGCTGATCCTGACCATTCCTGCGCTGATGATTACGCTGTTTAGCCCGCTAATGGGCTATTTGGCCGACCGATTTGGACGCAAGAAATTGCTGCTAATGATGCTTTTTATCTACGGTTTTGCGGGCGTTTCAGGCTTTTTCATCGACCGAGTGGATCTGCTACTGAGCTCCCGCGCATTGATGGGAATAGCGGTAGCGGGCATTCTGAGCATTAGCACCACGCTGGTGGGGGATTATTTCGATAGTACCGAACGTGCGCGCTTTTTGGGGCTGCAAAGCAGTTGCATGGCGTTGGGCGGCGTCATTTTTATTAACCTGGGCGGGATACTTTCCGATTGGAGCTGGCGGGGGCCTTTTCTACTCTACTTAACTGGCGTGCTGCTACTGCCTTACGCCTGGGCAATGCTTAAGGAACCTCGCATTCAAAGCACAACGAACGCAGGCATGATCGACGCCCCCGTCAAGGTGGATTATGGGCGTACCGGGCTTGGCTACTTTATCGCCATGATCAGTATGGCGATGTTTTATATGTTTCCCGCCCAGCTACCCTTTTTACTCTCTCAGCAGGGCCAGATCAGTGGCATGGCAATCGGTATTGCGCTCTCCATGTCAGCCCTAACGGCAAGCATCGTTGCCTTTGGCTACGGCTACTACAAGCCGCTTTTGTCGGTGATGACGATCTATATCTTAGGATTTTTGCTGGCGGCCAGCGGTTTTGTGATCGTAGGACTCACCCAAAGCTATGCCATGGCCATTGTCGGTGCGGCGATTTCCGGTTTTGGTTTAGGCGCGTTTATGCCCAATACCACCACGTGGCTGATGCGTATCACTCCTCAACGGGTGCGCGGCCGGGTATTTGGCGGCTTTACCTCGACCTTCTTTTTTGGCCAGTTTATCTCTCCGGTGGTAGTCGCCCCTGCGGTGATTTGGCTCGGCTCACTGCGTAGCGTGTTTATCGCTATGGCGGTGATCTGCTGCCTGTTCGCCGTTGCCCTGACTATTCTAAGCAAAACGACGCTCCAGGCAGACAGCAAGCTTTAAGCTGGCGGGTGGAGCAACCCCACGACACTGACTAAAATCAGCACCGCGCCCAGCGCCCGAAAAAACAGCCCGGTATCTGCTTTGAGCATATAGCGGTGGGCTTTCTCGCCGATTAAATGGCCAATAAAGGCACAGGGCAGCAGCCAGAGTTGATGGATTAACTGTAGGTCTACCCCCGCAATCAAGAACGAGACCATCTTGATCACCACCAGGATAAACCACAGCACAAACATGGTATCCCGCAGTTGTTCCTTAGCCACATGAACGGCGAACACCGCCACGATCAGCGGGGCGCCAATCAGCGACGTACCACTCACATACCCCCCAAGCGCCAGCAGCACGTAGTCTACATACTTGTTCTTACTCTTGAAGGGCCGGTTCAATACATAGCCAATGGCATAGATGATCACAATGCCAAAAATGATGCTGGTCATCACCTGGGCGGGTAGTGTTAATAGCCCTACCACCCCAATCAGCTTGGGGATAATCATGATTTTCAGGGCTTTGAACAGATAGCCCCAATCAATATTGCTCTCTGGAGAAGCGGTTCCCACGCTCTCTTTCTGCAGTTGGCGATGCCCATTCCAGGCAATCCAACTGGAGAAAATCAGCAAGTGAATAGCAATAATCGGCAAGAACACCAAGGGCTCGTTTGATACTAACAGCAGGAATGGCAGCGCCAGTACGGCGCCACCAAATCCCAGGCTGGTGCGCACAAAACCGCTCCAGGCAAATATCAGTCCAATCAGCGCATACTGGTACCAGAGTAGATCTGTCATGGGCTCGCAAGGGGTCCTAATGGTGGAGTGGGGTTGCCCAAGGACCACCAACTTGGCAATAGCGCACGCACGCCGGCCTGGGCAAAACGATCATCCATTAATACCACAACACCTTCATCTTCTGGACTGCGAATCACCCTACCTGCGGCCTGCACGACTTTAATCATGCCGGGAATGCGGTAGGTATAGTCGTCGCCCTGCCCAAAGCGGGCGGTTAGCCGTGCTTTAAGCGCTTCGTTGAAGTCGTTAAACGGTGGCAGGCCTAAAGTGGCAATAAATGCCCCAATCAATCGGTCGCCGGGCAGGTCGATGCCCTCGGCAAAGGCACCACCCAACACCGCAAAGCCAATCCCTTTACCTCCGGGCGTAAAGCGCGCTAGAAAAGCCTCGCGCTGCGCTTCTGGCATGCCACGGGTTTGGCTGAAAACGGGCACATCTGGGTGCGATTCGCGAAAGCGGTTCAGCGCCATCTCCAGGTAGACAAAGCTGCTGAAGAAGGCCAAGTAGTGGCCCGGCCTGTGCTGATACTGCTGCGCCATGGTCGCTACAATAGGATCAATGGAGGCATCCCGATCACGAAAACGGGTCGAGATATCGCTGCGGATACGCACTTCAAGCTGATGTGCAGCAAAGGGCGATACGACCTCTTGCCACACCGTGTTGTCAGGCAAGCCTAAGAGATCCCGGTAGTAGTGGGCAGGCGTCAGCGTGGCTGAAAACAGCACTACCGAGTGTGCTGCGTTAAACCGCGGAGCCAGAAAGTCTGCGGGTATCAGATTGCGTAAGCCGAGTACCGCCCGACCGCGGCCATGACGAGTAATATCACACAGCGTGTGCTCACCAAAGTGCTCCGCCAGGCGGCAAAATCCCAGGGACTCAAACAGTAACTCCTGCAGCTCAAGACTCGCTTGCTCAGGGTGCTCGCCGAGATAATCCGTAATGGCAGAACCGACTTGCTGCGCAGCGGCTACTAGCTTCTCAGGCAGCGCCTTTAATAGGCGGTAGGCTGGCTTTCTCGGTTCTCCCTCTTCTTCTAGCTCAGCCGCTTTAATCACTGCTTGCCACTGGCGGGCTAGACGACCTAAGGGCCGGGCGAGCAGTTTGGGAGAAGAGCGTCGCACGCGGTTGAAGCGCTGCTGATCCAGTTCGACGCTATACATCCCTCTGGCACGCTCCACCAGGTTATGCGCTTCATCGACCAATACAACCGTTCGCCAATCATTAGCCTGGGACAATCCATGCAACAGCGCGTGGCTATCGAACCAGTGGTTAACATCGCCAACGATCACATCTGCCCAGCGCGCCAGCTCTTGACCTAAATAATACGGGCAAACATCGTGTGCCAAAGCCACTTCGCGCAACCCGTCGCGATCCAGCCACCCTTGATCCACCGCCGTTTGGCGAGCCGCAGGCAGGCGATCGTAAAAGCCGGCGGCCAGTGGGCACGACTCGCCGTGGCAGGCGCGGTCGGGGTATTCGCAGGCTTTCTCCCTCGCCACCAGTTCCAGCACGCGCAGGGGCAATACGTCATCAGCATCGTCTTCGTTACAGCTAGCGCGCAGCGTGGTCAGGGCATCCAACGCCAAACGGCGGCCGGGCGTTTTCATGGTTAGAAAGGCGATACGGTCTAACTGCTGGCGCGGCATCGCCGAAAGCATGGGGAAAAGCGTCGCGATCGTTTTACCAATCCCCGTTGGTGCCTGGGCAAGCAGGCAGCGCCCGGTGCTGGCTGACTTATAAACGCTTTCGGCGAGTTCACGCTGGCCGGGGCGAAACGCGGCATGGGGAAAGTTTAAGGTACGCAAGGCGCTGTCGCGGCGCTGGCGATGGGTGGCTTCCTGCTCTGCCCAGGCGAGAAAGCGTTGGCACTGGGTAGTAAAGAACAGCTGCAGCTCATCGGCACTGGCGTCTTGATTAAGCAGCGTCTCTTTACCGCTGGCGATATCCAGGTAAACCAGCGTTAAAGTGACGTTTTCCAAGCCGCGCTCTGCGCATAGCAGCGCGCCATATACTTTTATCTGGGCCCAGTGCAGAGCGCGTTGATTCGCCGCCATGCGCTCCAAGCTACCACGGTGGGTTTTGATCTCTTCCAGGCGATTGGCTGCGGGGTCGTAGCCATCGGCGCGACCTGAGACTTTCAGCCCTTCAAAGCTGCCGGAAAGCGGCAGTTCGGCGATATAGCCTGCCCCGCGTCGGCTGGCGACAAGCGTATGGCCTTCCATTCCTTCCCGCGCGCTAGGGGCAGGGGTAAAGCGGTGATCGAGATCCCCTTCACGGGCGGTAAAATCGCATAGTGCCCGCACCGCCACGCGATAGTGGGTACTCATACTGCAGGCGCGTCGCTGGCGGCCCAGCGTACGTAACATACAGCGACAGGTATCTCATACCGATGGAAAAACGCCAGCCAGCGGCACTGGTTATCCTGTAGCCGGTCACCGGGCCCTTTGACTTCAATCATCCGGTAACGTGGCTCGCCTGGGGGCGCATCAGGCATAAACTGAATCAAATCCGGCAGCCCTGCCCGGTTGGCTTTTAGATCGCCCAGCAGCCGCTCAAAACAGAGCCGAAGATGCTCAGGTGGTATGCATGCCAGCGCCAGCTCAACGAGCGGCTCATCGACAATCTCCCAGTGCACAAACGGCGAGGCAAGGCCGACTTTCTCCCGCCAGCTAGCCTGAATGACCTCGCGGTAGCTGCCGTCTTCCAAGCGCGAGAGACACGCTTCAAAGGCGTCACGCCGCCGCGCCACAAAATCGTCGCGATACAAATCCGCAGGGCCATTATGAAAAGGGTGGAAGAAAGCACCCGGCAACGGGTCGAAAATAGCCGACCAGCAGAGTAGACCAAACAGCCCTGTTATCAGGGTGTTTTCTACATAGCAGACCGGCGCCCGGGGAGCGCTAAGCACTTCAACCACAGCGCGCTCCACGCTTTGTGGCCCGGGCAATACTAAATCCCAACGCTCGTGAGCGGGCTCAGGCTCGCTTGGTACATTAGGCAATTTAAGCCGCCGCCTTAAACGTGGCAGCAACCGCGCCAGCGCCTGGTGTTCGGTTTCATTAGGGGCGCTATCCAGCGCTTTAATCGCCAGTTCAAAGGCTGCTTGATGTTCGCCCAACCGCTCCAACACCCGTAACTGCCGGATGCGTGCTTCGCTACTCCCGGAATCGCCATACAGCGTCAGCGCAAGCGCGGAGTCACCGCTGCGCTCGGCTTCACGACCCAACTGTAGCAGTAGCCGCCCACGACGCGTCGCCAGCCAGCGGTTATTCGACGCGGGTGGTACTTCAAGGTGTAGATCAGCAGGTGAATCGCCAACATCAAGACGTTGGCGCAGGTGATGGAGCGCTAAATAGGTGTCCACTTCCTGACGCGACTGGAAAGCGCGAGATTGCGGCGTAAAAGGCACCACCTCAAAGCGCTGCAGACCAAGCTCAGTTAACACGAACTCCGCCCAGTCTTGGCGTAAGTTGCCAAAGAACATTAAACGCAGGCGATCACAGATATTCATTACACCGAGGCGCACTACCCACTCAGGTGCTTCAGGCCACCAGACCTGTAGCGGTGAGGTTTGGGTAAGTCGGCTGGCGAGTGTGTCGTAGAGCACGGTTTTGGCGCTAGATAGGCTTAGCCCAGCAGCGCGAATGTCCTCTGCTAATACTTGGCGCAGCTCAGCGAGGCGAAGTTGGTTAAACAGCTGATCAATACTAAGCTCAGGATCATTATCGACCCAGCCAAGCGAGATCAAGGGTGCCATCGCTTCACCACTGTTACCGATCTCGGCATAGCTGAGCTTACTTAGCCGAAACAGCTCGCCTTTACGCATGACCATACGCACCAACAGCGCTTGAGACGCCTGAGGCAAGCTCTCAAACTGCTCAAGAAAAGCGAGTTCGTCGTTAGCGAGCAGATCAGCATGGCGCTCACCCACCCAGGCCAGAACGAAACGGAAGTTCGTCAGGTAATAGAAAGGGTCATCAAGCGAGGCCGTTGGCGTATCGAAAGCACTGTTCATTTATCCATTGTAACAGTGCCCCCACGGCCTCGTCATTGAGATTAACGATCCAATGAAAGCGTTTGAAAGGCGTGATAGGCCGCTACCACCGTTGCCATCTGCGCGGTATGGGCCTGCACGAAGGGTGCACCGGTTAAGGTCTCGTCGGGGTATTCAGTAATCAGCATCAGCGGGGTTAACTGGTTGGCATCTTCCGAGATCAGGTAGGGAAAGCCATGCAAAATTGGAAAGGTTAACGCGCCCGCATGGGTTTCGAACAGGGCAATTTGGGTGGCATTAAATTCGACCAGCCCAGGCACCTGAGCCAGTTGTTGAGTCACTGACTCCACCAATTGCTCCGCCGCCGCTTGCCAACCGGGCTGATGACGGAGAATCAAAAAGAAGCCCTTGGGAATCGTCCACATCTCAAAGCCACGGGGCACATAGCCATTCAGCGGGCGCGTCCACTCATGGGCGGGGTAGCCGTGCAGATTTACATGTAGCCCTGCGCTGCTAACCGCGAATGCCTTTTCACGAATGGCGTGCTCAAACGGCTGGCCTAGCGGCTGACTCTGCAAGTCATTACCAAACGCCGTGTAGCGCGCTGCGTGATGCATATGGCGCGGCTGGTCGGCGATAAGGCGGCTTTGCAGTGCGTAGCCATCCGGGTTCTCTAGCGGCGAGATAACAAAGTGGGCATCGTCTCCGTCGCTCAGCGTTTGGGCTGCGCGCAATGCTCCCACCACACCAGAGGTTTCGTTAGCGTGCTGACCAGCACTGATCATCACAGCGCGGTCACGCCCTTCCCTATAACGCGCTTCTACGACTCTGCCAGCGCGGGTGGTGGCATATAGCGATTGACCACCAAATGCCGTCAGTAGCTGCTTAATTTGTTCGGTACCGATAGCCTGCTGGGCGCTGTTCAGCTCAACCAAGCCACGCTGGGGTTGAGAAGTGTCCAACGGCCGCAGGCTGATCTTTAAATAGGGTTCGTTTCCTTGACTCAGCACCTCCGGCACGATCTGCCCCGGCTGAATCGAACGGTCACCCAGCGCTAAGCCTGCACGGTGCTGAAAATACTCAAGGGTAGAAAAATAGAGCTCTTCATGAAGCGCCTCAGCAAGGCTGATATGTTCATCATCCCAGGCTAAGCGGCAGTCACTGTTCGGCAAATGCACGGTGACGTTAAGCTCTTCAAAGTAAGGCGATGCTGCCTGCCACGAAGTTGAGGCGAGGGTCGACATCGTCGCTTGAAACAGCGCCTCATAGTCGGTCTCAACGCTGGATTCGCTGACCTCACCCTGGGGAGAGGTCAGCCGCAGCCAGCCACAGGGAGAGCACTGTGCTTCGCCAACATGATCTAAATGTTGCCGATTAGGCGCTTCAACAAGATAGGTTTCCTGACTTCCCGAAGTGCGCTCCACTTGAACGCGATACTGAATGGGTTTGGCGATAGCCGTGGTTTCAACGCCCTCCCAGCGTAGTGATACGCCTTGCGGAAGCAGTGCCGCCAGCGGATAAGCCTCAAGCAAAAAGCGCCGCGGCGCGTTCGCCAGTACCGGGTACTCAATCACCAGCGATTGCAGTGAACCCCAGGAAAACTCCTCCAAGAAGAAGTGCACCAGGGGCTTATAAGCACTGCGTAGACGCGCACTAATACCAGCGGCCTTAAATGCCAATTCCGTTGCTTGGCGCTCGACCTGGTCATCAAACACCCACGCTTCCAACTGATAGCCTTGATAAGTAGGCGTGGCGAACTCATCAAGCAAAGCACGCGTGGTGCGCGGGAAAGAGCGCTCTAGCAATATCTTGTTTTGAGAGGTGTTTGTCATAAAGAAGTACGTCCAGTGGGATCAAGGGCATCGCGCAGCCAGTCGCCTAGTAGGTTTAACCCCAGCACGGTCAACAGAATTGCCAACCCCGGGAATACACTCACCCACCACGCTGTTTGTAGATAAGTACGCCCTTCCGCCAACATGCCACCCCAACTGGGAATGACTGGATCGACGCCTAATCCTAAAAACGTCAGGCTGCTCTCCAGCAGAATATTGTTCGCCACATTAAGGGTCATCAGCACAATCACCGGGCCAATCAGATTCGGCAGCAGGTGTTGAAACAGAATACGAATGTCTTTCACCCCAATCGCTTTGGCCGCCAGAATGAACTCACGATCACGCAGTGACAGCACCGAGCCTCTCACCAATCGCGCGTACTGCACCCACTGGGAGATAATCAGCAGGATGATCATATTGGTCAACCCACCACCAATTACGGCGATAAAGGTAATTGCCAGCAGGATAAAGGGCAGCGCCAGTTGCACATCGGCAAAGCGCATTACGATCATATCCAGAAAGCCACCGTAGTAGCCTGAGACCAAGCCCATAATAATGCCAATCACCACCGCACCCAGGGCTGAGTACACACCCACTTTCAGCGAGATTTCACCACCAATAATGACCCTAGCCAGCACATCTCTGCCCAGCGGGTCAGTACCCAGCGGGAACATTGGCTCAACCAACGGCGGCGTTAACCGATAGGCTAGATTCAGCTCCGAACCGCCACCGGGAAATAACCAACCGGAAAAGACCACTGCAAAACCAATCCCACCGACGAGTAGCACGCCGAGGATAAACTCCAGGTTTTTAAAGCGTTTTAATTTGTTACTTTTGATAGCTGACGTCATGGTTATTCCTTGCG
>JAMCZP010000103.1 GCA_023485185.1 Gammaproteobacteria bacterium
ATGATTTAGGCGACCCGTCGTTAAATTCGCACTTGTTGCGACATGACACGGTGCATGGACACTTCCCCTTTAAAGTAGAGCACGATGCTGAAAGCATCACGGTGGATGGGGATCGTATTGCGATTTCATCGGAGCGCGACCCGGCACAGCTTCCCTGGGCATCAATGAACATTGATTTGGTCATGGAGTGCACCGGGCTATTTACCAAGCGTGAAGCGGCGGCTAAGCACATTTCTGCGGGGGCTAAGCGCGTGTTGATCTCTGCACCCAGCCCCGACGCCGATGCCACCATTGTGTACGGTGTCAATGATGATGTGTTGACCGCTGAGCATACGGTGGTGTCTAACGCTTCCTGCACCACCAACTGCTTGGCACCGGTGGCCAAAGCGTTGAACGACGCGGTAGGCATCGAGAATGGTTTGATGACCACCGTGCACGCTTACACCAACGATCAGAATCTTTCCGATGTTTATCACTCTGATCCGTACCGGGCGCGAAGTGCCACGCACTCAATGATTCCGACCAAAACCGGCGCTGCAGCAGCGGTGGGATTGGTGCTGCCGGAGCTGGCGGGCAAGTTTGATGGTCTGGCCGTTCGCGTGCCGGTGATCAACGTTTCGCTAGTGGATCTCACCTTTACTGCCGGGCGTGACACCAGCAAAGAAGAGATCAACGCCATTGTTGAGAAAGCCGCGGCTAACTCGCCGGTATTGGCAGTGAATGCCGAACCACTGGTCTCTATCGACTTCAATCACGACGCTAACTCATCGACCTTTGATGCCAATCATACCCGTGTGAATGGCCGCCTAGTCAAAATCATGGCCTGGTACGACAACGAGTGGGGCTTCTCCAACCGCATGCTGGATACCGCACTGGCTATGCAGGCGACGGTTAAGTAAACAAACTTTGCTAAGGGCAGGTATCGCCCAGCAGCAGCTCGGTTTGCAGCAGCTGTTGGGCAAGGGGGACGCGGCCCAGAATCATCTGCGCCGCCACCCGCCCTTTACCCACGCTATCCTGGCGAACCGTGGTTAACCGCGGTGCCCGGTATTGCCCTTCGGCAATGCCGTCAAAGCCGGTGATACGTAATTCCTCGGGTACCCGAATCCCACGCTGTTCGGCCAGCGTCAGCGCCGTGAGTGCAATCCGGTCAGACATGCACAACAACAGGTCAGGACGCTGTTCTTCAGGCTGATCAAGGATCTCGGCAATGACCGGCGCGCATACCTCAAAGGTATTCTCCTCAATATTCCACAGCGGTACCTGATCGGTATCCACGCCTTTCTCGCCAAGCGCAGTATGAAACCCTTCCAGACGAGCGCGGCTAATCGTACTGGTGTTGGGTAGTAGGGTGTGTTCGGGGGTAACACGGCCGTTGCAGGCCTCTTTGGTTAAGCGCAGGTTGATGATCGCGGGCCGTTTAGGTGGTGCGCGAAGCGCATGCAGGGCGATTTTATAGCTGGCAGCGGTATCATCGATATGCACTGTGGGGCAGCCTTCAATATCAAAATCTACGGCTACCAAGGTGCGCTGGGTGGGCAGTTCATCCAACAGTTTATTGTTGGGCATAAGCCCATAGACAATAAAACCATCGGCGATATTGGCGGATCCTGGCGGCTGTGATGCGTGGCCGCGTCCAGGCAGTAGCAGCAGTGTATGGCCATGGGCATCGAGCACTTCGGCAACCCCGGAGAGAAACTCGCTGGCCACGGCATCGTTCAAGCTGTACGTCAGGCTTTCCGCAAGAATCACCGCAATAATCCGCGAACGGCCTGTGCGCAGGCTGCGCGCCTTGGCATCGGGGCCGCTGTAACCCAGCCGTTTGGCCTCTTTAAGTATCCGTTCGCGTAGCGTCGGTGAAAGCTGATCCGGGCGGTTAAACGCATTGGAAATCGTCGCGGTGGAAACGCCGAGCGCTTGTGCAAGATCCTTTAGTGTCATCCGGCGGTGAACAGTCACGGTGAGTCCTTTGCAGGCTAATTATAGTAATGGCACGCGCAAGCATAGCGACCCTCTTGCGCTGTTGCTACCCAATGATAAATGAAGGGGAGGCTATGCACATCCAGAGGGTCGCTCATTGCTGCAGGTTAGCCGAAGTGGCCAGTTAAGCTGCCGCGCGCTGAGCCACGCTGGGCAGTGCGTCACCGCTTTGATTAAATAAGTGTACGTAGTCAGCGTCGGCGACTAGCGAAACCTGCTGCCCCTCCTTCCACTGACTGGGTGCTTCACTGCGATGTATAAGCAGTATGTTGCCCTCTTTTGGCTCAAGGTAGACGTAAACCTCATTGCCCAGGTATTCCACGTTGACGATGTCGAAGCAGTTATTTCCGGCGGGGGCGGCTAGTCTCATATGCTCGGGACGCACGCCGATGGTCAATGGTTCGCCGTTACTCAACTGCTGAGCATCCTGAGGCAGGGCCAATTCGCCAATTCCTGTTGACCGCACACGGCAGCCGTTGGGGTCGCTGGCCATCAGTTCTGCGGGCATAAAATTCATGGTGGGAGAGCCAATAAAACCCGCTACAAACTTGGTCGCTGGGCGCTGGTAAAGTTCGTGGGGGCTACCGACCTGTTCAACGTGGCCGCCATTGAGCACCACAATTTTATCGGCCAGGGTCATGGCTTCCACCTGGTCGTGGGTAACGTAGATCATGGTGGAACCCAGGCGATTGTGCAGCCGGGCAATCTCGTTGCGCATCTGTACCCGCAGCGAGGCATCCAGGTTGGAGAGCGGCTCGTCAAATAGCAGAATGCGCGGCTCGCGCGCCATGGCACGGCCCATGGCCACCCGCTGGCGTTGACCGCCAGAGAGCGCTTTAGGCTTACGGTGCAGTAGCTCTTCCAACTGCAGAATCTTGGCGGTGGTCATCACCCGCTCGTGCACCGTCTCTTTGGCGGTTTTAGCCAGCTTCAGGCCAAAGGCCATATTGTCGTAAACGGTCATATGCGGATAGAGCGCGTAGGACTGGAATACCATGCCGACGCCGCGCTCCCGGGGCGGTAAGTCGTTAACCACGGTTTCGCCAATGCACAGGTCGCCATCGCTAATCGACTCCAAACCGGCGATCAGGCGCAAAAGCGTCGACTTGCCGCAGCCGGAAGGGCCTACGAACACCACAAACTCACCGTCGCCAATATGTAGATCCACATCGTTAATAATGTGATCACGGCCAAATACTTTATTGACCTTGTTTAAGGTAACGCTTGCCATAGGTGACTCCTTGCCGACCTTAACGTTTATGCGCTACCAGGTCGGCTTGTTGTTGTGTGCGGTTGTATGCGATTAACGCTGATGGGCGGCACGCATAAAGGCTGCTTGGTACGCGGGCAGGGTTAAGCTGTCGCCGTCGCGCTGGCTACTAAAACCGTGGCCTTCCATATCACTTTCAATGGGTAAGGGCAGAGAAACAGTTTGCGTTTCGGCGCTAAGGTTGAAAACACACAGCAGCGTCTCATCGCCTTTCTGACGGGTAAAGCCAAGCAGCGTTTCGCCTACATCGACCAGTGTTAAGTCGCCATCGAACAGCGCCGCGTGTTGGCGGCGGAAAGCCAGCATACCGCGCACCGCATTCAAGGTGGAGTTGGCATCATCCTGCTGACGGCTAACCGCCAGGTCACGGTGACTGGCTTCCATGGGCAGCCATGGCTCTACCTGGGAGAAACCACCTTGTGGGCTATCGCTCCAGGGCATTGGCGTGCGGCAGCCATCGCGACCTTTGAATTCCGGCCACAGCACCTTGCCGTAAGGGTCTTGAATGCGTTCAAAGGGCACATCCGCTTCCGGCAGGCCCAGCTCTTCGCCTTGATAAAGGCACACACTGCCACGTAGCGAAAAGAGCATGGCCAGTATGACTTTGGGATAAGCACGGGGGTCTTCCCCCGCACCCCAGCGGGTGGCGCTGCGTACCACGTCGTGGTTCGAGGTTGCCCAGCAGGGCCAGGCATCACCCGCCAGACGCTGGAAGCGTTCGATTACTTCCCGCAAGTAGCGCGCAGAGTGGGGCTTGTTGAGTAGATCAAAGGTGTAGGCCATGTGCAGTTTATCGCCACCGGCGGTGTACTCGGCCATGCGCTCAAGTGGGTTGTCGTCACCGATTTCACCTACGGTGGTCGTGCCGGGGTACTCATCCATCAGCGCCCGCAGGTCTTTGAGGAAGTCGAGGTTTTCCGGGCGGCTAAGATCATACACATGGCGCTGCCAGGTGTAGGGGTTGGCTTCCGGTGCGCCCAGGGTTTTGGCTTCGCCTGTCGGCACTGGCGGATTGTCCCGCAACTCGGCATCGTGGAAGTAGAAGTTAACGGTATCCAGGCGGAAACCGTCCACGCCCAGATCCAACCAGAAGCGCATATTATCCAACTGCGCTTGACGGGCTTCCGGGTTATGGAAGTTGACATCCGGCTGGCTGGTCAAAAAGTTATGCAGATAGTACTGCTGGCGGCGTGAATCAAACGTCCACGCTGGGCCACCAAAAATCGACAGCCAGTTATTGGGTGGGGTGCCATCCGGTTTGGGGGCGGCCCATACAAACCAATCAGCCTTTGGATTGGTACGATCCTGGCGGCTCTCTTGAAACCAAGTGTGCTGGTCAGAAGTGTGGCTAATCACCTGGTCAATCATCACCTTTAGACCCAGAGAGTGGGCCTTTGCCAGCAGTTCTTTAAAGTCATCTAAAGTGCCAAACATCGGGTCGACATCGCAGTAGTCGCTGATGTCATAGCCGAAATCGAGCATAGGCGAGGTGAAAAATGGCGATAGCCAGATACCGTCCACGTTTAGAGAGGCAACGTAATCCAGCTTTTCGGTAATGCCTTTAAGGTCGCCGATACCGTCGCCGCGGCTGTCCATAAAGCTGCGCGGGTAAATCTGATAGATAACGCCACCGCGCCACCAGAGTGTGTTGTCTTGCAGTGTATTTGTCTGCATTGGGGAATCCATAACTGACATAAAAAATCCTTAGCCTTTAACGGCGCCTGCGGTCAGACCTGACACAATGCGGCGTTGGAAAATAATCACTAAAACAACCAGCGGTACGGTGACCACTACCGAGGCGGCCATAATCGGCCCCCAAGGCAGTTCATAGGCGCTGCCGCCCGACAGCAGCGCGATGGCGACAGGCACCGTGCGCTGGGTGTCGGTGAGGGTGAACGTAAGGGCGAACAGAAACTCGTTCCAGGCGGCGATAAAGGCGAGAAGCCCGGTGGTCGCCATGGCAGGCCACATCAGCGGCAGAAATACCTTGGTGATCGTCACCCAGGGGGTGGCGCCATCCATAATCGCGGCCTCTTCCAGCTCCATGGGTAACTGCTTCATAAAGGTGGTGAGTACCCAAACGGTGAACGGTAGGGTGAAGATGGTGTAGCTTAAAATCAGCCCGGCGGGATTGTTGTAGAGGTTGAGCGCACGAATGACTTCAAACAGCCCAGAGAGCACTGCCACCTGGGGAAACATCGACACGCCCAGAATCACCAATAGCACGGTGGAGCGACCTCGGAAGCGCACCCGGCCCAGAGCGTAAGAAGCCGTAATGCCGAGCAGCAGGGCGATAAATACCACGCTAAACGCCACCACTATCGAGTTGAAGATAGCGCGTAGGAAGCTGGTTTGGCTGAAAATATGGATGTAGTTATCAAAGTTCCAGGAAGAGGGCCAAAGCTCTACCCGAAACAGATCGCTAGAGGGTTTTAACGAGGTGACCACCGCGTAGTAGAAGGGGAACACGGCGTATAGCATGATCAGGACAATTAATGCCCAAAAACCGATACGCTTGGCAATTTTGCCCAGTTGACGAGTCGTCATCAGTCACCTCCCAATTGGATTTGTTTACGCCCCATGTAGAGGTAGGCGATGGTGGCCAGGGCGATGATCAAGAACAGCAGCGTAGAGGCGGCGCTGCCGTAACCCACGTCCTGAAATTCGACCAACTGCTGGCGGGCGTAGACTGACATCGACATGGTGCTGGTGGAGTTGGAGGTCAGCACGTAGATCACATCGAAAACCCGCAGTGCATCCAGTAGTCGGAATATCACCGCGACCATCAGCGCCGGGGTAATCAGCGGCAGCGTGACCTTGAAGAACACCCGCACGGGGTGAATGCCATCTACTTCTGCGGCTTCGTAGCAATCTTTGGGCAGCATCTGTAGTGCGGCGAGCACCAGCAGGGCAACGAAGGGAATGGTTTTCCACACATCGACCATAATCACCGCCCACATGGAGTAGGTGGCGCTGGCGGTCCAGGCAATCGGGTTATCAATAATGCCGACGTTCATTAACAGGTGGTTAATGATGCCGAACTGATCATTAAGCATCCACGCCCACATCTGTGCCGACACAATGGTGGGAATGGCCCAGGGGATCAGCACGGCAGCGCGCACAATCACCCGACCCTTAAACTCGGCATTAAGAATCAGCGCGACAATGACGCCAAAGATGACTTCTAGCGTTACCGATACCACCGAGAAGTAAACGGTGTTCCACACCGATCGCCACCAAATAGGGTCGGCCAGTACCCCATACCAGCGGCCATCTTCGTAAACTAAATAGTTTTCAAAACCGATTAAATTGGCCGCCCCCAGGTCAGACAGCGATGCATCGGTAAAGCTGAGAAAAAAGGTGCGTACGAGCGGCCAGCCTGCGACCAGCGTCAATGCAATTAGCATTGGGGCTAAAAACAGCCAAGCGGCTTTGACCCGCTGACGGCGTACTTTGGTGCCACGGCGTGGCGCAGTCGCTAAAGAACGCGCCCTGGCGGGCGCGTTTTCTTGCTTGATGGAGGTCGACATAGCTCAGGCTCCGGGGTTACCAGTTACGACGCTTCAAACGAGCCAGCTCAGCTTCAAGGTCAGCGACCGCCTGGGTGCCATCCTTAGTGCCAGAAAGTACATCGTGGGAAGTGCTGAAAAACGCGTTGCTCACCCGTCCATAGGCATCGCCCGTAGGCGCAGAGGGGCGGGCGACCGCGTTAACAAAGGTTTCGTAAAGCGTGCCAAAGAAGGGCACTGCCTCAAGCACTTCATCATCCTGGTAGAGCGCATCGATTGTCGGGTTGTAAGAGGCTTGAATGGCGCGACGCTTCTGCTCCTCTTCGCCGGTCAAAAAAGCGACCAAGTCGACGGCAAGCTCAGGGTTGTCACTGTAGCGTGAAACGGCAAGGTTCCAGCCGCCCAGGCCAGCAGCACTTTGGCCATTTTCGCCGCCAGCGGGTAGCTGGGTAACGCCTACTTTGTCGCGCACATCGCTATCGTCGCTTTGTGCCAGCGCCCAGGCGTAGGGCCAGTTGCGCATAAACACCGCATTGCCGCCCTGGAAGACGCCCCGCGCCTCCTCCTCGGTGTAGTTGAGTACGCCGTCTGGCGCGATATTGCCAATCCAGGAAGCCGCGAGATCAAGCGCCTCGGCAGCGTGTTCGTTATTAATGCTGACCTCGCCATCCGCTTCTACTACTGTGCCACCGCCAAAGCTGGCGACCCACTCCAGGGCATTAACGGTTAATCCCTCGTAGGCACGGCCCTGGAATACAAAGCCCTGCATGCGATCGTTGCCCTCGGCGCGTTCGGCGTCTTTAATTTCACGGGCAATCTCAGTGAGCTCTTGCCAGGTGGATGGCGCTTCATGACCGTACTTTTCCAGCAGATCTTCGCGATAGTAGAGCACGCCAGCATCGGTAAACCAGGGCATGGCGACTAAGCGGTCATCAATGGTGTTATTGGTGACGATGGCTTCAAAGTGCCCGGCAGCGGCGTCTTCGCCCAGCACTTCGCGCAGATCAAGCAGGTGGTTGGCGAGCAAGCCAGGCCATACCACATCGATCTGCATCACATCGATATCGCTGGAGTTGGCCGATAGAATCTGCTGATAGAGCGAAAGGCGCTCGGTGGAAGAGTTTGGGGTGGAAACGACATCAACAGTGTGGCCGGTTTTCTCTTCCCACGCGGCCACACCCTCTTGGCAAAGGGTTAGCTCAGCGCCTACCGCGCCGCAAGAAATGGTTAGATCGGCTGCTTGGGCGTAGCTGTGCATTCCAGCGGTGCTGGCCAGTGCGATGGCGGTAGTGATTAAGGTTTTTTTCATAATGGCGTACCTCGGCGTTTATTGTTGTGGTTGGCGTTACATCGATTATGGCGCTAAACGGCTTACTTAATCGATTAAGATCATGCCGCTCAGTTAGCCGTTTTGGCGCAGCAAGTTCAATAGCGACTTTTGTCTAATGGGTTTATTTTGGGTAACGCTAATTAAACAGATTGACTAAATAAGTCCTTAGACATTGGTCGTTAATTAGCAATTGGTGGTTGGTAATTACTCTCTTAATCGATTAAGTTTTGGCTATCTTTCCTTAAGCATCTTGGCGTTGATCGTCAGTCGCTACCCCGCTGGGCGAACCGTGCAAGGGAAGTGTTATCGATTCGATCTTAATCGATTTAGATATAGGCGTTAAAACAACAGGCGTCAAAACAACAGCCGCTTACCAATAACAATAGGGTACTCAAAACAATGCATAAAATGACATTCAAAAAACCGTTAGCGATTGCGATTGCTGCCGCCAGCTTAGGAGCCAGTGGTGTGGCGACGGCGCAGATGACCATGGAGCAGCGTTTCGCCGAGCTTGAAGCCCGCATTGAAGCTGCTGAACAGCGTGCCGATGCCGCCGAACGTCGGGCTGACTTGGCGGAGCAAGGGGCGGGCGTTACGTCGAGTGCGCCTTCATCGAGCGCACCTTCGGCAGTGGTGTCTGACGCCGAAATAGAAGAGCGTCTGGCGCGCGTTGAGCGTCAAGCCAGTGGCGAAGAGGGTTTTTCGTTTAACGTCTATGCACGCTCCGGTTTGCTGTTAGGGGAAGATCGCAAAAGCATTGATGGTGGTCCATACGTAACCCCTGCAGGGCCTCTTGGCGGCGCTGTGGGCCGGTTAGGTAATGAGCCGGATACCTACACTGAAGCGATCCTTAACTATCGCATGCAACATGATAATGGCGCTAAAGCCCGCTACACCACGATGCTGGCAGCGGGAACCAACTCAAGCAACGATTGGGTAGGGGACGACACTAACCTAAACGTACGCCAAGCGTATGCTGAGTTTAGCGATCTGCCGAGCTTTACCGGCGCATTCGAAAACGCTTCGATCTGGGCAGGTAAACGCTTTGACCGCGATAACTTTGATATTCACTGGCTCGATAGCGACGTTGTTTTCCTCGCCGGTACCGGTGGTGGTGTCTACGATGTGCAGCTCGCTGACAACTGGAAATCCAACTTCTCTCTGTACGGCCGAAGCTTCAGCGACTACCCCGTGGTTAATCGGGAAAACCCTGGTCTAGATGGCAACAGCGACACGGATAACCTTATTCTTACCACTAATAATTACTTCGGTAATTGGCAGGTAATGGCCAACGCCATGTCGGCGGCCGACAACGATGAACGCGATATTGGCGTGGGCCAAACCGCCGCCGATAGCGGTTGGCACACCATGGTCGCGTACCACGGCGATAGCTTTTTCGGCATGGGCGAGGGTAACTTTAAAGCGGCTGTGCTACACGGTCAGGGCTTAGGTGCTGAGGTGAAAGGGCTCGGTAGCAGCGGTGATTTAACCGAAGACGCCACGGCGACAAGGCTGGCCGTTTACGGTACCACCTACCTTGCCCCACAGTGGCGTATTGCCCCTTCGGTGCTGGCAGAAGTTAGCGATGATCGCTTTGCCGATGGAGACAGCTACACCTGGGCAACGCTTAATATTCGTCTAGCCAACGAAATTACCCAGAATTTTGAAATGCAGTATGAAGGTAGCTACCAATATATGGATCTTGATCCAAATGGCTTTAGTGGCCGTGAGGCAGTCAGTGGTAACTTCGGTAAATTCACTATCGCACCGACCTTTAAACCTGAAGTGGGTGGTTTCTGGAAACGTCCTGAAATTCGCCTGTTTGCTTCTTATACTGATTGGGACGCCGAGCTAAACGGCTATACGACAGAAGACTCTTTTGGTAACGATGGCTTTACCGGCGGTCAGTGGAGCTTCGGGCTGCAGTCAGAAATATGGTTCTAAACGATGCAAGTTGATTGATCCGTTACCTGTTTCTTCTCCAATGCATTTTGCCCGCGCTCTGTCGCGGGCTTTTTTATTCGTTTCAGGAGGGGGCATGCCACTGCTGCAGGAAAAGCTAAAAGCACCCTTGCTGCCGCTAGGCGTAGTAGCAAGGCCGCGGCTGAATGATTATTTCGCCTTAAATGAGCTCACTCGGTTGCTAATGGTGCAAGCACCCTCGGGCTATGGCAAAACCACGCTGCTCGCCGAACGGCTACCGGCTCTGGAGCAAGAGGCGGCCTGGCTCCGCCTTGATCCGCGCGATAATCAGCCCGAACGCTTTTTAAGCTACTGGCAAGCAGCCATTAATGCGCTACTGAAAGAGTCTGCGCCGCTATCACCGGTGGCTGCAGAGGCAGAGTGCGTTGAGCAATTGGAGCACTGGCTGGGCGAATTGCCTGAGCAGCGCTCGCCGTGTCGATTGGTGGTAGACGCGTTTGAGCATCTTACCCACCCCGATATTTTAGCGGGGCTTGCCCACTGGCTTCGCCACCAGCCCCCTTGGCTGACGCTTACGCTGACCAGCCGCTCGCGTCCTGGGTTAGGGCTAGCGAGTCTGCGCTTACGCGGTGAGCTGGAAGAGATTGACTTAAGCACTCTGGCCTTCGATAGCGAAGAAGCGCACACCCTCTGCGCTGAGCAGCTTAGCTTCCCGCCCACCCGGGTAAGCCTTGAGCGGGCGCTGCGTAGAAGCGGCGGCTGGGTAATGGCGCTTAACTGGCTGGTGGAGAGAACTACCACCCGAGCCGGGTTTGATGCGCTGGTCGAGCGATTATACGGCGGGCACCCCGACTTTGTGGCCTGGTTTGATGAGCTAATGGCAGAGGCATTGCCGCTCAACGAGCGCGAGCTGATGCTGCAGCTAGGGGTGCTAGAGCGTTTCTCCCCTGAACTAATGGCCCGCCTGCTGGAAGGGGAGCGATTAACCCAGCGGCTTGAAGCCTTTGAGCAAGCGGGGCTATTTATTGAACGACCAGACCCGCATGCTCAGTGGTACCGCTTTCAACGGCTGTTTGGTGAGTACCTCCGACATCGCCGTCATGAGCTTAGTTTGGCCACCCAACGAGTACTCCACCAGCGCGCAAGCCAGGCATGGCTTGCCTTGAATGATCCGATAATGGCTCTGCGCCAGGCGATACTCGCCGAGGCCCCCGATGACGTGGCAAGCCTACTGACCACCCAAGGGCCCGCCTTGCTGGCAAGCGGTGCTTATGCACTGTTGGCCAAGGGTTTCGCACTGCTTGGTGAGCCACGGCTCTCTACCAGTCCAGAGCATACGCTGCTCTATGGCTGGGTCTCTCATGCTCAGTTTCAGTTTGATATTACCGCACGCGTGATTGGCTGGATTGAAGCGCAGTTGCACGCGCCAGAGTGGCAACTGCTCAGCGCTGAATTCGCGACGCTGCGCGCCCAGTTGGCGATTAATCAAGGCAACGCCGAGCGCGCCGCACCGCTGGCCGAGCAAGCGCTAGCCGTGCCCGCCCGCTATTTAGCATCCACGCCGCTGACTGCCACCGCTATCTTGAGCGAGGCACGCTTTGTGCTGGGCTATTTGGAAGAGTCGCTGCAGCGGGTTCGCGAGGTAGAGCGTCAAGCCCGCCAGCGTGACGATCACCAACTGCTGCTCTGGTCGTTTTGCCATCAGTCGGAAACGCTGGTGGCGCAGGGGCGCCTACAGGCCGCCTACGATATTCAGGAGCGCGCCTTTGCGCATTTGGAGCGTGCCGAGCTTGAACATCTGCCCGTGGCGGAGTTTCTGTATCGCATTCGAAGCCAGGTGCTGTGGGAGTGGCACCGGCTGGACGAAGCCGAGCAGGCTGCGCTGAAAGGCATCGCCGTGCTGGATAATCAGGGTGAGCGCTGGACACTTCAGTGCCATATCCAGCTCGCCAAAGTCGCCCAAAGCCGCGGCGACCAGGCTCAGTGCGCTGACCACATTCGGCGGCTGCGTAAAATCCTTGCCGAAGGCGATTACCATATCGACTGGGTCGCCAATGCCCACGCCACCCTGCTGGCCTGGTGGCACTCCACCCAGGACTTAGATGCGGTAGAGCGCTGGCGCCAGGAAGCGCCGGTCCCCATCACCGAAGGGGCCACCAACCACTTTTCCCAGTGCAATGTGCGCAACCACGCCCGGGCGCTCACCCTGCTGGGGCGCTTTGATGAAGCCTGCACACTATTAGAGGCCCTTGAAGTGCACACCCAGCGCTTGGGGCTGGTCACGGATGCGAACCGTAACCAGCTCTGCTTAGCCGCAGCGGCGTGGCATGCAGGAAGAGAGGAGCATGCCTGCCAGCATATGCATCAAGCGCTGAGCTTGGCTTCCCGCACCGCCCTAGTGGGCAGCTTTCTGCGTTTGGGCAAACCGCTAGGGGAGTTGCTGAATAGGTTGCTCAACAGCGGCACCTTGGATGCCTTAGAGCAGGCCAGGGCAGAGCGTTTGTTGGCGCTGGCAGGCCGCCAGAAAGATTTTGGCAGTGCCCGACGCTTAATGCTGGATGAAACGGTGATCGCCGATATTGTCGCCCGGCCCGATGTGCCCGAGCTGATCCGCACCTCGCCGCTCACCCGCCGGGAGTGGCAAATCCTGGGACTAATTCACGCTGGGCTTTCAAATGAGCAGATCGCCGAGCAGCTGTCGGTGGCGCCTACCACCATCAAAACCCATATCCGCAGTCTCTATCAAAAGCAGAATATTCGACGCCGCGACGAAGCGATTGCCCTGGCGGGGCAGTTGCTGGCGCATATTCAGGGGGAATAAGTCGATAGACGGGCTACTCCTAACGCCTACGCCCAGCGTCACCCTGGGGGGAGGATTTTATCTTGTGAGTAACCCTGCATCATGCCAAGTAATCAGCAAAAACTATGTCAAGAACTGTGACAAGAACTATGGCAAGGACAAAACAATGATGCAGACACCCTCTACTTCCCACTACGTTGGCAGCCAAGGGGCTGACTGGTGGCGCGGCGCCGTGATTTATCAAATCTACCCGCGCAGCTTTATGGACAGCAACGGCGACGGCATTGGCGACTTAAAAGGCGTGATCGATAAGCTCGATTACATCGCCTCGCTTAACGTCGATGCGATTTGGCTGTCGCCGTTCTTCACCTCGCCGATGAAAGACTTCGGCTACGACATCAGCAACTATCGCGATGTTGATCCGATGTTTGGCACCCTTGAGGATTTCGACCGTTTGGTCGAGGGTGCCCATGCCAGAGGGCTAAAAGTTACCATCGATCAAGTCATGTCGCACACCGCCGACCAGCATGCCTGGTTCGAAGAGAGTCGCCAAAGTCGCGATAACCCCAAAGCCGACTGGTACGTTTGGGCCGACCCTAAGCCCGATGGCGCGCCGCCCACTAACTGGCAATCTGTATTTGGTGGCAGCGCTTGGCAGTGGGACACCCGCCGCTGCCAGTACTATCTACATAACTTCCTGGCTAGCCAGCCGGATTTAAATTTCCGTACGCCTGTGGTGGTCGATGCCATGCTGGAGGAAGTGCGCTTTTGGTTAGAACGGGGCGTAGATGGCTTCCGGCTGGATGCGGTGAACTTCTGCACCCACGGCGAGCTAAAAGATAACCCGCCGCGCCAGGAGATGACCGAAAGCTTTTTAGGCGTTCGCCCCGACAACCCCTATGGCTACCAGCTTCACCAATACGATAAAACCCAGCCGGAGAACCTGGTGTTTCTGGAGCGGCTGCGCGGGCTGTTGGATGAGTATCCCGGTACCACCAGCGTGGGCGAGGTGGGCGACGACGACGCCTTGGGCGTGATGGCAGAGTACTCCCAGGGCGGTAAGCGGCTGCACATGTGCTACTCGTTCAACCTGCTCACCGACAAATCCGACCCCGGTTACTTGCACAAAACATTAACCGAAATGGAAGCGCGTATTGGCGATGGCTGGCCCTGCTGGGCGCTAGGCAACCACGACGTGACGCGGCTGGCAACTCGCTGGCAGGCGGAAGGGCAACTGGAAAAGCTGCGCCTCTATATGGTGTTTCTACTCACCCAGCGCGGTAGCGTATGCCTTTATCAAGGTGAAGAGTTGGGGCTGCCCGAAGCTCAGCTGACGTTTGAACAGTTGGTTGACCCTGCGGGTATTACCTTCTGGCCTGCCTATAAAGGCCGAGACGGCTGCCGAACGCCGCACCCCTGGCAGGCGGACGCTCGTCACGCGGGCTTTAGCAGCGCCACGCCCTGGCTACCGGTGCCTGACACTCACGCTAGCCTCGCCGTTGACCAGCAAGATAACGATACTGATTCATTGCTCAATGCCTATCGTGATTTTTTAGCCTTCCGCCGTACTCAGCCTGCGTTGGTGAAGGGTGATGTGCGCTATCACCCTGTTCGTGACGATGTGCTCTGTCTTGAGCGCACCTACCAGCAAACACGTTTACTGATTGTATTGAATTTTAGCGGCCAAACGGTCACCCGTTCGTTACCTGAAGGCGCTGAAGCCATCGCCGATGCCCCCGCGTGGCTAACAGGTGAGTGGCAGGGCAGCCAACTGCCGCTTCCGCAACTCTCCCTTCCGCCCTATGGCGTGGCCATTGCTCGCTGCTCCCAGCTTAAGGAGAACGCACCATGGGACGTCTAACGCTAAGTGGTATCGGTAAATCTTTTGATGGCGTGGAAATCTCGCGGGATATCGATCTCACCATCGAAGACGGCGAGTTCGTGGTGTTTGTTGGCCCCTCCGGCTGCGGAAAGTCCACGCTGCTGCGCATGATTGCCGGGCTTGAAGATATCAGCGAAGGGGATATGCAGCTGGATGGCCAGCGGATCAACGAGATTCCGCCCCAGGAGCGGGATATCGGCATGGTGTTCCAATCCTACGCCCTCTACCCGCATATGAGCGTGGCCGAGAATATGGCCTTCGGCCTGAAGCTGGCCCACACCGACAAAGCGGAAATTCGCCGCCGCGTTCAACACGCCGCTGAGATGCTGCATCTCACCGAGCTATTGGAGCGTAAGCCCAAAGACCTCTCCGGCGGCCAGCGCCAGCGGGTAGCCATTGGTCGCACGCTGGTCAAAGAGCCTGCCGTGTTTCTGTTCGACGAGCCGCTCTCTAACCTGGATGCCGCGCTGCGGGTGGATATGCGGGTGCAGATCGCTGCGCTGCATAAACGCTTAAACGCCACGATGATCTACGTTACCCACGACCAAGTGGAGGCGATGACGCTGGCTGACCGCATTGTGCTGCTTTCCCGGGGAAGAATCGCCCAGGTAGGCGCGCCGCTCTCGCTTTATCACTTTCCCAAAACCTTAGAAGTAGCGGAGTTTATCGGCTCGCCGCGCATCAATACCTTCCCGGTCACGGTAGTTGACCCGGGTGAGCGCCAAACGGTGGTGCGTTTGCCTAATGGGGAGACACTGACGGTGGCGGTCAATGGCAAGCACCTCCATTCCGGTGATGGCGCCACTTTGGGATTGCGGGCGGAAGATTTTGTATCGCTTGAACAGGCAGAGGCTCGGCTGACAGCGAGATTAATGGTGGCGGAAAAGCTGGGTTACGAAACCCTGGCGCATCTGCAGGTGAACGGCATCGACGCTACCTTAACTCAGCGTTTGGATGGCTTAACGCAACTAACCGAAGATCAAACGATCGACTTGGGCTTAGCGGGCCAGCATTGCCATCTTTTTGACCTTAAGGGGAATGCCTGCCCGCGGCAGGTGGTGGTAGATGGGGTAAGCCAATAATCGATCTTTTGATTATTTTTCAATAAAAGTGCATCCAATACGTCTCCTCGCGGGTAATCCCTATACAGGCGCTATTTAAGGCGGCTGATAAAAAACCTTTTAGGAGACTGAAAATGACCATCCAACCTCTTACGCGTGCAGCACTCGCCGCTACCTTGATTGCATCCTTCAGTCACGTCGCGCTGGCAGACATGACGCCCGCGGAAGTCCAGGTGCCGGACGGCAACACCGTCGCTCTCGAAACCGTGGGCGTTGGCGCTATTACCTACATGTGCGAAACCCAGGACGACGGCAACATGGGCTGGGTATTCAAAGGCCCCCACGCTGCGCTTAACGACAGCGAAGGCGCACAGGTAGGAAGCTACTACGGCCCGCCAGCCACCTGGGAAGCGTTGGATGGCTCAAAAATTACCGGCACTCAGCTAGCCACGGCCGCTAATGGTGATGGCAACATTCCACTCCAGCTTGTTGAAGCCAACCCGGCTGAAGGCGAAGGCGCCATGAGCGGTGTTAGCTACATTCAGCGCCTCAACACCCAGGGTGGCGTTGCCCCGAACGTGGCCTGCGATATGGATCACGACGGAGCCACCGCGGTAGTGACCTACCAGGCGGACTATATCTTCTGGGCTGCTGAATAAGTCGACTGGAATGTTAATTCCGCTGGGGGCTCGTTTGTCGAGTCCCCAGCGGCTATGCTGTCTCTGAGAACGACGACTGGCGTCGGTGCCGTCACCAGGGAGCTGAGGTTTGACTGACGTGTCTTCAGAATTTGATCATGCTGCGGCATTAGCCAACTGTGCCCGCGGCGAGCATGACGCCTTGCACCAACTCTATGTTCATGAGGGTGCCAGACTATTAGGCGTAGTCATAAGAATCGTTAAAGATCGTGGTATGGCCGAAGATATTGTCCACTATGCTTGTCTTAATATTTGGCAGCGTGCCGACAGTTTTGATCCCGCCAAGGGATCAGCTCGGGCGTGGATATTTAGCGTGGCGCGTCACCTGGCACTGAACGCTATCCGTTATCGCGACCGTGAAGTCACTTTTGATAGTCACGATCCCACCGAGTTAGATCTCGATGAACATTTTCAGCACGCCTCTGTTGCCGATGAAGCTTTCGATTGGCAAACCGGCCAGCGGATGGATAGCTGCTTAGAAGAGCTTGAGCCGGAGCGGCGTAACTGCGTACTCCACGCCTATGTTGATGGCCTTAGCCACGCGGAAATTTCTGCGCATACCGGCGCGCCCCTGGGAACCGTAAAAGCCTGGATCAAACGCAGTTTGCTGCGCCTACGGGAGTGTATGACATGACCCGCCCCAGTCAGCACGAACACGAAGACGACCACACTTTAGCGGGTGAATACGTGCTGGGTACGCTTTCGTTAGAGCAGCGTAAAGCGCTAGAGGCCCGGCTACCTAACGAGCCTGAATTGCAACAAGCCGTGATGGCTTGGGAAGAGCGTTTCTTGCCCTATACCGCTATCACCGAACCGGTAACGCCTTCTGACTATTTATGGCCGCGTATTGAGCGCAGCCTAGCGTCACGGGAAACGCTTGCTAAGCGTGCTCGACCTGCTACTGCCGTGCCGCAAAGGCCTCGGCGTATGCTGCACAGTCTGCCGCTTTGGCGTGGCGCTGCCGGGTTTGGCTTAGCGGCGGCGCTGGTGATGGGAGTGATGCTGGCCAACGTTACCGATGAGCCGGCAACCCCTGAATACATGGTGGTGCTGTTAGCCCCGCAAACCCAATCAGCCGGGTGGGTGGTGCAGGCGGCTAACCGCCAGGAAATCCAGTTGATTCCCCTCGGCACCTTTGAAGTGCCAGAAGGTAAAGCGCTGGAGTTCTGGACTAAAGCCGATGATTGGCAAGCGCCGGTATCGCTAGGCCTGGTCGAACCTGGGCAGCCGTTGCGCCTGCGTTTAGACCAGTTGCCGCCCCTGGAGGACAATCAGCTTTTCGAGTTAACCCTGGAAGATGAAACTGGCTCACCCACCGGACTGCCCACCGGGCCTATCGAGTTTATCGGCCGTGCGGTCGAGATTTAGCGGGTAAAGAAATGGCGCTAATCAAGATTAGCGCCGAAGTGGGCTGTACAAGCGAGTCAATCGCCACAAGCCAGTGGTCAGCCTTTCACTCCGCCCGCAGTTAAACCGCCAATAATCCAGCGCTGGCAGATCAAGAACGCTATGGTAATGGGCAGTCCTGAAAGCACCGCAGCAGCGGCAAAATTTCCCCAGCGCTGATTGTGGTCGGCCAGGTATTGCTGAGCGCCTACTGCCAAAGTTAGCTTGTGCTCATCGACCAGCAGCACCGAGGCCATGGGGTACTCCATGATGCTCATCACAAACGCAAGGATGAAGACTACCATCAAGATGGGTATCGATAACGGTAGCAAGATATAGCGAAACGCCTGCCAGGTGCTTGCGCCGTCCACCATCGCCGCTTCTTCCAACGAGCCATCAATCGACTCAAAGTAGCCCTTGATCGTCCATATATGCAGTGCCACCGCACCAAGCGAGGCGACAATTAGCGCGCCGTGGGTATTTATGCCCAACCAGCCCACAAACTGTCCTAGCCGGTCGAATAGGGCGTAGAGCGCCACCAGCGAGAGCACTGCTGGGAACATCTGAAAAATCAGCATGCCTTTTAGCAGCGGCTCCTTGCCTTTAAAGCGCATGCGGGCAAAGGCGTAGGCGCTGGTGGTTGCTAACATAAGAATTAATACCGATGACACGACTGCTACTTTGATGGAGTTCCATAGCCACAGCAGTACCGGAAAGGGTGGCTGGACGATGCTACCGTCCGGGCGCTCCCAGGGAATGCCCAGCGCCAGTGACCAGTGCTCCAACGAGAAGCGCTCGGGAATCAGGCTGCCAGAGGCAAAGTTGCCCTCACGAAACGAAATTGAGATGACCAACAGCAGCGGAAACACGATCAATGAAACAAAACCGATCAGCGCAAGATGGGCTGCTATTCGACGCATGCCAATGGAGCGGGGTTGAACCATCGCCATCGTAAACCTCCTAAACCTTAACCTTGGAAAGGCGCAAATTAAGCAGCGACATGCCCGCCACCAATAAGAAAATAAGCGTGGCGATGGCAGCTGCCAGACCGAAGTTCTGCCCGGCATCCTGAAAAGCGATGCGGTAGGTATAACTGACTAACAGGTCGGTGGTGCCCGCCGGAGTACTCGCGCCAAGAATATCCGGATTGCCTCCCGTGAGCAGCGCAATCAGTACAAAGTTATTGAAGTTAAAAGCAAATGCAGCAATCAATAACGGCGTTAGCGGTTTGATAATCAGCGGCAGGGTAATCTTGAAAAGGTTGGTCAGCGGGCCGCCGCCGTCGACTGCGGAGGCTTCATAGAGATCCTGGGGAATGGCCTGGATGAGCCCCATGCACAGTAGCAACATATAGGGGTAGCCTAACCAGGTGTTGACGATCAGCAGCATGGCGCGTGCCAACCATGGGTCAGTAAACCACTCTGGACGAACGCCAAACAGCGTATCCAAAATCATATTCACTTCACCGAAGTGCTGATTAAACATGCCCTTGAAAATCAAAATCGAGATAAACGCAGGGACGGCGTAGGGCAGTATCAGCAGCGTTCGATAAATGGCTTTGCCTTTGAGCTGATTCCACTGCAAGAGTGACGCCAGTACAAAGCCAACCGCCAGGGTAAAGACCACCGTTAGTGCAGCGAAAACAAACGTCCATACAAAAATCTGCATGAACGGCCCGCGAATATCAGGGTCGGTAAAAATCTGTGTGTAGTTGGTGAAGCCCACGTTAACGGGCCAGCCGGGCGTGATTCGCTCGCCGTTATCGGCCACAAAGAAGCCAATGCTGTGGTCGGGGGTTAATAGCCGTTCGTCACGGCGGTCGTAGAGCGAGCCATCGTCACGGGCTTCAAAGCGGTCTAGCATGGGGGCGAACTGACGAATGCCCGCCATACGCAGTTCCGTGCCGTCGGGGGTGAGTAATCGCAGCCCCTGTAACGCACTCCTTGCCTGAATAAGTTCACGCATGGGCAAAGCGTCATGAGTGGGGGCAGCGCTGGCTGCTTGCAGGCCAACTCGGCGTGTTTCTTGATTGGCCAGATTGAGCGGGGACGATACAAAACGCTGTGTGCCACTCTCAAGCAACACACGTGTTAGTTCACCTTCACGGTAGAGCGTTAAATCAAACGCCGCGTCGTCCTCCTGGTAGGTTTGGCTTAACAGCTGGCTACGCACGCGCTCTTCAGAGAGAAGGTTGCTAGAGCTATAGTTACTAAAACTAATGCCAATGGTGTAGAGCAGCGGGAAAATTACAAACACACCAAGCCCGGCGACCGCTGGAAAAATATAGCGATGGCTCATCAGCGTACGCTTGGTAAACACCACGCCCAGAGAGCCCCCCAAGACTAAAAAAAGCAGCGCAAACATCCACTGACCATTCAGGTGAAAAGCCAACACCAACCAGAAGAGAGCGATGAGCATTAAGGCAATGACACCACGCATGGCCCAGCGGGTGTAGCGTTCGGTGAAGTGGCGGGAGCGGTGGCGCGGAAGGCCACGAGACGCATTGGTGGTATACATAATGACTTCCTGCAGGCTGGCCGACGGCATGCGCCGCCAGCCAGAAAGGACATAAAAGGGCTACTGGCGCATGCGCCGGGCAGCGGAATCCAGCGCTTCTTGAGGCGACTGACGCCCGCTGCCGATATTCTGCAGTGCTGGTTCCATGGCCGCCCAGAAGGCCCCCATTTCAGGAATGTTCGGCATTGGCATACCCACTTCTGCATTTTCCAGCGTCGCGGCAATATTGGGGTTGTCGGCCAGCTCCGCTTGATAGTCGATATGCGCTACCGCGCCCAGCGAGCCATCGCTGTTGAACGTACGCATACCCTCTTCGCTGAGCAGGTAGTTTTCCAAAAACTCGACCGCTAAAAAGTCGTTGGGCGTGGCGGAGTTAATCATCGCGGTCATTACGCCGAACATCGGTTTGGCGCGCTCATCACCCACCCTGGGCAGTAGCGCAACGCCGTAATCAATGCCACTGCGTTCCAGGTTGGGCCATGCCCAGGGGCCGCTGATCATGGTGGCGACTTCGCCGCGGTTGAAGCGGGTATCCATCAGGTTGTAGTCGGTGCCGCGGGGCAGTACGCCACTCTCGATAAGCTCGACCAGCTGCTCAGCCCCTTGCAGCGCACCTGCATTGTTAACCCCGATGTCACTCACATCAAAACCGCTATCGATCTGCTTAAACGGGTAGCCACCGTTGGCGGCTAATAACGTCCAGCCGTAATAAGGTTCGCTGTAATCAAACAGAATGGCTTTTTTGCCTTCTGGGGCCAGCGTGGCGTCTAACGCCATCAGCTCAGCAAAGCTCTCTGGCGGCGTGTCTACCAATGCCTTGTTGTAAATAAGGCCGAGAGACTCAACCGAGATCGGGTAGCCGTAGGTGTCGCCACTCCATAAGGCAGCTTCCCAGGTGAAATCAAAAAAGCTGTTTCGAAAACTTGCGCTGGGAGAGACGGGGGCTAATAAGCCGCTTTGAGCCCATTCCCCCATTCGGTCATGGGCCCAAATCACAATATCCGGCCCTTGGCCACTACCCGCCGCCTGCTGAAAACGGTCGGTAAGGTTGTCTGGGAAAACCACCTCCACGGCAATGCCGGTCTCTTCCAGAAACTGATCAGCGACCTTGCGAATCCCTTCCTGGCCTTTGTTGTCCCCCATCCATATGGTCAGGCGGTCATCTTCAAAGGCGAAGGCGGGCAGGGCGGTGCCGACAGCCAGCGTGGCGGCGAGGAGGGGGCGAGTAAAAGAGCGCAGTGGTGCCATGAAATAGTAACCTCGTTGTTGTTGTGATCATCTATTTATAAACATCGCCAGCGTGGCTAATTCTGTGTCGTGCCACCTCATCCTCAAGGGGCGTAGTAGTGGCGTATGCGCAGGGCGTAGAGTAAAAGTGGTAATTCGTTTATTGGGCAGAACAGTAAGTGCACTGAAAGAGCAGCGACAATGATATTTTTGTAGTAAAATTACACGAATTATTGCGTGCTATGCCCGTATTGCGGTAGATTTTAGGTAATCTAACTACATTATTAGTTGGTCTAATTACAAACAGGAGCAACGATGAGCCAGCCCAATGCTTCCCAAGGTAGTCCATTCGGTGACCCCAATCATGCAATTGATCTGGCGCTGTTTGGGGCGCTGGGTGACCTCGCCATGCGCAAACTCTTTCCAGCCTTATACCACCTTGATCGTGAAGGCTTGATGCCCGAAAGCACGCGCATTATGGGTCTGGCTCGGCAAGAGCACGATGTGGCGTCGTTTCGTCAGTTGGTGAGTGGCGCGCTGCAAAAGCGGCTGAAAAAAGATGAGCAGGATAAACAGAGTCTTGAGCGCTTTCTGGCCCGCTTGGACTATCTGCAGCTCGACTTCACCAAGGTGGATGGCTTTGGCGCCATTCGTGAGTGGCGAAAGGGCTCGTCTCGCCCCATGGTGGTGTATCTCTCTGTTGCTGCGCGTATCTATGGCGATATTTGCCGTCACCTTCAGGCCAGTAAAAGCCTGGATGAAGAGTCCCGTGTGGTGGTTGAGAAGCCTATTGGCTACGACCTGCACTCATCCATTGAGATCAATGACGCCATTGGTGAAGTGTTCCCCGAGTCGCGGATTTACCGTATTGACCACTATTTGGGTAAAGAGACCGTCCAGAACCTGATCGCGCTGCGGTTTGCCAACCCGCTGTTTGGCACCCAGTGGAATCAGAACAACATCTCCCATGTGGAGATTACCGTGGCTGAAAAAGTCGGCATAGAGGGGCGCTGGGGTTACTTTGATGAGGCGGGCCAGCTACGCGATATGGTGCAAAACCACCTGCTACAGCTGCTGTGCTTAATCGCCATGGATCCCCCTTCAAACCTGGATGCCGATGCCATTCGTGATGAGAAGGTGAAGGTGCTGAAAGCACTCAAACTGTTTGTGGGCGAAGCGCTTGGGCGAGATGTGGTGCGTGGCCAATATATCGCAGGCAACAGCGATGGCCAGTCGGTGCCTGGGTATTTGGAAGAAGAGGGCGCTAACACCCAGAGTCAGACCGAAACCTTTGTGGCCATGAAAACCGAAGTGTCCAACTGGCGCTGGGCGGGCGTGCCGTTCTACCTGCGTACCGGTAAACGGATGCCGGAGAAGCTCTCGCAGATCGTCATTCACTTCCGTCAGCAGCCCCACTATATCTTCGACCCGGATCAGCGCGGCATCGCTTCGAATAAACTGATTATTCGCCTGCAGCCGGAAGAGGGCATCGCCCTGCAAGTGCTGACCAAAGATAGTGGCCTGGATAAAGGCATGCGCCTGCGTCCCGGTCCGCTGCATTTGGACTTTAACAGTGCGTTTCCCAAATCGCGGATACCCGATGCCTACGAACGCCTGCTGCTGGAAGTCATGAAAGGCCAGCAGTATCTATTCGTGCGTCGCGATGAAATCGAACACGCCTGGCGCTGGTGCGATCAACTCATTGATGGCTGGAAACAGCGTGACACGCCGCCGCGCCGCTATCCAGCGGGCTCTTGGGGCCCGGTCGCTTCCATTGCCATGATTACCCAGGATGGCCGCAGCTGGTACGAGGATTATTAATATGAGCCAAGCACGTCAACAGCTTGCTGAGCAGCTTGCCGAAGCCGTTTTTCAGGCGCTATACGAAGACTTAAACCACCAGGAGCGCGCGCTGCTGGTGGTCTCTGGTGGCTCAACGCCGGTGCCTTTTTTCAAGGCGCTGGCGGCTAAACCGCTACCCTGGGAACGCATTGACGTAACACTCGCCGACGAGCGCTGGGTAGATGAGCAGAGCAGTGATAGCAATGCCAAGTTAGTGCGTGAGCATCTCCTTCAGGGTGACGCGGAAGCGGCCAGTTTTATACCGTTAACGTGCAGTGCTGCCACCCCTGAAGAGGGTGTCGATGAAGTGGTCAGGCAAGTGGAGTCATTAGCGTGGCCCGCTAGCGTGGTGATTTTGGGCATGGGCGGCGATGGGCACACCGCATCGCTGTTCCCCGACAGCCCTGAGCTAACGCTGGCACTGGCGACGGATGAACTGTTGGTAGCGGTGAGAACCCCTAGCCAGCCGCAGCCGCGGATTACCTTTTCTGCTGACCGTCTGCATCAGGCGCGTCGTCATTTTTTGCATATTACCGGTGATGATAAGCGCGCCGTATTGGCCAAGGCATTAAGCGGAGACGACGTTCGTCAACTGCCTATTCGTGCCTTTTTAACCTGCCCATTGGCCATTTACTGGGCGCCATAAGGCCTTAGCTAATAAAATAAGTTGCTTGGAGACTCGCTCATGACTATAGACAAACAGTTACCCTCTACCCGCACCGCAGAGCTGGATAGCATCTGCTTGAAAGCTGAAGTAATACCGGTCATCACGATTGACCGTTTGGAAGACGCGGTACCGCTAGGTAGAGCTCTGGTAGAAGGCGGTTTGACCGTACTGGAAATTACCCTGCGTACTGATTGTGCTCTGGATGCCATTAAACGCATGAAGGAAGCGCTGCCGGGCGCCAGCATTGGGGTGGGCACTGTACTTACGCCTGCCCAGTATCGCCAAGCCGAACAAGTGGGCGCTGATTTTGTGGTGACGCCAGGGGCAACGGATGCCCTGTATCGCTATGGCGTAGAGAGCCCAGTACCCATGCTGCCGGGGGTTTCAACGATTTCTGAACTAATGACTGGATGGCAGTACGGCTATCGCCGCTTTAAGTTTTTCCCAGCAGAATCTAGCGGCGGCGCAAAAGCGATCAAAGCGTTTGGTGCGCCGATTCCAGAAGCGCGCTTTTGCCCCACGGGTGGCATTACGGTAGACAACGCAGACACCTATCTCTCACTGCCTAACGTGATGTGTGTGGGCGGTTCCTGGTTAACCCCCAAGGCGATGGTAGAAGCGGAAGATTGGGAGGGTATTCGCGAGCTGGCGCGCCAAGCCGCCGAGCGTTTTCATCACTGAAAAAACCACCGTTAATTGAACATTAAGTAGTAAGTGCCAGCCCTAGTTACGGTTTTTAAACTCCTTGTTTAAGAACATAACTAGGGTTTTTTATAGCGAAAATTTCTCATTCGCGTATCTTAGCCGGCTGCATAAGACCAAAGGCTTATTACAGGCTTATATTCAGCTCGTCTAAAATGGCTGTTCAATATGTCTGACATTTTATGCATCGCGCATCTATTACATGCGTGCCACCGATAACGATTAACTTGCAGCGATTAAGAGGTGAGTCAATATGCACGCGTTGACCCTGGCGTCATTTCTATTTTTTACAGGGCTGGTCGCCTTTATCACTTGGCGCATCACCCGCCGAGATGACCACTCAAGCACCAGCGGCTACTTTCTAGCTGGGCGAACGCTTACCTTCCCGTTGATTGCTGGCTCTCTGCTGATGACCAACCTCTCCACCGAGCAAATGGTGGGCCTCAATGGGGCGGCTTTCTCAGATGGTCTTAGTGTCATGGCCTGGGAAGTGGTCGCGGTTATTGCGCTAGTAGCGTTGGCGCTGTTCTTCCTGCCGCGGTTTTTGAAAAGTGGTATTGCCACACTGCCGCAACTGCTTGAAATTCGTTTCGATAAAACGACTCAGCTCATTACCAACATTATCTTTCTGCTCGCCTATGCGGTGATTCTGCTGCCGATTATTCTCTACTCCGGCGCTATCGGGTTGCAGGGAATGCTCGATCTCCAGGGGCTAACCGGTATTGAGTCGTCTACCAAGCTACTGTGGCTAACGGTGTGGATCGTCGGCATTATCGGTGCGGTGTATGCCCTGTTTGGCGGGCTGCGCACGGTAGCGGTCTCGGATACGCTTAACGGCGTCGGGCTGCTGATCGGTGGCTTTGTGATCGTCTATTTCGGCCTGCAGGCAGTGAGCGGCGGCACGGGTATCATGGAGGGCTGGAGCATCCTCAAAGAGAGCGACCCGGATAAACTTAATTCGATTGGCGGTTCTGATCAGCAGGTGCCGTTCTTTACCCTGTTTACCGGCGTTTTCTTAATCAACCTGTTCTACTGGAGCACCAACCAGCAGATTATTCAGCGCACCTTTGCGGCTAAGAACCTCGCCGAAGGCCAAAAGGGCGTTCTGTTGACCGGTCTCTTCAAACTGCTGGGCCCACTCTATCTCGTGCTACCGGGGATTATTGCCTATCACCTCTATGCTGATCAGGGCGTGCGCGCCGATGAAGCTTACGGCCACTTGGTGTTTAACGTACTGCCGCCCTATTTAACCGGATTTTTCGCTGCCGTTATGGTCGGTGCAATTCTGTCGTCGTTTAACTCAGCGCTTAACAGCACCACAACGATTTTCAGCCTGGGTATCTATAAAGGGGTGCTGAACAAAGAGGCAACCGAAGAGCAGGTGGTTAAGTCAGGTAAAGTGTTTGGCTGGATCATGGCCATTCTCACCATGATTATTGCGCCACTGCTGGCTGGTCAGGAGAGCCTGTTTGGTTACCTGCAGAAGATGAACGCGATTTACTTTATTCCGATTCTTGCCGTGGTGCTGGTCGGGCTGCTAACCAAACGTGTTCCGCCGATGGCGGCTAAAATTGCCCTGGTGGGCGGCTGCTTGTTGATTGCCGCCGGTTACTTTGTGCCACCCTTTACGCTGCTGCCGCAGATCATGCACGAGTTCCACTTCGTGGCGCTAGTGTTTGTGTTGCTGGTCGTTATGATGCTGATCATTGGCAAACTGCGCCCAAGGGAAACCGACTGGGTTCAGCAGGATAGTGGCGATGTGGATCTCACCCCCTGGAAAGGCGCGGTGCCTGCCGGTATCGTGTTGGTGGTGTTAGTGATTGTGATGTATATAAGCTTCGCTGGCTGATGACTCACCATTTTCGCTAATGGGTGAGGCTGTAACAGAAAGGCCCCGCTAGTATCTGCTAGCGGGGCCTTTTGCTGGGAGGTTCTTGGGAGAGGGGGTGTGAAAGCGTTATGCGAAACGAAGCGGCGGCTCGGCGAGTCCAGCGATGCCGAGTTCGACCATATAGAGCGAGCCTGCGGTGGGCTCCTGGGCAAGCTGCTCAGCGCTGAATCCCTCTTGTGCCGTGGTGATATACAGCGTTTTCAGATCAGGGCCTGCAAATGCGGGGCACGAGGGTTGGCTGACCGGTAGCTTGACGCGGCCAATGATCTGGCCATTGTTATCCAAACGCACAACCTGACCGGCGCCCCAGAGTGCTAACCAGAGGCAGCCTTCGCTATCGACGACGGCGCCATCGGGGTTACCTAATGTCGTGGAGAAATCTGCCCAGGGCTGCGGCTCACCTTTGGGCCAGCCTTCGCTATCGAGCGTCCAGCGCATTACCACGCCGGTAGCGGTATCGGTGAACCAGGCAAACTCGCCATCTTCAGAAAAACAGATGGCATTGGGAATAGTCAGGCCTGAGCGCAAAAGAGTGAGCTTGCCGCGATGCAGGCGGTAAAGGCTGCCAGCGCCTTTTTCGGCTTTTTTACCCATGGTGGAGAGCCACAAGCTGCCATGGCGATCAATACGGGCGTCATTGCTACGGGTAATCGGGTTGTCGGCTTCGAAATCGCAGAACCTTTCAACAGCAGCATTAACAGGATCGAAGCGGCTGAGGCGATCTTCACCGACGAGTAGCAGGCCGCCCCCTTCCAGCGGTGCGGCGAGGGATACCATGTGATCAAGCGAATACTGTCCGCTTTCGCTGCTGGCTGGGGATAACCAGTGCAGCTGCTGTTCGAGAATATTGCACCAGTAAAGGCGCTGGTTTTTGGCGTCCCACTGGGGGCCTTCACCCAGCATACAGCGACAATCGACCACTAACTCGGCCTGCCACGTTGAAACACTTATGTCTTTTGTCATGCTTGTTCTCCTTATTGTTCTCCTGCTAACCAGGCATCGACAAGGGCGTGAGCCTGTTTCCCCACCTGAGAAGCACTTTGGCCAGGTTTATATAATGCACTGCCAAGGCCTGCGCCATCGACACCCGCTGCGCGCCACTCGGCGAAGTTATCGACCCCAACGCCTCCCACAGCGTACAGCAGCGTTCCTTCGGGAAGCACAGCACGCACGGCTTTCATGCCCTCTAGACCTACCTGCACCGCGGGGAAGAGTTTAAGCCCAGTGGCCCCCGCATCAAGCGCATCAAAGGCCTCTGAAGGTGTCACAATACCAGGCCAGCTCGCCATGCCGAGTCTATGCGTCTCTTCAATCACCGCAGGCCGGCAGTTGGGAGAAACGATTAAGCGCCCTCCAGCAGCGTGAACTTCACGCACCTGGGCCGGAGTGAGCACCGTACCTGCTCCAATGACCGCGCGCTCGCCAAATGCCTCGACCAAGCGGCGGATGCTCTCCAGTGGGTTGGGTGAGTTAAGAGGTACCTCAATCTGGGTGATACCTGCGGCCAGCACCGCTTCCGCGACATCCACGGCCTCATCAGGCGTTACACCGCGTAAAATACCAATCAGTGGCAGAGACATAGCCAATTTCTCCAAGCTTAATTTATTTTAACGCGTGATGGGCGAGGCGCAGGCCCGCTAAGACGGCGGTGTCGCCATCCACATGTTGTGTCTGATAGCCGATTGCATTGAGCGCCAGCGTATAGCGCTGGCTAAGCGCCCGGTTGCCAATCAGCATGATGGGCTTATCGTTGGGGCACTCACGGCAGGCACCAGCAAGCTCAAGGCCAATGGCGAGCCCAGAGAGCCTGGCCGCCAGCACGGCCCCACGCGTATCGCCCGCAGGTAGCCGGCCATCGAGTAAATCCTGGGCGCGCAGGCCAAATAGGCGGCTACTAAAGCTTTCCGGTGCTGCATTAATCTCGCGGACTGCCGAAGTAAAGGCTTCACGGCAAGCTGCATCGCTAAGACCATCCCTCGCTGCTGAGGGCGTAGAAACGGAGTGCTTCAGCACCGACTGACTGGCGAGCAGTTGGTAAAGCTCGCCAGTCAGGTAGGTCGAAAACCCGTTCACCGCGCCCGCTTCCAGGGTTGCCCATTTGGCGTGGGTGCCAGGCAGGCAGGCGAGGCCAGTAAAATCTGGTGAATCAGCGACGAGTCCTGCCAACTGGGTCTCTTCACCGCGCATCACATCAAAGTGTGTTGCAGCACTGCGCGTTTGGCTTAAACCAGGCAGCAGGTAAACATCTAGCCGGTCACCCGTCAGCGTTGGTGTCACAGCGCCTTGGCTAAGCTGGTCAAGCCGCGTGGGTACCGGCAAATAGGCGGCTTCCAGCCAGCCCTGGCGGGCGCCTGCCATGCCGCACACCATCACCTTAGTCTTGCCGCTGGCGGGTAGCCAGTCGCCCACCAGTCGCAGCAGCTCGGTTTCGTACTCGTCGGCCTTTAGAAACAGCATGCCCTTGTCGCTACTGGCTTGGGCAAGCACCTGGTCGTGTTGATCCAGCCCCCAGGCACGCAGATTGCTGGAGCCCCAGTCAACGGCAATCCAGGTCAGTTGGTCTGCAATGTCGGGTGTTTCACTCATCTCGGTTGATCCCATGGCTTACCACTCCGCAATAGAGCCATCTTCATGAGTCCAGACCGGGTTGCGCCAGCGGTGGCCCACTTTGGCGCGCTCCTCAACGAACTCCTCGTTGATCTCGACACCAAGGCCTGGGCCTTGGGGAATGGCACAGAAGCCGTCTTCAATGGCGAGGGCTGATTTATCGACCAGGTAATCAAGGACGTCGTTGCCCTGGTTGTAGTGAATGCCCATGCTCTGCTCTTGAATGAAGGCGTTGTGGCTCACCGCATCCAGCTGTAGCGACGCCGCCAAAGTCAGTGGGCCGAGTGGGCAGTGGGGCGCCAGGGCGACGTCGTAGGCTGAGGCCAGGGCGGCGATTTTGAGGCCTTCGCTAATGCCACCGCAGTGAGAAATATCCGGCTGAATAATATCGATCATGCCATCGGCCAGCAGGTCTCGGAACTGAAAGCGGGTATGCAAACGCTCGCCGGTCGCCAGTGGGTAGCCCAGGCCGCCTGCGATATCTTTCAAGCAGGGCAGATGCTCCGGTGCAACCGGTTCTTCCACAAACATCGGGTGGAAGGGCTCTAGCTCGCGCAGCAGTGCTTTGGCCATGGGGCGGTGTACGCGGCCATGGAAGTCGATACCAATACCTACATCCGGGCCCACCGCATCGCGGGCTTCTGCCACCCGGGCGACAGCTTCATCGACCTTGCGATGTGAATCGACGATTTGCATTTCGGGGGTGCCGTTCATTTTAAAGGCCGTGAAACCTTTTTCGACCAGCGCTTTAGCGCCAACGCCCACGTCGCTGGGACGGTCACCGCCGGTCCAGGCGTACATGCGCATTTTGTCGCGCACGGCACCGCCTAGCAGCTGGTGAACGGGCACACCCAGGTCGCGGCCTTTAAGATCCCACAGCGCCTGGTCAATACCGGCAATCGCACTCATTAAAATAGGCCCGCCGCGATAGAAACCGGCGCGATACATGATGTTCCAAAGATGCTCAATTCGGTGCGGGTCTTGGCCGATCAAGTAGTCAGAGAGCTCGTGCACGGCGGCTTCAACGGTAGCGGCGCGGCCTTCAATGACCGGTTCACCCCAGCCGTAGCAGCCTTCGTCGGTTTCGATCTTGAGAAACAGCCAGCGAGGGGGTACTTGCCAGGTCTTGAGTTTGGTGATTTTCATGTTCTGTCATCCTTCTGAATAGGAAGTATTCACTGAGTCATTGTTAACTGACGATACCAAGGTCGATGGCCGTGCGGCGCAGCACTTCTCTCGCGGCGGTTTCTGCGGCGCTGGCATCGCGGCTGCGGATGGCGTCGAGCACCTGGCGGTGGCGCGCGAGACTGTCGTCCAGGGTGTCCGTGTGGTGCTGCGAGCGATGTATCAACGCCATGATCGAAGGGCGCAATAAGTGGCCCATTTGCCGCCAGACTAAATTGTGGCTGGCCCGGTAGGTGGCGTCGTGAAAGGCGACGTCGTACTCGGCGTGCTGGGCACGTGAATCAACACTGCCTGCGCTGCTTTCCATGCCTGCATAGGCGCTCTCCAGACGCTCTATGTCTTCAGCCTGAGCTGCCTGGGCAGCGAGCCCTGCGACCACCGGTTCAGCAGAAAAACGAAAGGCGTAGATGGCCCGCACCAACTGCGGGTCAAGATTGACCAGCCCGGTCATCCATTCGCTCATCAGTGGGTCGAGTAGATGCCAATCACCCATCTCGCGCACCAGCGTGCCTCGGCCCGCGGTGCGCTCTAATAGCCCCGCAGCGGTGAGGCTGGTGAGTGCGTTACGCACTTGGTTACGGCTAACGGCAAAGTGTTTGCCGATATCCAGCTCACGGGGGAAAACATCGCCTGGCTGCCAGTGGCCTGCCAAAAGTGCTTGGGCAAGTAAACGAGCTAAATTTTCAGCTCCGCCCTGATGCGGTGGAAGGGCGTCTAGCGTCATCATATTTCTCTTTTTATGGTTCTAACAATCGCTAGTCTAGTAAATGTCTGACATTTAAGCAAGCGAGCCGCTTTAAACATAAGTCCGAATTAGATTGGCGACGAGCCGACCCCTAAGAAGCATAAAAAAAGCGCGCCCGTGTGGGGCGCGCCATTTTTAATGGGTTATAGCTTTACTTACTTAGCCAATATCCGCTCGCGTTGGCAGCGCTGCATAAGCGCCTGGCCGAGTAACCGCATGGGCACCGCAGCGGCAGGCGGTATCCACCGCGCGGTGGAGAAAATCGACATCGTTCTGCCAGTTTTCATTGATGCCGTGGGCCGAGAGCTCTGCCAGCAGCCCGCCAATAAAGGCATCGCCCCCTGCGGTGGTGTCTACCGCTTCCACTTTGGGGGGCGCAATGCGCTGGTCGATACCGACGCCTTTGAGTACTACGTCGTTTGGGCCGTCGGTAATAAAAATAACTTTTACCCCTGCCGCCAGCCGCTCTGAAAGCCACGACTCTGCAGGGTGATCGGCGCGTAAGTAGTCGAGCTCTTCCTGTGACAGCTTGAGCAGCTCAGCGCCGTCTAGGAGCTGTGTGACTAAGCTGGCATCCGCTTCGCCGTCGGGCCACAGGTTGTGGCGCAGGTTGGCATCGACACTGACAAGGCAGCCTGCGCGCTTGGCCATGGTGGCCATCGCCAGGGTTACGTCGGCGATCTCAGGGTCGGTCAGGCTGTTGCTGCACAAGTGGAGAATGGCAGGGTTCTCAAATACGTCCTGGGGCAAATGTTCAAGGCGATAAAGCAGGTCTGCAGCGGGCGGACGATAGAAATCAAAGGTGCGTTCGCCCACGTCATCCCGGGAAACGAACGCCAGCGCCGTGCGAGCCTCTTGGGTAAATACCACGCCGCGGGTGTCGACACCGTGGCTTTTGAGTTCACGCACCAAAAAATGCCCGAACGTATCGTCGCCCAGCATGCCTAAAAATTGGCTAGGAACGCCCAAGCGGGCGCAGGCGACCGCCACGTTAGCGGGAGCACCACCGGCGTAGGGTGTAAAGGTTTCTTGAGCATCTGTCGCCGCCCCTAAACGGCTGGAAAGCATATCAACCAGCGCTTCCCCAAACGCGATAACTGGCGTCATAAGTGACTCCTTAGTGTAATTAACGTAATAGTTGTTTTGTACCGCGTCGTTTTATACAAAATGGCCTTATGCCACGCAGTGGCCGCGGGCGGCTTCCAGCAATTCATACCAGGCTTCCCGAGGTAGCGTGGCAGGGCCTTTGAGCATGTCGTTGATTCGCTCAGGTTTAACGCTGCCAATCACCGGCACTGGCGAGTTGGGTAGACTACGCAGCCATGCCAGCGCTAAAGCGCTGGAGGAGCTATCAAGCTCCGTTGCCCACTTAGCCAAACATTCGCCAACGGCGCCTTGAATCAGTTGCCCGCCTGCCAGCGGCGACCACGCCATGGGGGCATGATGATCGCCACATAGCGCATCAAAGCTACCGTCAAACAGCGGGGCTGAGTGAGCAATCGAGAGCTCTATCTGGTTGGCACTTAACTGGTGATGCATGGCGCCCTGCAAGCGCCGCCACTGGCTGGGCAGGTGGTTGGAAACGCCTGCAGCACCAATTTTGCCTGCTTCAATGGCGTCGTCCAGGGCGCGGCCGGTCGCTTCTGCGTTCATCAGCAGATCGGGACGATGAATCAGGAAGTGATCGAGGCGTTCGACATTCAAACGCACAAGTGAGGCATCAATGGCGCTATTAAGGTAAGCAGGGCTAGCGTTGTAGTGTTTTACCTTACCCGAACCGGGGGCGGGGTTGTCGTTAGCGATGCTCGCTTTGGTGACGACATTGACCCGCCGAGCTAGGGCAGGGCGCGCCCGTAGCGCGGCGCCAAAAAGCGTCTCCCCTTGGCCGCTGCCGTAAATGTCCGCATGATCAAACCAGTTAAGGCCCTGTTCCAGGCGCGCTTCGACCCAGTCTGCTAATTGCTCCGGTTCGTGCATAGCGGGTGTTTCGTGCAGACGCATCATGCCGAGCAGAAACGGCACATCAAAGGTGGCGGCGGGCATAGCAGATTCCATATTGATGTTGTTAGAAATTGTTATCAGAAAACTTCTTCGTTATGCAGTGCTTCGGCGGCACCTAGCAGGCCCGTCCAGGGGGCGGTGACCACCCACACGGGGATGTCAGCGTTATAAGCACCCATACGGCCTTTGTTGACAAAAGCGGAGCGCAGTTCGCTTTTCGGCAGCCACTCCAGCAAGCGGGGAAGAATACCGCCGCATAGATACACACCACCCCTTGCGCCCATGGTCAGGGTGGCATCGCCGCACACATCGCCAAGTATTTTTAGAAAGCGCAGCAGGGCAGTCGTGGCGAGGCTATCGCCTTCATGGGCCGCTGTGGTCACCTCCGCTGGGCTGGTAAAGCGCGGCGCCATTCCCTCAAGGGTGCAGTAGGCTTGATAAAGTTCCAATAAACCCTGACCGCACAAGATGCGCTCTACGCTCACCCGTTTGTGACGCTGCAGAAATACATCCAACAGTGCCCGCTCGGTACTGTCCGTGGGGGCAAAAGTGACATGGCCGCCTTCGGTGGGCAGCGGAATCCAGGCGTGTTGCCCAGGAAATACCCCGGCAACGCCCAGCCCGGTGCCCGGGCCGATAATTAAACGTGTGGAGTGCGCCTGGGTGTGGCCCGGCTGAACCTCGACCAAATCACTGGCTGCCACATGGGGGACGCCCAGCGCCTGGGCGGTAAAATCGTTGATGACCTTGAATAGCGATAGATTCAACTGTTGTTGAACGTCGCTTTTCAAAAAATCCCAATGGTTATTGGTCATTTTGACCCGTTCTGCATGAACGGGGCAGGCAAAAGCTAAACATGCCTCTTGAGGCGCGTTGTCACCGGTGGCGCCCACGCGGTGCAGGTAGTCCTGAACCGCTTCTATAACGCCGGGGTAGTCGGCGCAGGGTAGGTTCAAAATATCGTGGGGGGTTACTTCACCGGGAGACACCAATGCCAGACGAGCGTTGGTGCCCCCGATGTCGCCGATAAGTGCCGGTCGCATCAGGCGTCCTCTTGAGAGATTTGCCCCTGCTGGCGGGCAAGGTCATCAGCTTCAAAACCACCAAACACCCCTGCGCCTTCCTCACCGCGCATAGCCAAATGGCGGAAGCCACCAAACAGCTCGCGACCCAGGCCGACATGGTAGTGATCCAAATTGCCGATATGCAGCTCACGCTTGGCCCAGGTAGCAGGGTCGACCTTGGCTTCCAGCGTGCCCGCATTGGCATCCAGGCGGATAATGTCGCCATCGCGCAATTTCGCCAGCGGTCCGCCATCTAACGCCTCAGGGCTTATGTGTATTGCTGCCGGTACTTTGCCGGAAGCGCCAGACATGCGGCCATCGGTGACCAGCGCTACTTTAAATCCGCGATCCTGTAGCACGCCTAAGAACGGGGTCAGCTTATGCAGCTCGGGCATGCCGTTAGCTTTGGGACCCTGGAAGCGCACTACCACGATAACGTCGCGGTCCAGCTCGCCGGATTCAAAGGCGGCTTTCATTTCGTTTTGGTCTTCAAAGATTTTGATCGGCGCTTCAACGATGCGGTGCTCTTCGGCAACAGCGGATACTTTGATCACGCCACGGCCTAGGTTGCCTTTCATTACGGTAAGGCCGCCAGTGGGGGCGAACGGGGCCGCTACTGGGCTTAGCACGTTTTCATCCAGGCTTTTTTCTGGGCCTTCGCGCCAGACGATTTTCCCATTTTCCAGGAAAGGCTCCTGGGTGTAGGCAGTTAAGTCGGTGCCGAACACCGTGGGAATATCGCCGTGAATTAAGCCTGCACCCAGCAGCTCACGGAACAGGTAGCTCATGCCGCCAGCCGCCTGGAAGTGGTTGATATCTGCCTGGCCATTGGGGTAGACCTGCATCACGCTGGGGGTAACCGCGGAAAGTGCTGTGAAGTCATCCCAGTTGAGGGTAATGCCCGCAGCAGCGGCCATGGCGATCAGGTGCAGCGTATGATTGGTTGAACCGCCGGAGGCCAGCAAGCCGACGACCGCATTAACAATGGCGCGCTCATCAATCTGTTGATAGAACGGGCGATAGTTGCCGCCGGGTTCGGTGTTGCGAATCGCCTGCTCGGTGGCGTAGCGGGTTAGTGCTTCGCGCATCTCGGTGCCGGGGTTCACAAAAGAAGTGCCGGGCAGGTGTAGGCCCATCATCTCCATCATTAACTGGTTGGAGTTGGCGGTGCCGTAAAAAGTACAGGTGCCGGGGCTGTGATAAGAGTCAGATTCGGCTTCAAGTAGGACATCACGGCCCACTTTGCCTTCCGCATAGAGCTGACGGATGCGCGCCTTCTCTTTATTGGGTAAGCCACTGGGCATAGGGCCTGCGGGTACAAACATGGCGGGCAAGTGACCAAAGCGCGCCGCAGCGATAAATAGCCCAGGAACAATCTTGTCGCATACCCCCAGGTAGAGCGCTGCATCAAACATATTGTGCGATAGGCCGATAGCCGCTGACATGGCAATCACATCGCGGGAGAACAGTGAAAGCTCCATCCCCGGCTGGCCTTGAGTCACACCGTCGCACATGGCGGGAACACCCCCGGCAAACTGGGCGGTAGAGCCCATATCCCGCGCGGCAGCTTTAATCGTTTCGGGGAAGGTTTCCAGCGGCTGGTGCGCCGAGAGCATATCGTTGTAGGACGAGATAATGCCTAAGTTGGCGCTGTTCATCAGCTTGAGTTCGTTCTTATCACGCGGATTACAAGCCGCGAAACCGTGGGCTAAGTTGCCACAGCTTAGCTCAGCACGGTGTACGCCACGCTTATGCTGGTCCGCCATGCGCTGCTCATAGAGAGCACGACGCTCAGCAGAACGCTCACGAATGCGCTGGGTAACCTCAGCAACGGTGGAATTTAACGTAGCAGGTGTTGAGCTCGGCATAGGGACCTCTGCATGATAGAGACGGTGTGTGAGTCTTGTAGTTATTTTACATTTTTTGACGTCGATATAAGAGACTTTACGGCAATAAAAACTACTTTTGTAGTTTTACTACCTCGATTGATGGTCTGTTCAATCAATTGACCACGCCTTTTAGTGTGAACCATAGGGCGTGGTCGTGCAGGCTTATTATTGCTCCACCTCGTCGCGTTTAATTGAAAACAGCATGGCATAAAGCGTGGGTACCGCAATCAGCGTCAGCAACGACGCGAAGGCCAAACCTCCCATAATGGTGACTGCCATGCTGTTAAAAAAGGCGTCTGTTAACAGCGGTAGCATGCCCAGAATGGTAGTGCCCGCGGCAAGAAATACCGGTCGTAAACGGCTGACGCTGGCATCTATCAACGCGGTGAAGCGCTGCGTACCCTCCTTAATTTGCCCGTCTATTTCATCGACCAGGACAATGGCATTTTTCATCAACATGCCGGACAGGCTGAGCATTCCTAACAGTGCGGTGAAAGAGAAGGGCAGACCGGTTAGTAGTAGACCAATGACCACACCGCATACCGACATCGGCACTACCAGCCAGATGATCAGCGGCTGTTTGAGTTTGCCGAACAGTAAAATCGAGGTCAGCAGCATAATCAGCAGGCTAATCGGTAGCTGCTGCCCTAAGGCTTCCTGGGCATCGCCAGAGTCCTCATGCTCACCGCCCCATTCCAACCGATAACCCGGCGGCAAGGAAATGGCTTCGATCTCCTGGCGAATAGCGTCAAACGCTTGCGCGGCAGTATAGCCCTCTGCGGGGTCGGCCCCCACCGTCAGCGTACGCACCCGGTTACGTCGCTGTATCAGTGCTTCTTCGTTTTGCAGCTCAAACTCAGTAACTACTTGGCTTAGGGGCACAAACCGTTGCTGTGCACCGCTCCATACATTGCGATCTTGTAGCAGAGCCACATCATCACGCTCTGCCGCAGGTGGGCGGGCGACGATGGGTAGCAGGTGCTCGCCTTCGCGATAGGTGCCTGCACGAATGCCTGATGAAGCGAACTGCAGCGTTTGGGTAATATCTTCCCGGGTAACGCCGGCGATGCGGGCGCGTTCTTCGTTAATACGCGGCGCGACAATCAGTTCCTGCTGGCGCCAGTCGTTGCGTTGATCAATCAAGTAGGGGCTGGCGTCCATCCGCTGCTGAGCCTCTGCGGCCAGTTCCCGCAATACGGTTGGCGATGGGCCCTGAAAGCGGGCCTCTATATTGGCGCCATCGCCAGGACCAAACTGAAGACGCTGGGTGCGCACCTGGGCACTGGGGAAGGCTTCGTTTAATTCACGATAAAATTGTCGATCAAGGTCAGGAATCACATCAAGATCGTCGGTGCGTACAATGAATTGCGCATAGGCGGTGTTAGGCTGTTCTGGTGCATAGGTCAGCATAAACCGGGTAGCCCCCTGGCCGATAAAGCTGGCCACTGAAACGATTCCCTCCTGCTCCAGTATATACGCTTCGATCTCTTCGGCATTGTTGGATGTAGCACGAATGTCGGTGCCTTGGGGAAGCTCGACGTTAACAAAAAACAGCGGTGTGCTGGAGTCAGGGAAGAACGACTGGGGAATTAGCGTAAACGCCCACAGGCATACGGCGGTAATGATGGCCAGCGCCGAGACGGTGACGATTCGCAAGCGCAGGGCAAGTAACAACAGTCGACGGTAAACCCGATAGAAGATTCCCCCATAAAGGTCGCGTTTGCTGTCGCTACTCTCGTACTCCTCTTTATGCTCGTCTGCCTGCTCCTCAGAAGGTGACTCGGTCTTGCGCAGCAGATAGTAGCCAAATAGCGGGGTAACGATGATGGCCAGCAGCCAGCTCAACATCAGCGATACCAGAATTACCATAAACAGGGAGTAGAGAAACTCACCGGTCACATCATCGGAAAGCCCTATGCCAGCAAAGGCCATAATGCCGATGACGGTAGCACCCAGCAGTGGTAGCTGGGTGCGTTTGGCGGCATGGCCTGCGGCCTCTTTAGCGCGCTGGCCGCGCTTAATATTCGTCACCATCCCCTCTGCGACGACGATAGAGTTGTCCACCAGCATGCCCATGGCAATAATCAGGGCGCCTAGCGATATGCGCTCCATCTCGATCCCCAGCAGCCCCATAAACAGCAGCGTACCAAGCACCGTGAGTAGTAGGGTGCTGCCGACCACGACGCCTATCCGCCAACCCATTGCCAGGCAGAGCACGCCAATCACAATCGCTACTGACATCAGCAGATTTAGCAGGAAGTCATTGATGGCATCGTTAACTACATTGTGCTGTTCATATA
>JAMCZP010000334.1 GCA_023485185.1 Gammaproteobacteria bacterium
AAATCTGTGTGCTGCATAACGGCGTAAGTCTTCAGCAGGACACGCCAGAGGTGCTGTTTAGTCGGCCCGCTTCACCGCTGGTGGCGCGCCTGCTAGACCGCCATAATTTATTTGCAGGTGTGGTGGTCGAGGTGGATGGCCAGCGTCGGCTACAGTGGGGGGAAAGTTTTCTGGAAGTAGCCGGTGGGCTTATCGATCTGACAATCGGTGAAAAAGTGACTTGGTACCTGCCGCCATCCGATATTGTGCTTCACCGCCGTGACCGGCCATCCCAGGGGGAGCGTGAGAACCCAATAACGGCCACGGTAAGTGAGCTGGTAGCGTTGGGCGGCATCACGTCAGTTTCATTGCGCGTCAACCATGGTGATATGTTACGTTTCGATATTGCCACCCATGCTGCGCGGCGTAACCAGTTAACCAGCGGAGCAGTGGTGAACGTTTCGCTACTGGCGGCGGGGATTCACCTGATGCCAGGGCACCAAGTTCGCGCAGATGCGCATGACAAAAGGAAGTAAGCATGGATCACTCGCGTCGCACACTGCTTAAGGCGTCGTTACTGTTACCGCTGGCGGCACTGATGCCCCTGTCGCTACTGAGCTCCTTCGCTTGGGGGCAAGCGGCGTCAACGAGCATGCAGACCCTGGCGCTGGCCATTCATAGCGAGAGTGGCCCACACCGTTTACAGGTCGAAGTAGCGGAAACCACTACCCAACGTCAGCGCGGCTTAATGGAGCGCGAAAGTATGCCAGAAGAGAGTGGCATGCTGTTTCGGTTTGAAACCGAGCAGCCTGCTGAGAACGCCTTTTGGATGTACCGCACGTTGATCCCTCTTGATATTGCCTATATCGATGATCAAGGCCGGATCGTGGCGATTAATACTATGCAGCCTTGTGAGTCCTCAACGCCACGTGATTGCCCATCCTACCCGGCTGGTGCGGCGTTCTATTCAGCGTTAGAAGTGAACGCCGGCTACTTTGCCGAGCGCGGTATCAAGGTGGGTGACTGTGTATCCGTTCCTGAAATAGCCGGTTTTTGTCAGTCCGCTGATTAGCCCAAGCGCGGTCGCCAGCGGATATTGAGGACAATTAAAGCAAGTCCTGCGACCACGAGGCTGCCGCCCATCAGTTTATGAAAGCCTAGGCTGTCGCCCATTAACAGCGCGCCTAGGCCGACTGCAAACACTGGCGTGAGCAGCGTCATCGGCACGACGCGATTAACAGGGTGGCGGCGTAACAGCGCGTACCAAATCCCGTAGGCCACTATTGATGACATCACTGCGGTATACACCATCGCCCCCCAGCCTAGCCAGCTAGCCTGCTGCATTGCCTGCCACTGGCCACTTTCAAATAGCCATGACCCTAGCGCCACTTGTGGCACTGCAAACAGCGCCACCCAACCTGCTAACGCCAATGGCGCAATCGGTGGGCCGCGCTTAATCAACAGTTGCGACACCGCCCAGCCAAAGGCACTTAGCAAGAGAATCGCCAGAGGGAGAGGCGTCGGTAAGGTGGGCCCACCTGCCAGCACAATGATCCCCGCGAACGAGAGCAGCAGCCCTACAATACGTTTGGGACCCAATTTCTCTTTAAGAAACACCACTGCCAATAGCGTGGCAAAGGGCGTACCCATCTGCACCAGCAGCGCCCCGGTGCCTGCTTCAGCGTGCTCCAAACCAATAAACAGCAGTGCGAAATGTAGGCTGCCAAAAGTCACCGATAGCAGCAGCAAAAATGGCAGTTGAACACGTGCCACCGGGTAGAACGGCACCAGTAGTAACGCAACCAGCATAAAACGCAGCGTGGTCATCAATAGCGGCGGTAACTCCGCCACCCCCACCTTGATCACAATGATATTTAGCGCCCAAATAGCGATAACAAACAGGCCGAGTAGCAGGTCGCGTAAAGGCACGTTGATGTCCATGGCTAGAAAAAAGACAGCTATTGTAACAGCTTGGGGGAGTACAAAAGTGATAGTGCAAGGAGTGGTCGCCGAAGATGTGAAGCTCGGCCTAAATAGGCATAAGTACCCAGATCAGCAATTCTTTACCGTTTCACTCGGTAACTATTCTTGGCTGGTGGCTGACAGAAAATGATCTTCAAAAGTTTTTTCCCCGCTGCAATATCACCAAGTAATTTTGAGAGGGTAGTATGGCTAAGGCCAAAACGTTCTCGCGGGCATTGCGGTTTTTAGATTCTTCACTTTAGCTACTTACGAGCCCTATCAACGCATGAGGTAAATCATGGAAGGTTCATGTCTTTGCGGTGCTATCGAAGTTTCAATCGCCGACCAAGCTAAAATCGATGTTTGCCACTGCACAACGTGCAGGCGTTGGGGGAGTGGCCCCATGCTGGCAGTACATTGTGGAACTGATGTTGTGTTCGGTGGTAAACAAAAGCCCACCACCTATCAGTCATCGGACTGGGCCGAGCGCGGGTTCTGTTCCATCTGTGGAACTCACTTGTTTTACCATCTGCTCTCTTCTGATGAGTACGCTCTTTCTGCCGGGCTTTTCCAGCAGGGCGCTAACTTTGAAATGAGCAGTCAGATATTCATCGAGCAAAAGCCAGACTATTACGACTTTGCCAACGAGACGCTGACCATGACCGGCGAGCAAGCGTTTGCGCACTTCTCGGAACATGATAATTAAATGTAGTGCTCTACAGTATGCTGTAGCCGAAATTCATCCAGCTATGCCGACCTTAGGCGTCTTTCTTTCCCGCGCTAAGTGCATACAATAAGTGTGGCTTTCTCGCAGCCTTACGACAGCTACCGCGCACGCTATAAAACGCACAACATAAAAATAGCTAAAAAAGGATCTACCATGACGCTGACACGCTCTATGGCTCGTTTCACCGCTGGCTTGGCCAGTGCTGCACTGCTTTCTGCTTCTCTTTCTGCACAAGCCCGCGAACTCTCGGTTTCCACGGTGTTATCTGATGCTTTCCCCTGGGGGCAGGCGGCGGAGAAGTGGGCTGAGCTGGTGGAGGAGCGCAGCGGCGGTGAGTTAACGCTGCGCGTTTACCCTAATTCTCAACTGGTCTCCGGCGATCAAACCCGCGAATTTTCCGCTATGCGCTCGGGGTTAATCGACGCTGCGGTGGGTTCGACCATTAACTGGTCGCCCCAGGTGCCGGAACTGAATCTGTTCTCGTTGCCGTTTTTCATTCCCGATGAAGCTGCCGTCGATGCCGTCACCGGTGGTGAGGCGGGTCAGTTAGTGTTTGAGGCCATCGAATCACGTGGGGTTATTCCGCTGGCCTGGGGTGAAAATGGCTTTCGTCAAGTCTCTAACTCACGCGGGGCGATCACTCAGCCAGATGATTTGGACGGCCTGAAAATTCGTGTTGTTGGTTCACCGCTGTTCCAGGATACCTTCTCAGTCCTCGGCGCTGACCCCACGCAAATGAGCTGGACCGACGCCCAGCCAGCGCTAACCACGGGTGCCGTGGATGGCCAGGAAAATCCGCTTTCGGTGTTCGACGTGGCGCGGATTGATCAAGTGGGTCAGGAGCATTTAACACTCTGGAATTACATGAATGATCCGCTGATTTTTGCGGTCAATCAGACCGTGTGGCAGTCACTGGATGAAGAGCAGCAAACCCTGCTGCGTGAAACTGCTCGTGAAGCGGGTGAGTGGGAAATTGCCATGACCCGGGAGCAGGAGAGCGAGCGCCTGACTGCGATTCAAGAGCGCGGTGTGACCGTGACTGAATTGACTGATGAGCAGTACCAAGCCTTTGTTGAGGCGACTCAGTCCGTTTATGAAAAATGGGCGCCGCGTATCGGTGAAGAGGTGGTAAACGCTGCCCAAGCAGCGATCGACGCCCGCTAAGCGATTCCGTTATTGTTTTAAGCTACTGGCCTCTTTTGGGGGCGGTAGCTTTTTGCTGTGAGGCTGCCATGAAAGGCTTTCCTGATGCACGCCTTGAGCGCTGGCTGGGCGCACTGGCATTAATCATTATCTCGTTGATCAGTTTGGGAAACGTCATTACTCGCTACATTACGGGTGGGTCTTTCTCATTCACTGAAGAATTCTCGGTTTTTCTGTTAGTGGTGCTGACTTTTGCGGGCGCTTCTGTAGCGTTGCGGCGCAACCGACATATCCGCATTAGTTTTCTGGAGCGAATGCTGCCGCCCAAGTACCGGACGCTATTAATCGTTTTTCAAGCGTTATGCGGTGTCATCGTGCTGGGGCTGATTACCTGGTACGGCGGCAAGCTTGCCTGGCAGGAGCAGCAGTGGGAATCGCTATCGCCGGGGCTTGGCCTACCCCAATGGTGGTATTTGGTATGGCTACCCGTGCTGACCCTCGCCATGTTGTGGCGCTTAATTCAACAAACCCGTGACCGCTTGAGCGGGAGACTCTCCGATGAGCCCTGATGTCTGGATGATTTTGGCCTTTGCGGGCTTGTTGATTGCAGGCGTGCCTGTGGCGTTTTCGCTAGCGCTCTCCGGGGCGGTGGGAATTGTGATTGGACTGTCGCCAGATATGCTCGCGACCCTAGGCACCAATACTTACAACAGCATTGCTAAATATCCGCTAATCGCGATTCCACTGTTTATATTAACCGGGCTTATTTTTGAGCGCTCAGGCGTGGCGCTGCGCTTAGTGCGTTTCGCCCAGGCGCTGATAGGCCCGCGCCATGGTGGTTTGGCGCTGGTGGCAGTGCTGGTTTGTATGATTATGGGCGGCATGAGTGGTTCTGGCCCAGCGGATGCGGCGGCTGTGGCGATGGTAATGTTGCCCAGTATGACCAAAGCGGGTTACCCCAAGCCGTTTTCGGCCACGCTGATTGCCGCCTCTGCATCTACCGCCATTCTTATTCCCCCTTCAGTGGCGCTGATTCTCTATTCGATAGTGGTGCCAGGGGTTGATCTCCGCGCGTTGTTCGCCGCTGGTCTGTTTCCCGGTATTTTGGCGGGTCTGGCGCTGCTGGTGCCTGCGATGATCGTTTCCAAACGTTACGGCTGGGAGGGTGGCACGCCAGTAGAAAGCGCTGAACAGCTCAGCGTGCGCTCCACTTTTAAGCAGGCAATACCTGCACTGTTTGCCCCTGTATTGATACTGGGAGGCTTACGCTCAGGGCTGTTTACACCCACTGAAGCCGCTGTGGTGGCGGTAGCCTATGGCGCAATCGTAGGGCTGTTTCTTACTCGCGAGCTTTCGCTGCGTGATTTATGGGAACTGCTTGGCGAGGCGGCGATTATCTCTGGTGTGGTGATGCTGATTATCGCGCTGGCAGGTATTTTTGCCTGGGCGGGTACCATGCTGGGCACCTTCCGCCACTTAGCAGAGTGGATCATTGGCCTGACTGATAACGGCGTGTTGCTGCTGATTCTGGTAATGCTAGCGGTGCTGGTTGCCGGGATGCTGTTGGACGCAATATCGATTTATCTAATCATGATGCCGATCCTGATTCCGGTTATGCAGCACTTTGAGTGGAATCCAGTATGGTTTGGGATTCTGTTGGCAATGAACATCGCGATTGGCCAGTTCACACCGCCGGTGGCAGTAAATTTGATGGTAACCACTGAAATAGCCAAAATTCGCTTGGAGCATACGATTGGATGGGCACTTCTATTTGTTATGGCGATGGGCTGTGCGCTGGCCCTGGTGGCTATTTTTCCCGCTATCGCGCTGTGGTTGCCTAGCGTATTGGGCTACAACATTTAAACGGCATGCTCGCCGCCAGCTGGGCAATTGATATTGCAAGAACAGCCGGTGTCGAGCGAGTGGTTAGCATCCTCATCCCCTATGCCAAAATGGCATGCGTGTTAACGCTGTCTAAACGTTACCTGACGCTAAACTACTATCTAACAGCGAAGGAAAGTGCTTTAAATGGGAGATGGCGTAACCGTCTTTTGCAAAACGAGCATTTTTTCGCTAAATCCTTTGTTTTTCGCTAAAGTAGTATTAGCAGGTGGCTATATATTCGTTTGAAAATAGCTGCTTGTAACAAACTGTCTTGAAAAACGTTTTAGCATAAAACCACCTGAGGGAACGGTTCACCAGGTGACAACAAGACGCGCGATGTTAATAACATCAAATAAGCTCATAACATCAAGATAAAGAGGTGTGTTCATGAAACGCCATGTATTTTCCACCGCAGCCTTCTCTGGCGCGATGATTGCTGCGGCAACGTTTGCTTCACCAGCAGTTGCCCAGGATCGCTACATCACCATCGGTACGGGTGGCCAAACCGGCGTTTATTACGTCGTAGGTCAGTCGGTTTGCCGTATGGTTAACCGTGGCAGTGATGACCACAGTATCCGCTGTAATGCGCCTTCTACCGGTGGTTCAGTCGCCAACGTTAACGGCATGAAGAGCGGCGAGCTAGACATGGGCGTTGTTCAGTCTGATGTTCAATACCGCGCTTACAACGGCGAAGCGAACTTCGAAGAAGAGGGCGCTTGGGAAGACATGCGTGCTGTGTTCACCATGCACGGTGAGCCGCTAACCGTTGTTGCTCGTGCCGACTCCGGCATTGAGAACATCAGCGATTTCCCTGGCAAGCGTGTCAACATCGGTAACCCAGGCTCTGGTCAGCGCAACACCATGGATGTCGTCATGGATGCGTTCGGCTGGGATGAAGACACCTTCGCACTGGCTTCACAGCTTGATGCCGCTGAGCAGGCCGCTGCACTGTCCGACAACAACATCGACGCCATGGTTTACGTAGTTGGTCACCCGAACGGCTCTATCCAAGAAGCAACGACTACTATCGATGCTCGCTTAGTGCCTGTGACTGGCGATGAGATCGACGCACTGGTGGAAGAGTATCCCTACTACACGCGTTCGGTCATCCCTGGCGGCCTGTATCGCGGTAATGACGAAGACGTTGAAACCTTCGGTGTTGCTGCCACGTTTGTTTCTTCTACAGATGTAGATGAAGACGTTATCTACGAAACGGTCAAAGCCGTTTTTGAAAACTTCGATCGTTTCAAGCGCCTGCATCCTGCGTTTGAAAACCTGAACGAAGAAGACATGATCTCTGACGGTTTAACTGCTCCGCTTCACGACGGTGCGGCGCGTTACTACCGTGAGCGTGGCTGGATCGAATAAGCGCTACGTAGCAACGTAAAGGTCGGTAGCAACGTAAAGATCGACAGGTGAACACTGTTCACCGCCAGTAGTAAAGCGCGGGCACCAGGTAATTGATAACCCAGGTGTCCGCGCTTCTTGTTGAAAGCGCTGATTGTCAGCGCTGACCATTAGGCAGGGCAAGCTTATGCGTGATGACAAACAACCTTCGGCGGCCACTGAAAGTGAGCTAGAGGATATGGTCGCTTCTAGCGATTCAGGTGCAAGAAAGCCTGTAGGGGTGCCGGGTAAACTGTTGGTAAGTATTGCGGCGATTTGGTCGCTGTTTCAGCTCTGGATTGCCTCGCCACTCCCGTATTTATTTCGCTTTGGCGTCTTCAGCGCGACTGAAGCGCGCTCTATTCATTTAGCGTTTGCGCTATTTCTCGCGTTTATGGCCTATCCTGCGCTTAAGCGTTCTCCTAGAGATCGTATTCCATTGCAGGACTGGGCATTCGCCGCCGTGGCTACTTTTTGCGGTGCTTATCTATTCTTGTTTTATTCCGATTTAGCACAGCGACCGGGTCGGCCAATTACCCAAGACATTGTGATTGGGGTGGTCGGTATTCTTATGCTGCTGGAAGCGACTCGACGTGCTCTCGGGCCACCGTTAATGGTGGTAGCCGCTGTTTTTATTGCTTACTCGCTGTTTGGCCCTTATATGCCCGGCATTTTGGCCCACCGAGGGGTGAGTTTAGGCGGCTTGATTAATCACCAGTGGCTAGGCACTCAAGGGGTATTTGGGATCGCGCTGGGTGTCTCGACGAGTTTTGTGTTCCTATTTGTGTTGTTCGGTGCGCTGCTCGATAAAGCAGGGGCAGGTAACTATTTTATTAAAGTCGCCTTCTCGATGTTGGGGCACTTTAAAGGTGGCCCGGCCAAGGCTGCGGTGGTTGCATCTGGGCTAACCGGTTTGATCTCAGGGTCGTCGATTGCCAATACGGTAACTACGGGTACCTTTACGATCCCGATGATGAAACGCGTTGGCTTTAGTGCAGAAAAAGCCGGGGCCGTTGAAGTGGCTTCTTCTGTTAATGGTCAAATTATGCCGCCAGTCATGGGCGCAGCAGCGTTTTTGATGGTGGAATACGTTGGCATTCCCTATGTTGAAGTTATTAAGCACGCTTTTTTACCTGCGATTATTTCTTATATTGCGTTGATCTATATCGTTCACCTTGAAGCGTTAAAGGCGGACATGAAAGGGCTGCCTTCAAGCAACCCTGTGCGCCCTCTGCTGAATAAAGTCCTTGGTTTCATGACCGGGCTGATTTTGTTCATGGCACTTTCATTTGCCGTTTATTACGGGCTTGGTTGGCTTAAACCAGTGTTGGGCGATGCGACCCCTTGGGTCGTCTCAATAGGCTTGACCGTGGTGTATATCGGTTTATTAAAAGTCAGCTCCAACTACCCGGAGCTTGAGCTAGACGATCCAAAATCAGCGGTGGTAACGCTGCCGCAAACACGTCCTACGGTAATGGTTGGCCTACACTATATTCTGCCGGTGATTGTATTGGTGTGGTGTTTGATGGTGGAGCGTATGTCGCCAGGGCTATCGGCATTTTGGGCAACCATGTTTATGATCTTCATCATGGTGACTCAGCGTCCGATTATTGCTTTTTTCCGAGGCCATAGTAAGTTCGCTGCGGACGTCAAAGAGGGTTTTAAAGACCTGTGGGATGGCCTTGTTGCCGGTGCCCGTAACATGATCGGTATCGGTATTGCCACTGCCGCCGCGGGTATCATTGTGGGCGCTGTATCACAAACTGGGGTTGGCTTGGTGCTGGCGGATGTCGTGGAGATTCTCTCAGGTGGCAACCTGATGATGATTCTGCTGCTTACTGCACTACTTAGTCTGATTCTGGGTATGGGGCTGCCGACCACTGCAAACTACATCGTGGTGTCTGCACTTATGGCGCCAGTGATTGTAGTGCTGGGCCAGCAAAACGGACTGATTGTGCCGCTGATCGCCGTGCATCTGTTTGTGTTCTACTTCGGTATTATGGCGGATGTGACGCCTCCCGTGGGGTTGGCCTCATTCGCTGCTGCGGCGGTATCCGGTGGGGATCCGCTACGTACCGGCTTCCAGGCGTTCTATTACAGTCTCCGCACAGCAGCACTACCATTCCTGTTTATTTTTAATACCGACCTTTTGTTGATCGATGTCACGGTAATACAGGGGATAATGGTATTTATTATAGCCACGGTGGCGATGCTGATATTCGCGGCAGGTACCCAAGGCTATATGTTGGTTCGTAGCCGTTGGTATGAGTCGCTGCTGCTATTGCTAGTGGCATTTGCGCTATTCCGCCCCGGCTTCTGGATGGATAAGATCCATGATCCCTATGAATCCGTGCCTCCGGCCCAGTTTGCCGAAGCCCTGGGGAGCGTTGAAGACGGTAGCAACCTACGGGTGCAGATTGCAGGCGAGAACGATTACGGCGACCCAATGACGACCTATATTCTGGTGCCGGTGCCGCGTGGCGATACCGCTGAAGAGCGTATG
>JAMCZP010000258.1 GCA_023485185.1 Gammaproteobacteria bacterium
TAGAGTCGTGGGTTCATGACATCACGTAGCCAATCACCGAGTAGATTGATCGACAGCACCAGCACTACCAGCACGGCCCCAGGAATCAAGGTGATCCACCAGGAGCCTGACTGAATATAGTCAAAGCCTGATTTAATCAGCGATCCCAGCGAAGGGTGTGTTTCCGGCATACCCAGCCCCAAGAAAGACAATGCCGCCTCAGAGATAATCGCGTTGGCAATTTGCACCGTAGAAATGACGAAGATCGGTGACATAGTGTTGGGCAGCACATGGCGGAACATAATGCGCTTACTGCGCAGACCCATTACCCGGGCAGCATCTACATACTCTTTGTTCTTTTCCGCCAGCACAGAGGCACGCACGGTACGCGCATATTGCGGCCACTCGGCAAGGCCGATGATTAAGATCAACATGATTACGGCATATTGGCTATAAAAGGCGCTTCCCATGGTGGCTTTCACCACGGCTCCGACAACGATAGCGACCATTAGCGTCGAAAATGACAGTTGGATATCCGCCAGGCGCATCAACACTGTATCTACACGGCCACCTAAATAACCCGCCATCAGGCCGAAGGTAACACCAATCAGGGCTTGTAGAATGACTGCGCCAAAGCCAATCAGCAGCGAAACGCGTGTTCCATAAAGCACAATCGACCATAAATCGCGCCCTTGGGCATCGGTACCCAGCGCGTAGCGGTCATCGGCGCCCTCAATCCAAAAGGGCGGCAGCTCCGAATCTAGGATATTGATGTGGCGTAAATCATACGGGTCAGTGGGCGCTAATAGCGGTGAAGCAAAGGCGGCAATGACCATGCAGATAAACACGGCCAGGCATAGCTGGGCGGTGCGGTCACGCTTAAAGCTGTACCACAGGTAGGAGTCGCGCAGGCGTTCCCAGCGGCTGGGTGGAGCATTCGTCGATATGGTCATGCGGGCTTCCCAGTCAGTTTAACGGTCGGATTCACTAGGCCGTAAATCAGGTCCACAATGGTATTGGTAACCACGAAAATAACGCCGACGATCATTAGGTAAGTCACAATCAGGGGGATATCAGCATGGTTTATTGCATCTAGGAACATCAGTCCCATCCCCGGCCACTGGAAAACGGTTTCGGTCAAAATGGTGTAAGCCACCATGGTACCGATCTGCACGCCACCAACGGTAATGACGGGGAGCATTGTGTTCTTTAGCGCATGAACAAAATACACCCGACGCATGGAAATCCCTTTGGCTCGTGCGTACTTAACATACTCCGACTGGAGGACTTCCATCATTTCGGCGCGTATCAAGCGAATAAAAAGTGGCAGCATGATAGAAGCCAGCGATACTGCTGGGAGCACCAAGTGCTTTAAGCCATTCCACGTTGCTAGGTTGGTATCCCAGTTGCCTGCCACATTGACCAAGTCATAACCGCGACCAAAGGATGGCATATCGCCTTGGGTGGAGAACAAGCTGTTCAGCCATGAACCCCAGCCCGTCGTTTCAGGGAATAGCGTAACGGTTACGCCAATCGCAAAAATTTGAATAAGTAAGATGGCGGTAAGAAAGACCGGAATGGAAATACCAATAATGGAAACGCCCATAAATAAGCGTGAAATCGGTGATCGAGGCTTGATCGCGCTATACACCCCAATGGGCACTGAAAAAACCACGATAATCAGCGTTGCAGCAAATACCAGCTCAAGGGTGGCAGGTAAGTGTCGGGCGATTACTGAGAGCGCGGGCTCTCGGTAAAAGTATGAGTAACCAAAATCACCTTGCACGGCATTTTTAGCAAAACGTACGTATTGCACCAGGAAAGAGTCATTCAGACCTAAGCGCTCACGAATTGCTTCGCGTTCGCTCTCCGGCACGGATTGCCCCACCATCTGTTGTACGGGGTCACCCAGGTTATCCTGAATAGCGAAGGCCAGCACGCTGATGACAAACATCACCAACATCGCGTGCATCAGCCGCTTGATTAAAAAGGCAATCATGGCGTACGCCACCTATATAAAGGGTTTCAACAAAGGGAGTAGGGGCATGCTTTGCAGCGTTTAGCAGTCTCGAACCGCCAAGCAAAAGGCTTCGCTCCCTAAGCTAATAGGGAGCGAAGCATCCTTGCAGTTAATAGCGGTGGTAACGCTTTGGTTTACCGCTAAGGACTCACTAGCATTAATTAACTAGCACTAATGCTGATTAGTCTTCGCTGCGGTTAATGACCAAGTCACCCAGGTACGGGAAGTCGATAGCATTGACCACGGGTTCGGCGTCAATACCCTCTGCAGAAGCATACGCCAGGTTCTGCCAATGCAACATGATGAAACCGACGTCTTCGTAGAGCATGGCTTCTGCTTCACGCAGCATTTCGTTGCGTGTATCGAGATCCGTTTCGCTATCCGCTTCGGTTACTAACGCATCAATCTCTTCGTTGCAGTAGTTGCCGTAGTTGTATTGGCCTACACCGGTTTCAGTGTCGATGCAGAAGGAGAGATACTGGAAGAAGTTGGCGGTATCTTCAGTGTCAGAGTGCCAGCCAAGCATCGCCATATCCGATTCGCGGGTATCATACTCCGGCCAGTACTGAGCGAGCGGCATGGTGCGCAGGTTAACGTTAATGTTGATTTGCGCCAGCATATTTGCCACTGCCTGAGCGATTTGCGCATCGTTCACATAGCGGTTGTTCGGGGCAATCATGTCAATGGTAAAGCCGTCTTCGTAGCCGGCTTCTGACATAAGTTCTTGAGCGCGCTCAAGGTCATAGCGCGGCACTAAATCTGGATTGTGGCCCGAATAGCCTTCTGGTGAGAATTGCCCAGCTGGTGTTGCAAAACCGCGCATTAGGCGATCAGCAATGCCTTCCTGGTTAATTGCTAGATCTATCGCCTGACGAACACGAACGTCTTGGAAGGCTTCAACGCGCTCTTCGTTCAGTTGGAAACCAATAATGCGCGTACCGTCAATCTCAATCAGATTGACACCATCGGCATCACGTACCCGATCCAAATCGTTAGGCGGTACGGCATCGATGAAATCCACGCCACCAGAGAGCAGTGCGGCAACGCGAGAAGCGTTTTCAGCAATCGGCGTCAGGACGATTTCAGACACGTTGCCTTCGGTTTCTGTATCCCAGTAATCGTCAAAGCGTTCAAAATCAACGCGCACGCCCTGGCGGCGGTCAGTGAGAATAAAGGGGCCTGTGCCCGAGACATTGCGTGAAGCAAACGAGTTACCCGCTTTAACGATTTCAGCTTTGTCATTGCCGTCGTCGGTTTCACCGGTATAGAAATCGCTATCCATCGGGAAGATGTAGGTAGCAAGGTTCAGTAGTAGTGGGTAAGGCTCGGTAGTCACGATCTCTACGGTGTAGTCGTCAACCGCTTCAGCGCTAGCAACCGGTTCAAAAATAGCGCGGTAGTCAGGGCTCTCTTTCAGACGCTCAATAGTCCAAACCACATCTTTGGCGGTAAATTCGTTGCCAGAGTGGAAAGTAACGCCTTCACGCAGTGTCATGCGCATGGTGGTTTCGTCGACCTGTTCCCACTCGGTAGCCAAGCGTGGTTCGAAATCAAAATCTTTCGTCCAGCGTACTAGCGGATCAAACGTCAGGTGCGAGAAGCGCAGCATGCCGCCAGAAAGCTGCTCATGGATATCGAGGGTTTCAGGGTCAGCCGAGTAACCAATGCGCAGCGTTTCAGCACTCGCGGCTAGCGGTATTAACGTAGTACCCGCGAACACGGCACTAATAACGGAAGCCAGTACGGTCTTCTTGAACGTCATAATTGTTCCCTTGGATAGTTATTTATTGTTCGTTTAACAGGTGCTTTCCCTCGCTTATAGCAGGAAATACCCGTAAAACAGACACGGTCACAATAAAAGCCGTTTTGCGGCCTAAGCTTACAACATAGGCTACTAACATAGAGAGTGCCCATCGCGTCATACAATCGAAATAATGACAGGCATCATTCGTCTACTAAATGAGGTGGCTAATGCCGCCATATAAAGCGGTTGGATTTAGACGAAAGTAGTAATCGAAAAGTGGTGCAAAACTGGCAGGAGAAGGCATATGCGAAAACAAATCGGGATCATGGTATTGGCTTGGTGTATTCCCTCTTTTGCTTATACGAGTGAGCTTGCACCGGAGATTGAGGGCGTGCTGGATGGCGAGCCGCACGAGTGGTTTATTTTAAGTCAGGGCAATGACTCAAGTGCGTCGTTCATTGAGCTTGGGGATGAAGTCCGCATTGATATCACCGGCTTTATTGACGATGAAAGCTGGGATGCTCGAGACGCTATCTCTATCAGTCTGACTCTGGTAGAAGACGAGCTTATGGAGACGGATGTCGTTTATCTTATCGGCAATACTCCTTTACCGCCGCTGTATACCTCAGGAGATGCCCAGGTAACAGTGTCGTTGACTCACTATGAGCGCGACAGTCAAACAGTTCATGTAACAGGCAGGATTCAGGGCGTGCTGGCGCTGCAAGTTCAGTTAGATGCCCCGCCAAGCCTTGAGGAGGGCATCGACATTGATGTGATGTTCGATGTGCAGGCGCAAAAAGTCGAATTTTAAACATAGTGCTTTTAGCGCGGCAGGGCGATTGTCATCGACCTGCTGGAGTGGCCATTAGCCAAACTGTTTATGTAGCCAAGTATTGATAGTGTCAGATTCGTACATCCACTCTTCGCGGCCATCATCATGGGTAATTTTAAGGCAAGGTACTTTTACTTTACCGCCTCCTTTTAATAGCGCCTGCTTATGGGCGGGATCAAGCTGGGCATCGCGCAATTCAATTTTCAAACCTAACCGAGCCATCTCTTTACGCACTTTGATACAGAAAGGGCAGCTACGAAACTGATATAGGGCCAGGCGCTGACACTCTTGGTCGACAAGCGCCTGTTGCTCGGGGGTGCGATCTACGGCAGTAGGCGTGGAGAGCTTTTCAGAAATAAGCATGATGGGGGCAAGTACCAAGCGAACACCGCGGAAAAAGTAGCGAATTAAAACGCGCATCGTAAAGCTCCTTTCACTGATAACTAGGTTGCTACCAGCGTGGTGAATGAATGGATGGGGGAATAGCCATCCTTTATAAACAGTGGCGGCATCCTGCAACAACTGAAAGGATTTGTCACTTGAAGGGCGTTTTGCCCTGGCTAATCTTCGATTATAACGATGAGTAGATGAGCAAATAGACCCAGCATGCTACGCTAACCGGCTATTTTCATAGCGTTTGTTTTTTTATTGCATTAGCTAGAACGAATTAGTTTATTAGCGATTAATGGGGCTAGAGCCATGCATCTGCATATTATTGGTATCTGCGGCACCTTTATGGGTAGCCTTGCACTGCTGGCGCGTGAGCTTGGGCATCAGGTAAGCGGCTCTGATCAGAATGTTTATCCGCCAATGAGTACCCAGCTCACTGAGATGGGTATTAGCTTGATGGAAGGCTATCATGCCGATCATCTTACCCCTCTGCCTGATCTGGTAGTGGTGGGCAATGCGATGTCGCGTGGCAATTCAGAGGTAGAAGCGCTTCTAAATAGCGGTGTGCCTTACACCTCAGGTGCACAGTGGCTGGCAGAGCATGTGCTTCCCGGTCGGCAGGTTATTGCGGTGGCAGGTACCCACGGAAAAACAACGACGGCTAGCATCTTAGCCTGGTTACTCGAGAGTGCCGGGTTAAAGCCGGGTTTTTTGATCGGTGGCGTACCACGCAATTTTGGTGTGTCCGCGCGTATTGGTGACCCCGCAGCGCCTTTTGTTGTGGAAGCTGACGAATACGACACTGCTTTCTTCGATAAGCGCTCCAAGTTTGTTCATTATCGCCCGAATATCGCTATCCTTAATAACCTTGAGTTTGATCACGCGGATATTTTCCCTGATTTGGCTGCCATTGAACGCCAGTTCCATCACCTGGTGCGCACGGTGCCCGGTCAAGGCCAACTGTTGGTGGCCGATCAGCAGCCTGCGCTTGAGCGTGTGCTCACCCAGGGCGTTTGGACGCCGGTCGCCCATTTCGGCGATCAGATGGCTAGTGAGTGGCAGTTTAAGCTAGAGCGCGATGATGCCAGCCGCTTCCAAGTGATTTATAGCGGGGGCACACCGGGTCAGGATAGAAAGCGCCAGGAGGAAGACGGCGTTGTCGAGTGGCCGCTGACCGGGGAGCATAACGCGCGCAACGCATTGGCCGCTGTTGCCGCCGCCCACCTATGTGGCGTTGATCTGGCCCGTGGCTGTGCTGCGCTGGCGCGTTTTGAAACGCCTAGAAGGCGCCAGGAAGTGCGCGGTGAAATTAACGGCATCCAAGTGATTGATGACTTCGCTCACCACCCTACGGCCATTGCCGCCACGCTTAAGGGGTTGCGCGCGGCGACAACCAAAGGACGTTTGCTGGCAGTGATTGAACCGCGCTCAAACACTATGCGATTGGGTGCGCTGCGCGAGCGCTTAATCGATAGCGTGGCAGATGCTGATGGTGTGTTCTGGTTTCAGCCTGCCGGGCTAGATTGGTCAATGGACGAGTTGGTGGCTACCCAAGGCGCCCATGCACATCTTTATAGCGATATTAATGCCTTAGTGCAGGCAGTGGTCACTCAAGCGTCACCTCTGGATCGTATCGTAGTGATGTCCAACGGTGGTTTTGAAGGCGTTCATGAGCGCTTGCTGGCCGCCTTAGCTATCGCCAAGGAGGGGCAAGTTTGAGTAATTCAGCGAAAGCAGCGTTTAAAAAGCCTATTACGGTGGCCCTCACCGGCGCATCAGGTGCGCAGTATGGTCTTCGGCTGATTGATGTTTTAGTCGATGCAGGCCATGAGGTGTGGGTCATGATTTCGAAAGCCGCCCATATGGTGATCGCCACTGAAACGCCATTTTCACTACCGGCGCAGCCACAGCGGTTAGTGGAGGCGCTAAGCGAGCGAAGTGGCGCGAAGCCGGGGCAGATTCGCTGTTTTGGCCGAGAGGATTGGATGGCTCCTGTGGCATCGGGTTCTGGCGCACCTTCAGCGATGGTGGTCTGCCCGTGCTCGACCGGCACACTTTCAGCGGTGGCTACTGGGGCCAGCAATAATCTGATTGAGCGGGCCGTTGATGTGGCGATCAAAGAGCGTCGAACGCTGGTGTTAGTGCCTCGCGAAAGTCCGCTTTCTCCTATTCATCTTGAGCATATGCTGGCACTTAGTCGGCTAGGAGTAGTTATTCTGCCTGCCGCACCAGGGTTTTATCACTGCCCACAAAGCATTGATGATCTTATTGATTTTATCGTGGCGCGGATACTGAATCAGTTAGGTATTGAACATACGTTGATGCCTCGCTGGGGTGAGGTAAAGGGCATCGGTGAATCCAGCCCATTAAAGGATGAATGAGAGATGATGTCGTGGGCTACGCTGTCGGTTTTTGTGCCAACGTTTTTGTTTGTATCGCTCACCCCCGGCATGTGCATGACACTTGCAATGGTGTTAGGTATGACTCAGGGGGTTAAGCGCACCCTGTGGATGATGATCGGTGAGCTGCTTGGGGTTGGGTTGGTGGCTGCAGCCGCAGGAGCGGGTGTTGCCGCGTTGATGCTACGCCAGCCAGAACTCTTCGTGCTCTTCAAATGGGTGGGCGGCGCCTACTTAGGTTATTTAGGTATTATGATGTGGCGTTCACGGGGGCGCATGGCAATCCCTAGTGAATTGGATGCGGGACCTCCGGCTAGCCGCTTACAACTAGCGATGCAGGGCTTTGTGACCGCAGTGGCCAACCCCAAGGGTTGGGCCTTTTTTATGGTCTTGTTGCCCCCTTTTTTAGATAGCAGTCGGCCCCTTGTCGGGCAGCTTAGTCTATTGATTGCAGTGATTTTGACTATCGAGTTTGCCAGCATGCTGGTATATGCCACCGGCGGTAAAACGCTACGCAGTGTTCTGGGTAAAAGCGGCAATGTACGTTTGCTTAACCGTATTGCCGGTACCCTAATGATGGGGGTAGGTCTATGGCTTGCGCTGGGCTAACTAATCAAGGGATTTGTTTACTCCTAAACAGGCGGTAAAAAACCGACCCGAGCGCTCACTAATACCAGAGACGCGATGCTCAAAGCCCACCACGGGCAAGGGCGTAAGCTTGGCCGCGGTTGCTGTTGCCAGTGAAGCAGGGTAAGTGCGCACACTACCATGCCTAACAGTGCGCCCCCGACCAAATCGCTAAACCAATGAACTCCTACCACTAACCTCGATAAAGCCATGGGTAGAGCGAGGGTTAGCGCTATCCAGTACGCCCAAAAACGCTTTTGACGTGGCAGTTCGGCTGCTATGAACGCCGCCGTAAGACCTAGCAGGACAACTGCCGTCGAGGTGTGCGCACTGGGGTAGGAGAATGAGCCTGTTAAATAGTCTGGCGTATCAGGTCGTGCACGACCAAATAGGCCTTTACCAACGGTATTTAGCAACGCGATACCTGCAAAACCGCCACACCAATGTAGCAAAGCATCGACTCTTTTACGCACTAGTAGCCATAATGCCCAAGGTAGCGTTAAAGCGATAATGCCGTAGGTATCGCCTATGCGGGCAAAGATGTTACCTATCGAATAGCCAAGGTCGCTATGCAGCCAGGCAAAAAGTCGCTGAACAAGCAGGTCCATTTCTAACGGGCCATCGTGGGCAATGACCAGCAGTGTCCAGCCAGAAAGTGTGCCCAGCGAGATTATTAATAGTAGCATCGATGCTAAGGGAACCTCGCCTGAATGGCTCATGGCTAGCCAGGGGCGACGCAATAGCGGTAGGCGCCGAACGCTTCCAGCGAGTGCGCGATAAAGTCTGCCGTGCCTAGTGACCTGATGTCGACCCCAGGAAAACACCACCGCTAATACCACCATAATGGCAGCCAGTATCAACAGGGCAGCCTCAAGGCCGGGAGGAATGTCTAAATGGTGCTGCCATGTGCGCCCGAGTAAATAGCCTGGTAATACATACGCCGGTGCCCACAACGCAGCTGAGCTGATATTGGCCCAAGCAAAGGTGCGCGGTGGCATATGCATCATGCCAGCTACTAATGGAATAATCGGTCTCACCGGGCCGACAAAGCGACCAATAAATACCGAAGAGATACCGTATCGCTCGAAAAAACGAGTTCCGCGGGCTAGCCATTCTGGATGTTGTGAAAGCGGCCAGCGCTTCGTTACCTGCTTATGATGTCTGTAGCCCAGCGTAAAACTGATGCTATCCCCTAGAATGGCGCCTAGGAAGGCAGCGCCAACTAGCCACACTAAAGCAATATCTTGATGTCCTGCCAGCGATGCAACCGTGGTGATTAACACCACGCCGGGAACCAATAAGCCCACTAGCGCGAGCGATTCTACCAAGGCGATAACGAGAACTAGGCACAGTAGCATGGGGGCTGACAAGGTTAATGAGTAGAGCGTATCGGCTAGCGGCACAAACCTCTCCAGCTAAGCATTTAGGTGATGAATAATAGCTAACTAGGCGTTAGCCAAAGAGATACCACGTGCTTCGAGTCGCTTTACATAGTGTTCGAAGCTTTCAGTACGGCTAGGTAAACAGGCTGCGATGCGCACCTCTAAATGGCCTGTTTCAACTAAAACACATC
>JAMCZP010000299.1 GCA_023485185.1 Gammaproteobacteria bacterium
ATCGGTTGAAATGCCATTGTAAATGCAAAAGGTACTGGTGAATCGCAACGCTTACAGTGCCCGTTCACCCTGGCACAGTGGTGTTGTGCTGACATGTTTATCCAAGCCTTGGCATTAAATTATCGTTATCCCGCTTTATTAGCAGGTTTTCGAACCACCATCACCACCCCGATAATGGCTACTACCATTCCTGCTAGTCCTAGCAAAGGTAGACGCTCGTCAAATAGCCACCACGCTTGAAGCGCTGTGACCGGCGGCACAAGATAAAAAAGACTCGCAACCCGCGAGGCCTCCCCCTTTTTAATCAAGGCCATCAGTAACAGGATAGCGGCTATTGAGAGAATCAATACCAGCCAAGCAAGCGTCAGTACAAAGGTACTGCTCCACTCCACCTGACGAGTCTCAAATAGCAGTGCGCCGCCCCCCAGCAGAGCACCCGCTGCCAAATACTGAATAACGGCGCCAGAAAGTAGCGGCATCGTGGTGCAGTAGCGCTTTTGATACAGCGTTCCCAGCGAAATACCGAGCAAAGCGGCGGTGACGCAGAGTAGAGCACTAATACCGAAGCCATCGAAGAGTGCATCACCCATTTCCAGCTTACTACCTAACACTAAGCTTATCCCGAGCAAGCCTAGTATTAGGCCCACCCATTGGCGTTTTGAAAGTGTTTCACCCAATAAAGGCCCGGCAAAAGCAGCAGTCAAAAGAGGTTGAAGCCCCACTAGGAGGGCCGCTAAGCCGGCAGGCATACCTAAGTAGATACCGTAAAAAACGCCGCCCAGATAAGCACCATGGACAAGAAAACCCGATATTGCGATGTGTGTCCATAACCTGGGCGATGAGGGCCATGGAATTCGTATTAAAAGTACCAAAGGGATCAAAAGTATCAGGGTGAGCACAAAACGAATAAACAAAAACGTAAAGGGTTCTGCATAGGGCAGGCCAAATTTAGCCCCAATAAATCCAGTGCTCCAAAGTAGGACAAAAAGTGCGGGCATTGCTGCCAACCCTGCTGAGGTGCGATCAACTGAACGCAAGTTACTAAAAATATTGCTCATATAGTTCCCGTGGTGGCGTGCTACAATTTAGCTTTTGGTTACTTATTGTTCTTTTTGTTACTGACTTTTACATATTTAGTTGAACCTGATGGGAAATGCCGCGTCACAGTGGGCACATCCATAACGTGTAAATGAGGTTTCTTACTATGCAACGTTTAACTGCTCTGTTCTCTGCTGCTCTGCTCGCCACTGGTTTAATGGCAACTACTGCCCACGCCCAGCAAGCGCAAGACCCTGCACAAGATCCGATGGCTACTCAACAAGCAGCCCCAGCCCAGGATTTTTCTGATGACCAGCTCCAGCAGTTTGCCGATGCTTCTCAAGAAATCGCTGTTATTTCCCAAGAGTACACTCAGCGTCTTCAGGAAGCAGAAGATGAATCAGCACAGCAGGAAGTGCGCACCGAAGCCAACGATCGCATGATCGAAGTGGTTGAAGACAGCGGCCTAGATGTTGATACCTTCAACGCGATTGGTCAATCTATTCAGCAAGATCCTGAAATGATGCAGCGCGTTCAGGAAATGGCTAATCAGTCATAAGCATCATGATGGCGCTCTGATTGGGAGCATCAGTTGAGGTTACTGTTTGCATTGGGGTGGTAATGCCTCAGCAAGAGCTTCTATCAACGTGACTCTTATCATTAAAAGCCCGGCACTCACAGTGTCGGGCTTTTTATTGCGTAAGATTTATGCTCAGCGGGGTTTACGTGGTCTGGCCGCCCCTCCACACTTTACATCGCATATGACCAGTAAGCCTTAGGAGGCGGTATGGACGTCGAGTTGTTAGAAATACGCCAACATATGGGCCGTTTCCCTCCATTTGATGGGCTCTCGGATGAACTGCTCGATGCGATTGCTGAGCAAGTAGAGGTTAGCTACTTCAAAACAGGCAGCGACATCTTAGTGCTCAACGAGACCCTTAATGACTTGTGTTATATCCGCAGCGGCGCCGTCGAGGTTTATCGTAGCCAGGGAGAGCTCTATAACCGTTTGGGTGAGGGCGATATTTTTGGTCATTTCAGTTTGCTGCGAAATCATAAGGTGCGATTTCCTGCTAAGGCTATTGAAGATAGCTTGCTCTATTTTATCCCCAATACGGTCTTTCAGCGGCTGTGTGAAGAGGATGACCACTTTGCCGATTTTGTAGAGCTTGAGCGGCCACGGCTGGAAACTGCCGCTGAGCAGCAAAAAAAATCTAACGACATGATGGTGACGCGGATTCGTAAGTTAGTGACCCGCTACCCGGTCATGGTCGAAGCATCTACCAGTGTTCAGCTAGCGGCTCAGCAGATGAGTGAAGCCCAAGCATCGGCGCTGCTGGTAATAAAAGAGGGTAGTAATAATCCGCGCTTCAGTTTTGAAGACAGCGAAGGGTTGACGTGGCAAATGTGTGGGATTTTAACCGACAGCGACTTTCGCACTCGCATTGTAGCGGAAGGCTTGTCGCCTCTGGCACCGGTAGGCGAGGTGGTGTCCTCCCGGCTTATTACTATTCAATCAGATGCTTCTATCTATGAAGCAATGCTGACAATGCTGCGTAGCAACGTGCACCATTTGCCGGTTATTTACCGTCAGCGCCCCGTAGGCGTGGTGCATTTATCCGACATTATCCGCTATGAAACCCATAGCGGACTCTATCTTGTCAGCAATATTTTTAACCAGTCCAGTGCCCAAGGACTTGCGCGCCTAGCGCCAGATGTAAGAGCAGCATTTGTGCGTATGGTGCAAGAGGGCGCTAACTCACAGATGGTGGGCAGTGCGCTCTCCACTATCGGCCGTAGCTTTACGCGGCGTTTGCTGGAAATGGCTGAAGCGGAGCTGGGGCCGCCGCCGGTACCTTACTGCTTTATGGTCAATGGCTCCATGGCGCGCAATGAGCAAAGCATTGTGACCGACCAGGATAATGCGCTGATCCTATCTGATGATTTTGATCCTAAACTGCATGATGACTACTTTTATGCGCTGGCCAAAATTGTCAGTGATGGGTTAGATACCTGCGGCTACACCTATTGCAAAGGTGATGTAATGGCTACCAATACCCAGTGGCGTCAGCCGTTGAGAGTTTGGAAGCGTTACTTTCAGGACTGGATGGCGAACCCCACTCCGGAACGGCTGCTGCACAGTTCGATTTTCTTTGATTTAGATAGCTGCTATGGCGAAGACCACTACGTGGAGACGCTGCAAGATTTGATTGCCGAAACAGCGCCTAAATCGCCGCTGTTCTTAGCAGCAATGTCGCGCAATGCGCTTAATCGCACCCCACCGCTAGGGTTTTTCCGCACCTTTGTGATGGAGCAAGATGGAAAGCACAACAACTCTATCAATCTTAAGCGGCGTGGCACTGCTCCCATGGTCGATTTAGTGCGTATCCACGCCTTGGCCTGCGGCTCAAAAGCACAGAACACGTTCCAGCGCTTGAACGAGATTGGTAATACTCAGCTGTTGGCAACAGGGATGAGCGAAAAGCTGAGCTACGCGTTTGAGTTCTTATGTATGTCTCGGGTACGCCACCAGATGATTGATCTGCAGGAAGATCGCCTGCCTGACAACAATATCGAGCCGGAAAACGTTGAGGACAGCGAACGTCACACCTTGAAAGACGCCTTCCAGGTGCTCAGTAATGCACAGAAGTTTTTGAAGTTTCGCTATCCAATGCCCGCCCAGCGGCAGGGGCGTTAAGATGAAGGGAATACGGCCACGTCAAAAAATAACCCAGGCTGATTGGATAGGCTATATGGCTCAGCGTGCGCAGCGTGCGAGTAATCCAGCCATTCAGCAGTTCTTTGCGACCACCCTGCCTGACCCGGAAACGCCGATTGCTGACGTACCTATGGTGGCGATGGATCTTGAGACAACAGGGCTAGATGAGCACCGCCACGCGATAGTCAGTATCGGCTTGGTGCCGTTTACGCTTAAGCGTATTAAGCTTGCCGAACGGCGCTATTGGGTGGTGAATCCTTCGCGGCCACTGGCAGAAGCCTCTATTGCTTTCCATCACATTACCCACTCGGAGATCGCCCAGGCGCCGGATTTAGATGTGGTACTGGATGAGTTGCTAGCGCAATTAGCTGGGCGCTTAGTCGTGGTTCACTTTCGCAATATTGAGCGTCCCTTTTTGGATGCTGCCGTTAAGGCTCGTCGTGGGGAAGGGGTGCTGTTTCCGATGATTGATACCATGTCGCTGGAAGCGAGGCGACATCGCCAAACACTGTGGGCGCGTTTTTGTCGCTGGCTAGGCCGCCCGCCGGTTTCTATTCGCCTGCATGCCAGCCGCGAGCGCTATGGCTTGCCTGCTTATCAAGGGCATCATGCGTTAGTAGACGCACTAGCCACTGCAGAATTGTTACAGGCGCAAATTGCCACCCACTACCGGCCCGAAACGCCGCTAAAAGACATCTGGTGTTGAAGGCCATCGGCTATTAAGGGGCACAGTAAAAAACAGGCAACCCAGTGGGTTGCCCGTTTGCTTACTAGCGTTAAGACGTTTTTAAACGGCTTTTGGCTCGCTCATCAATCCCTTGATGATCGCATAACACGCCACCAGCAGAATGATCGTGAACGGGAAGCCGGTGGATACCGCCATGGTTTGTAGTGCAGTTAAACCGCCACCTAACAGCAGCGCAATCGCAATCGCCCCTTCAATAATGGCCCAGAACACGCGCTGAGGTGTCGGTGCATCGACCTTACCGCCAGCGGTGATTGAGTCAATCACCAACGAGCCTGAGTCAGATGACGTTACGAAGAACACGATGACCAGCACAATGGCGACGAAAGAGGTGATCTGTGATAGCGGTAGTTGCTCAAGCATGATGAATAGCTGGAGATCAACGCCTGCGTCACGGACGGCTTCAATGCCTTGGCTTACATACTGGTCAATGGCGGTGCCGCCAAAGGTGGTCATCCATAAGACGGATACTGTGGACGGCACCAGCATTACCGAGATTAGAAATTCACGCACGGTACGGCCACGGGAAACCCGTGCGATAAACATACCTACATAAGGAGACCAGGAGATCCACCACGCCCAGTAGAAGGCCGTCCAGCCTTGGCTGAAGTTGGCGTCTTCACGACCGAATGGATTAGATAGCGCAGGCAGGTGAACCACATAGTTGAGCAAATTCTCAAAGAATCCGGTGGCAATCAGTAGGGTAGGACCAACCGCGATGACAAAGAAAAGTAGCATTGCCGCCAGTATAATGTTGATTTTGGAGAGCAACTGAACGCCCTTATCAACACCGGCAACAATGGATCCAATAGCAATAATCGTAATACCCACGATCAATAGGATCATGGTGATATCACTTTCCGGCGCGCCAAACAGGTAGCTTATACCCGCAGCGGCTTGGGTAGCACCAAGGCCAAGGGAAGTAGCGAGACCAAACAGTGTGGCGAATACAGCCAGAATATCAATCACATGGCCTGGCCAGCCCCATACGCGTTCACCCAAAATAGGGTAAAACACTGAACGCATGGAGAGCGGTAGCCCTTTATTGAAAGAGAATAAAGCAAGCGATAGTGCGACGACGGCGTAGATGGCCCAAGGGTGCAAGCCCCAATGAAAAATGGTGGCCGCCATACCTAGTGCAGCAGCAGCGGCTGCATCACCTTCCGCGCCGCCCAAGGGTGCCCAGCTGTCACCATCGAGCGAGGTGCCAAAATGGGTTAGGGGCTCATTCACGCCGAAGAACATTAGCCCGATGCCCATGCCAGCAGCAAACAGCATGGAAAACCAGCCCACATAAGTGAAATCGGGCTTGGCATCGGCGCCGCCAATGCGGATTTTACCCAATGGTGAGAAGATCAAACCAATACACAGGATAACGAAAATATTGGCGGCAGAAATAAAGAACCATGACAAATTGCCGGTTAAAAAACCGAAAATCGCGTCATACATAGGCGCGATGGTATCTTGCAGCGCAAGGGTCAGGATAACGAATAGCAGCACAACCAATGCCGAGATAGTGAAAACCTTGCCGTGTAGGTCAAGGTTGACACCCATGGTATTGGTCGTGATGTTGTCTTGGCCGATTACGTAATCGGTATCAATCAGATTCGCCGGGCCATCTGGGGCAGGAATGCCTTCAGAAACCGGCTCTTCATCGGGGCGTTTTGGGTCGTGGTTATCCACTGGAGCCTCTCTATTTTGATCAAGAAGAGTCGATCAAGAAGTGTCGATCAGAAACCAAAATGTGGCTATTAACCAACATCACATGGCGCGCTTTCGCGCTCACAATAGCAAATCTGATAAAACAACATTCAACGTACTGTAAGCAAGGGCGCACAAAACACTGTTTACAACGACAAAAGAGGGCCGAAGCCCTCTAATGCGCTATACAAGCAGGCGAATTAGTTATTGAGCCACTGCTCAACCACCTCCTGATTGTCTTCAACCCACTGCTTAGCGTTCTCGTAAGGATCGCTGCCATCTTCCTGGTTCATAAGCATAACTTCGCCCATTTGTTCAGGGGTCCACTCGAAGGCATCAAGAATGGCATAGGCTTCCGGCATATCCTCTGCCAGCCCTTGGCGTACAACGGTGTGAATCTGCTCCGCGCCGCCGAAGACTTCTTCAGAATCTTCTAGATACTTTAAATCCCAGCGCGCGAACATCCAGTGTGGTGTCCAGCTAGTAACCACGATGTCTTCTTCGTTATTAATAGCATTGCTGAGGGCCGCTACCATGGTGGCATCGCTACCACTACGCAGGCGCAGCTCAAGGTCATAGGTATCCACGGCCTCTTCAGCGAGGCCCATCAGGCCTGCACCGGGGTCAATACCGATGATCTCGTTATTAAAGCTGTCTGCGTTGTCGTTGAGATCGGCAATCGAATCAACGTCGGTATACTCAGGAACCACCAGGCCTAGCTTAGTGCCATCTAGATTAACACCGAGGTCTTCAACGCTATCACCGATACGCTCCATATAATCAGCGTGAGTCGTGGGCAGCCAGGCGGCAACAATAGCGTCTGCATCGCCAGTAGAGAGGGCTTGGAACATAGCCGCAGCGGAGAGTGACGTTAGGTCAACCTCATAGCCCGCTTGCTCAAGCGCTGCCGCAATAACGTTGGTCGACGCCACTTCGGAAGACCACTCAACGTAGGCCAAGTTAATCGTGCCCTTGTCTTCTTCAGCCAGGGCGGCGCTGCTGATAGCGACACCGGCACCGACTACTAAAGCTAGTGAAGCGAGGCGGATACGTAGGTTCAATGTGCGATGTTTCATTCACTTTCTCCCTTGGGTATAAATTATTTATCAATACACGGCATCACATACACGTTTAACGATACCTTGTGTTAACAATACTTCGTGTTTGCTGCCAAATACAGCATGGTTAGCAAGAAGCGACTTAGCAAGCGTTTGGCTCAACGCAGCCACTTCAGCTGTTCTTCTCTATTGTCGGGTTCTTCTAAGCGACTGGGTTAAGCGATCAAGCAGCATAGCCAGGATGACGACCGCAATCCCCGCTTCAAAACCATCGCCCGGACGCAAGCGTTGAATAGCGCGCCAAACTTCGCTGCCTAAGCCGTCAGCACCGATCATGGCCGCGATGACCACCATAGACAGGGCGAGCATGATCGTCTGGTTAATGCCTGCCATCACGGTGGGCAGCGACAGCGGCAACTGCACTTTAAACAGCTTTTGGCTGCGCGTGGCACCGTAGGCGTCGGCGGCTTCGATCAGTTCTACGGGAACCTGACGAATACCCAACGTGGTAAAGCGAATAGCGGGAGGCATTGAGAAGATGACGGTCGCAAAGATGGCCGATACCGAGCCAATACCGAAAAATGGAATAGCCGGAATAAGGTAAACAAACGCCGGCATGGTCTGCATAAAGTCGAGCACTGGCATAATTACCCGGTAAAGTCGATTAGATAACGCCGCTGCAATACCCACGGGCAAGGCAATGATCACCGCGACCATGGTGGCAAACACCACCACCAGTGTGAGCGTCTCAATCATCGGGTTCCAGAGGCCCAGGTTCCAGATCAGTGCTAAGCCAGCAACAGCACCAATCGCTAAACGAGAACCTGCTAGCTTCCAGCAGAGCAGGGCAATTAACGCGAGTAATGCCCATTCTGGTAGCCACATTAGGCTGTCGTTTAAAGCATTAATGCCGGTTTGAGTGAAGCGCGAAATGCCCCGGGTAACGCCGGAGTACTCGCTGGTTAGCCAGGTCAGGCCACTTTCAATCCAGTTGCCCAGTGGGATGCGTGGGATTTCCATTATTGCTCTCCTGCCCGTGCCAGTTCATCCAATACGGCGCCTTTTACGACTACGCCCAGTAAGCGCTGCTGCTCATCAAGCACAGCAATGGGGTAGCTCTTTTCACTAAACATGGCGAACAGGTTTTGTAGCGGCTCGTCCGGAGGGACTTTTCGGAAATCTTGAGTTAAATAAGGCGTGATCGTGCTGGCGCCTTCTTCAATTGCCTGACTAGCGGCATCGGCTTCAAGCAGGCCGAGTAGGCGCCGGTCTCGATCGGTCACGTAGATTGAATCGATACTGTGGTCGCGCATACGGTGCAGCGCAGTACGAGGTCCGTCGCTGTCTCGGGCGGTAGAGCGCAAAGGACGCATGGCGCTCTCAGCGGTTAAAATACGCGCCCGATCCACTCCCTCAATAAAACGACGTACATAGTCGTCTGCAGGTTGGGTCAGAATCTCTTCGGGGGTGCCAATTTGTACCACTTCACCATCTTTAAGCAGCACGATCCGGTCACCAATATTCAGCGCCTCATCCAGATCATGGGTGATGAACACGGTGGTCTTTTGCATTTTTGACTGTAGTTGCAAAAGCTCTTGCTGCATGTCTTTACGAATCAGTGGATCAAGTGCCGAGAAGGCTTCGTCCATTAGCAGTACTGTGGCATCGTTGGCCAAGGCGCGGGCAAGGCCAACCCGCTGCTGCATACCGCCAGAGAGCTGATTAGGATAAGCATCCTCCCAGCCTTCTAGGCCGACTTGTTTCAGCGCAGTGTGAGCGATTTTATGCCGTTCGGTTTTATCGATTCCGCGAATCTCTAGCCCAAACTCAGCATTCTGCTGCACTGTACGGTGGGGGAATAGCGCAAAGTTCTGAAAAACCATGGAAAAGTGGCGACGACGACACTCCAGTAGCGCTTTCTCGTTAAGCTTCGGAATGTTTTCTCCGTCGATGATGATCTCACCTTCGGTGGTTTCAATCAGCCTATTAAGGCAGCGAATCAGCGTCGATTTTCCTGACCCTGATAGCCCCATAATGACCAGCAGTTCGCCTTCGTATACATCAAAGGTGATGTTTGAAAGACCCAATGTTTGGCCGGTCTGCTCCAGAATTTCTGGTCGTTTCATACCCTGATTACGCAGCTCAAGTGCTTTTTGCGGATGCTTGCCAAAAACTTTGCTTAAACCACGCACTTGAATTTTGACGGGTCGTGTTTCGTCCATCGGCGATGCCTATTTGATTAAAAAGTGTTGGGCAAAAATGGACTTGTGTCGTTACTCCGAACAGGCTGCCCGTT
>JAMCZP010000283.1 GCA_023485185.1 Gammaproteobacteria bacterium
TATTCGCGGTCTGTTCCCGATACCCTCTATTACCATGCACTTCGTGCTGGCGGGCGATGAGGGCGTGACCGATATTTCTGCACTGGAAGGCAAGCACGTTTTGATTGGTCGCGGCACCTTTGGTGCCCGTGAAGCGGCGCGTTATCTAGAGCTATTTGGCTTGGGAGACCAAGTGAGAATTGCCGATGCGGCTATCGGCAGCGGCCCCGATGCGCTGAAAAATGGTCAAATCGATGCGTTTATAACGGCGAGTTCCTTCCCTACGCCAAATGTTATTGAGACAGCGGCTAGCATGCCCGTGACGCTGATCAGCTTGACCGATGAACAGATTGAGCAAACCGGGGCACCCCGCCAAACGATCCCAGGTGGCACGTATCCAGGGGTTGATGAGGATGTTGAAACGACCTCGCTACCCGTGATTGCCTATACGACCACGCAAATGGATGAAGAGACCGCGTACACGCTTACCAAAACGTTTTGGGAACGCCGTGATGCGATGGCGGAAGAGACCGCATGGTGGAGCAGTATTACCCCTGCAATGCTTGAGAATATGACCGGCACGCTCCACCCTGGCGCGCTGCGTTACTATGAAGAAGCGGGCATTGAGGTGCCTGACACTCTGCGTTAACCCTTTTTCATTCATTGAACACCCTCGCGGCGCTAACGCTGCGGGGGTGTTGTCATGAAAGGCCACTTGGCATGCGTGTGTTCTCTTCATCACCAACAGCGACAGCCCCAGCGGCAGATAGCTCGATAGCGCCTGGATGGATAGCGCTAGGCGCGGTCAGCGTTGCGTTTCATCTGGGGCTGATTTTTTATGGTTTAACCCCCGCGTTGGTTAGCCGGCCGCTGCATATGGCGCTGCTGCTGCCATGGGTATTGATCTATATGGCTAATACCCCTGCACAGCGGATAAGCGGTTGGCTGCTAACGATACTCGGCTTTGCAGCGTGCGCTTATATCGCCTTCAACGAGCCAGCATTAGCCAACCAATACGGCTTTATCGATACCCATCTGCAGATGGCGATAGGGCTTTTTTTAATGGCGTTGGCACTTGAAGCCGCGCGCCGTGCCATTGGCTGGCCACTGCCGCTGGTTGCCCTCTTGGCGTTAATGTATGGCGCCTTTGGTCAATATGTGCCCGGTGCTTTTGGTCACCCAGGGTTGCCGCTGCAAAGCATGGTGGGCACGCTTACGATTGCCGAAGGCGGGCTATGGGGCTCGTTAACCGGCGTGAGTGTTAGCGTCGTGGCGATTTTTGTGATTTTCGGCGCGGTGCTAAACGCTGGGGAAGCGGGCCAAGGCTTTATGAATTTAGCCAGCGCCGTGGCGGGGCGGCTCACGGGCGGGGCTGCTAAGGTATCGGTTATTTCTTCAGCGTTGATGGGGTCGATATCAGGCTCGGCGTCGGCCAATGTGGCTTCTACCGGTGCTATTACTATCCCTTCTATGGTGCGGCTGCGTTACCCGCGTTCGTTGGCGGGGGCTGTTGAAGCCGTCGCCTCGTCAGGTGGGCAAATTATGCCGCCGCTGATGGGCGCGGGCGCGTTTGTAATGGTGGAGCTCACAGGCACGCCTTATACGCAGATTATGGCCGCCGCGATGCTGCCAGCGGTGCTCTATTTTTTGACCGTGTGGGTAGGTATTAATGCCTATGCGACTCGGCATGACTTACAGCCAGTGGCGGAAAGTGAACGGCCGAGCCCAAAAGAAGTACTGATTACGTCGCTATTTTTCGCCGTGCCTTTTGTGCTGTTGCTGGAGCGCATCTTTAACGCCGGTTATACCCCTCAATATGCAGCCAGTATCGCGATTTTCGCAGGCGTAGCGCTGCTGTTTTTTGATGTCACGCTACGCTTTTCACTGCCTGGTTTTGCCAGCCGTTTAGCGGAAGCGGTGGTGACTGCGGGTCGCCAAATTGCGGTCATCGGTGCCATTATCCTGTGTGCCTCGCTAGTGGTGGGGGTGCTATCGCTGACGGGCCTGGGCGTCAAAATCACTTCCGGCATTCTGTCGCTCTCTAACGACATGCTATGGCCCGCGCTGCTGCTGACCGCATTAGCCTGTTTGATTTTAGGCATGGAAGTGCCCACCACGGCGGCCTATGTGATTTGCGTCTCTGTGGCTGGCCCTGCGCTAACTTCGCTTGGATTGGAGCCGTTACTGGCGCACTTATTTGTCTTCTGGTTCGCGCTGCTCTCGACCATCACGCCGCCAGTGTGTGGCGGTGTGTTTATCGCCGCAGGCATGGTGGGCGAGAACTGGCTGAAGGTAGCCTTTAAGGCAATGGCGTTGGGAATTGGCCTCTACATCATTCCGTTAGCCATGGTGGCCAACCCGGAAATGATCCGGTTGGCCTTTAATCCCACGGGAGCGCTGCTGGATGCATTAAAAGTTGCGATCGGTTTAACGGCTATTTCTTATGGCGTCATCGCGCGAAAGGCGCTGTGGCACCGTATGGGATTAATAGTGGCGGGGATGGTTGTCATCTTCGTGATCTAGCCGCAGCGGCGAAGAGAGTGGTAGTGGGGTGGTGGCAAACATCACCCAAGTATCTAAAGCAGGCCCGAGTGATTGCACTAAACGCAGTTGCTCGGGTGCCTGCGTCAGTACCTCTTCAGCGCAAATGCCTGCCTCAAATTGACCTGACAGTAATCCTTCAGCCACTGCGACGGTGGTGGGTGCCTCAATGATCTCGTCAAAACCGGTCAAATCAGTGTAATAGCGCGTAGCAGGTTGTAGCGCTATCTGTATGGGATGGGTAAGCGCACGCTGGGCGATCAGCGCGAGCGGTTTGCTACCCGCTATAAACGTATCCACAGGGTAAGCGCGATGCATAAAACGACCGACGCAATCGCTATGCGAAAAGTGAGCGGTGCACTGCAGCACATGACTCACCTGCCCATTGATGAGCGCTTGGAAAGCATCTTCGAACTGGGTAAATAGCGTAATACTGCCTTCGCCGGAGCAGCGCATGTTCAGATAGCGCTGGGCGATCAATTCATGGTTATTACCGCTAGGTCCTAACGTGGCAATCTGCATCGGTATCCTTAATATTTGATTGACATTGGTATAGGTGATGCCCAACGACTACTTAGCGTGGACAATGAAACGTTCTACAAGGCCGAGCTTGCAGGATGGAATCAGGTGATGATTGCCGCCTAGGGCGCTAAAAAACGGTGAAACTTAGCGCGATGTACGCCGCATAACCGGCCAGTAATGCGCCCCCTTCCCAGCGCGATAAACGCATGCCGGTATATAGGAACAGTACCAGTATGCCGGCCGCGCCCAGCATTACCCACTGATCAAACATGACAACTCGCTCGACAATAGGGAGAGGCTGCAAAAAGGCTGAGATGCCCAAAATACCCAAGAGATTAAAAATGTTGCTGCCGAGGATGTTGCCCACGGCCACATCAGCATGGCGACGCAAAGCTGCAATCACTGACACCGCCATCTCTGGCAATGACGTGCCTACTGCAACAATCGTCAAGCCAATGACTGCTTCAGAAACGCCCATTGCCTGAGCTAAGCCGATCGCTCCAAACAGGAGTAACTGTGACCCACCGATCAGCATGCCCAAACCAACGATTAGTGCTATGGCGATCATCCACCCGGTGGTGGGTAGCTTGGTCATTTCCTCCGCTTCCGATGCGTGCATGTCAGCAGCCGGGATGTGGTTTCGGCTTTCGCTGAGATACGCCCATACCAAGTAGCCAATCAAACCAGCGAGAAAGATCGCTGCATCTATTCGCCCTAATGAGCTGCTGAAGGAAAGAACAATGAAGAGGAGGCTGGCAAGCACAACGACCAGCCCGTCGCGGCGTAGGGCTAAGGGCTGTACCGCCATTGGGCAGATCACCGCACACAGGCCCAGAATAAGTAAGATATTACCGATGTTGCTCCCGACGATATTACCAACGGCAATATCAGGCTGCTGATTGATAGCCGCATCAATCGACACCACTAGTTCAGGTGCCGAAGTGCCGAACCCAACCACCACGAGACCTGTGAGTAGCGGCGAAACGCCAACTCTGCGTGCGCCTGCTACTGCGCCTCGAATAAGCGATTCTCCTCCCAGCGTTAACAGTACAATCCCGGCCAGTAAACTTAGTCCATATAGCATTTAAGAAGCCCCTTCCAGAGTATTAGCCCGACCGTGGGATTCATCAGGCTAATCAAGCACGCAAGGCTGACGGATTATGAGTGCCTCGCTCAAGAGCAAGATTACTGCTAATTACTAAGTTTTACTGCTATTCTTAAGGGGAGAGCAATAAATTAAAAGCTGAAAGGCTTTGACCTGCAGCCGTGTATGTGGCAGGATGTGCGCAGTTAGTAAGTTAGCAAGCAAGCATGGTTTCAGAAACATTCGAATTCTTTCGGTAGTCTGTAATTGTATTCCTTGTTCTACTCACTATTTATCTGGGTAATACCAGGAATTTTACAATTCGCGATTAGCGAAAAGGATTTATATCATGGCAACTGGCACAGTTAAGTGGTTCAACGATTCTAAAGGTTTTGGCTTCATCGCACCGTCTGACGGCAGCGACGATGTTTTTGCTCATTTTTCTGAAATTCAGTCTGATGGCTTCAAAACTCTACCTGAAGGTGCTAACGTTTCTTTTGACGTTACCCAAGGTCAGAAAGGCCTTCAAGCTTCAAACATCAAGCTGCTTTCTTAATCCTAGCGATTATGTAAGCTCTCGAGTCTTTTAGATTCGATGATCGGGCCCCGCTTAGGCGGGGCCCGATGCGTTTGTGCCTGCCAAAAAGAAACTCCTCCCCATTTAAGTGCTTTTTTGAAGAAATGACCGTGAACTAGTCCACATAGCCCAAGGCCCAAGCTGTTTACGAGCGTCTAACAAGGCGTGGTCGCGATGTCAGCGTTTGTTATTGTGTTGAGCTAGCAACCTTCCCTTCACTGCTGTAAAGCGCTTTGACTAGAAAACCTTTCTGCAAGTGCTCATGCAGATAAAGTGCCAGTGACCTGCCGATTAGTTGAGCGTCGGCCACGGATCTATAGGAGGGGATGTTGACTCAAATGTTGACATAGCTATGCCTAAACAAGACAAGCCTTTTCCAGCCCACAGACACAAAAAAAGCACCCGTAGGTGCTTGATTTGTATAGTAAGGTGGTGGAGGCGGCGTCCACCGCTTAGGTGTATCAAAGCACATCATTCCGATGCTTTAACCTATTGAACTCCTTGTTTTTTATACTTTGCGTTGTCTTATTCCATGTCAGAAAATATCACCCAATGCTATTATTTTGGATGGTATAGTGGATGGCAAGGTGGATGGGAGAAAAAGTTCGTGCCAATAGTAGCAAAAGAGTTAAGCGCCGCTGAGGTGAGACGTATTGAAGAGCCAGGTACATATGCCGTGGGCGGATGCGCTGGTCTGCTGCTTAAAGTGTCTAGTAGTGGAGGGCGTTCATGGATACTTCGCACACGTGTTGGCAACCGCCGACGTGATTTTGGACTAGGAGGTTTTCCGACCACCTCTCTGGGTGATGCGCGAATCAAGGCACGTGAGTTACGCGAAAAGCTGGCGCAAGGAATTGATCCAATAGCTGAGCGTCAAGCTGCAAGGTCTGCTCATATTGCTGCCCAAGTTAAGCAACTGACATTTCGCGAGGCGGCAGAACGGTACCACGTCACCAAGGAAAAAGAGTTTGATAACGCTAAGCACCGTAAAGACTGGATTGGCTCGCTTAAGCGCTATGCCTTTGTTCATTTCGGTGATGTGCCAGTAAGAGATATTGAACTGCCCCACGTCTTGAAAGCGCTAGAACCAATCTGGGAAAAGAAAACTGAAACAGCTACCCGCGTTCGGCAGCGCGTAGAGGGAACTCTGGCATGGGCAACTGTGCGGGGATACCGTCAAGGTGATAATCCTGCACGCTGGAAAGGAAATCTTGATGCTGTACTGGCTAAGCCTAGCAAGTTGGGTAAGGGTAAAAAGCACTTCCCGGCTCTGCCCTGGCAGCGGGTCCCCGAGTTCATGAAAGACCTGCGCACCCGAGAGGGCATGGGCGCCAAAGCGTTGGAATTCGCTATTTTAACCGCTGCACGTTCGGGCGAGATACGCTTTGCCAATTGGAAAGAAATAGATCTCAGTGCCAAAGTTTGGACTATACCGGCAAATCGTATGAAGGGAAAAAAGCCTCATCGTGTCCCACTATCACCCACCGCTATTTTTCTGCTGGAGTCTCTTCCCAGAATGGAGAATCAGGCTTTGATATTTCCGGGCGTTCGTGGCGGAGTAATGAGTGATAGAAGTATTTTGTCCACAGTAGGTCGTATGAATGCCACCAAAAATAAGAATGGCGACGGACACTACATCGATCCTACTGATGGCCGACCAGTAGTACCGCATGGTTTTAGAAGTTCATTCAAGGATTGGGCGCGCAATAGCTCTAGTTTTCCAGATGAGGTGAGTGAGTTAGCGCTTGCTCACGTAAACAGTGACGCCACTCGGGCGGCATATGCTCGCGACGAATTATTACCTCAACGTACAGAACTAATGCTGACATGGGCGGATTTCTGTGCAGGATCAACTGGAGCAAGCGCAGTTGGAACTCAAAATCCTGAAAGGACATTATGACTTATAGTTGCATACCGTTTGTTATGGACAGGGAATAGAGCAAGTGCTGTGGTCAATAGAGTAAAGACGGATTTTTGATGGGCATGCTGGATAAGAAAATTGCTAAACAAGCTTAAGAATAAAAACTGAACGCCGATATAAGAAAAGGTAACACTCTGTCTCATCGAAATTCGAGCAAAGAACATGCTATCTATTCCAAACGTAGTGGTGCAGCGAGGTTGGCGCTGCTGCTTGTGGCTGATTGCTTTTGCACTGCCATTAGTTTGGGGGTCGTTACCTGACTCAATTGCCAGTACGCTATTCATACCGGCATGGCTAATCGTGGCTCAATTCATTTTTTCAGGCTTAGTAGAAAGAGCGTACCTCAGGCGACGTGCATGGCTTGGCCAGTATCTTGAGGTGACTTCTTCTTGGCACCGCCGGTTGCGTGCTGGTCTGTTGGCCATAGCTTGGAGCCAAGTGCTGGGCATCGTTTTGGCCCCCCTATTATTAGTTTCATTGCGTCGGCTATCCGATACCGATTGGCTAATTCTACTACTTGCTTTGGGTGCGTTTATCCTTTGTCACCACTGGCTTACTGGTCGACTGAAAGGACATGTTATTGCTGATTATCTGCCAGCAATAACGCGTCAACTAACCGTGCTACCTGTAGCATGCCTGTTGACGTTCATGTTGACATTGGTAGCACTGTGGCGCCCGCAACCTTACTTGGTCAATATTCCCTGGGAAAGAGCCATACGTGAGCACCTACCTGCAATGTCAGAGCAGTCCATGCTCGGCGCTTTTGAACGAATAGCGGCTAGCTTCGAACTCAGTGGTTTCTGGTTAATGCAGAATGCTCTCGACAGCTTAGCAGTGAGCAGCTATGTCGCCGTCTTGGGGTGGGTGGCACTTCTGTTAATGCAAGGAACATTGGCTTGGTCTTTTATTCGCTTACTAACCGGTGTGGCTGTTTTTCGCGGCCGCCTTCTGACGGATCCCAGACATAAAAAAGTACTTCTTAGGCCGAAACAAAGCCCGGAGAATTAATGAACCTCGAAGTCGATACGCCTCATCATCCTGACTCCTTGCTGAATCGGCTAGGTCTGATGGCTAGTCCGCCACGAGTTCTTCTGGCTCTTCTATTGATGCTTTGTCTACTTCTGGCATTAAGTGCTATTTACCGCACGCTAATGCAAAGCGAAATCGGCATGGTGCGTTTCATCATCAACGGGGAAGCCCTGATCCTCGACGAAAAGGCCCAGGAAGAGCTTAGTGGTGACCTACAAAAACGGTTAGCTGGTTTCGAGCTTGAGATAGAGCAGCAAATGCAGTCATGGCAAGACGATGCTCTAGCCGAAATAGAGGCAAATTTTCATACTGCTAGCGAACACTACCTTGACTGGTACTTTTCCTTTACAGGGAGTTATACCCGTTTGTTCATAGCCGTGAACGGGGATCTAGAGCCATGGATGGAGACTCAACTAGAGCAGCGACTTATACAATCTAGTGGCCTGGAGTCGTCGTTGCTGGATCTGCGCGAAGAATATGCAGTACGCCTAGTCGAATCTGAACAAACTTGGTTGAACGAGACCTTAACTCACCTTCAGGGACGATACACAACAGCAGATGTGCAGATGAATGAAGCCGACGCCAGCCAGCTAAAGACAGTAAATTTTGACCAGTTGATTAACAGTGCATGGCAGGATCAGCTCCTGATTCCTCGCTGGAGCGTTGCCTTAGTTGGAGGCGGAGGGTTTGGTGCATTATCCAACATTATTATTGCCAAGCGTGTGGCTGCGAGCCCTACCTTCAAGGCTGGAAAGGCTGTAGTAAGCCGATTTGTCACACGAATGGGGCTTCATGCGACTCGATCTGTGGCCACAGGTGGTATGGCTGCCGTTGCTACGTCGCCTTCAGGACTAGGTGCCTTATTAGCTGGGGCAGCTGCAGTGAGTTCTACATTGGCGATTGCAGCTGGCTCTGAATTCGTTTTGCTGAAAGCCGAAGAGGCTCTTCAACGCCCAGAAATGGAAGCTGAACTACACAGCACCTGGGAAGAACTGGAGCTGGAAGTAAAGGGACTTCTCCAAGCTGAAAAACAGGTTCGTACTGAGGCTTTGATTGAAAATATCAAGAGACATGAAACACAAACGGTATTGGACAGCGAGCTGCCGAAAACTTACAGAATATTTGGATAGGTTTTAAAACCCTTAGGCTTTCTACCCGTTTGGCTTTAGGTATTTTGGTGCAGTTGATGGTGTTTTTTTGGTCGCTATTTGTGTCAATGTCAAAAGGAACGAGCAGCATATGAACCTAGGAGTGGCATTGCGGACTTTTGTAGACATCGAGGCATCGGGCCTTGATCAGACAAAAAGCTATCCCATCGAGGTTGGTTGGTCAGATACGTTGGGCAATCAGGATGGTTTTCTAATTAAGCCCATAGCAAGTTGGAGTTATTGGGATCCAAATGCACAGCTGATACATAGTATTTCGCGAGAGGAGTTGCTATCAGATGGCTTGTCTGTAAAAGAGGCAGCAATGCGTCTAAACTCATCGCTTGGGGGCGAAACAGTTTACTGTGACGCGCTAGATTTTGACGGCTTCTGGTTGAAGAGACTATTTAAGGCCGCTGAAATGGAAATAACATTTACTTTAGTCGATGTTTTTAATCTGTATGGTGAAATGTCTAAAGAAGAGTTTCTAATTATGCAGAGGTATCTAAATGGTAATCTTGCATCGCATCGTGCGCTTGCTGATGCAGAACGCTATTCGGCAGCATTTAGAAAAGCGGTTAATTAATAAGTGGTTATGCAAAAGTTATCGAGTTACTTTTTCCGTAATTATCACATACGTTTTTGACCGCTTCACAGAGCTTGTCGAACGAACTGTAGGCTGTCAGCGGTAACCACTTGTATTTGATTTCACG
>JAMCZP010000115.1 GCA_023485185.1 Gammaproteobacteria bacterium
TCGGCTCATCACATCCTGGGGCTGAAGTCGGTCCCAAGGGTATGGCTGTTCGCCATTTAAAGTGGTACGCGAGCTGGGTTTAGAACGTCGTGAGACAGTTCGGTCCCTATCTGCCGTGGGCGTTGGATGTTTGAGAAGGGCTGCTCCTAGTACGAGAGGACCGGAGTGGACGACCCTCTGGTGTTCCGGTTGTCACGCCAGTGGCATTGCCGGGTAGCTATGGTCGGACGGGATAACCGCTGAAAGCATCTAAGCGGGAAGCCCCCTTCAAGATGAGACATCCCTGAGGCCTAGAGCCTCCTGAAGGGCCCAGCGAGACCAGCTGGTCGATAGGCACGGTGTGGAAGCGCTGCAAGGCGTTGAGCTAACGTGTACTAATGGCCCGTGAGGCTTGACCCTATAACACCCAAGGGGTCTGGTCGCGATGATGACGTCAATGAACACCGGATACGCAGCGTGTGGCCTGACTCAAACGAGAACAGGCGGCAGGCAGTGAGACGATCACAATCTAGTTAAAAACAGCCAGCATGATATACCGCCAGTTACGCCTGACGACCATAGCACGCGTGAACCACCTGATCCCTTGCCGAACTCAGCAGTGAAACCGCTTAGCGCCGATGGTAGTGTGGGGTCTCCCCATGCGAGAGTAGGTCATCGTCAGGCACCTATTCAACGAAGAACCCAGCCACCCGGCTGGGTTTTTTGTTTGTGTGGAAAATCATAGGGTCTTCCCAGGGAGAGTATCGGGGCGCCGACCGGCGGAAGCCCGCCCCCCAGAGCGCCGGCCCGAACATCGTCAGGCACTTATACCAAAAATCCCCCAGAGCTTACGCGCTGGGGGATTCTTTTGTTTAAGGGGTGGGTTGTGTGGTGTAAAACACCTTATATTTAGATATTCCTACGGTGCTGGCACTCTCCACCAGCCCAGGTTTCATAGATAGCTCTGTCATCCGCTAACATCATCAATGCAAATAGCCGCTCACCGAGCGTTGTGCAGTGATTGATACGCCGCGAGAGTAGTGACGTTGCTTGCGGGTCAATGACAACGAAATCAGCTTCAAGGCTTGGAGCAAGCTGGCCGATATGGCTATCAAGAGAGAGCGCTTTTGCATTGCCCATGGTTAAGCCATAAAAGCCCTGCCATGCAGTAAGTGGCTGGCCGCTCAATTGGCCCACTTGGTAGGCGGCTTTAAGCGTACCAAAGCCAGATAGATCAGTACCCGCCCCAATGTCGCTAGCGAAAGTAAATGCCATCCCCGTCTGTTGAGCGGCTTCACGGTCAAATAACCCACTGCCAAGAAAAAGATTAGAACTCGGGCAGAATGCAATATTAGCACCTCTATCTGCCAAACGCTTACGCATACCGTTATCAAGGTGTATGCCGTGAGCGAAGGTGCTGCGTGGGCCAACTAAGCCTGCTTCTTCATAAACCGCTAAGTAGTCACGGCTGCCTGGAAACAGCTCGGCTACCCAGTCCAGCTCGCCGCTATTTTCAGCCAGATGTGTTTGTAGCCATAGGCTGGGGTCGTTGCGAAGCAGGGCGCCTGCAGCATCCATTTGCACGCGTGTTGATGTCGGGGCAAAACGAGGCGTCACGCTATAGCCTAAACGACCATTACCATGCCAATCCGCTATTAGCCGTTCGGTATCAGCAATACCGGTTGCACCATCCAGTAGCGCCTCAGGAGCATTGCGGTCCATCAATACCTTGCCTACCAGCATACGTAATTGGCGCTTTTGGCAGGCGTTAAAAAACGCATCAACTGAACCCGGATGGCTAGAGCCAAACACCTGCGCTGTGGTAGTCCCTGCACGCAGCATCTCATCAAGAAATGTGTTGGAAAGTGCTTCCGCATGAGCATGGTTGGCAAAACGACACTCTTCAGGGAAAGTATAGTCGTTAAGCCAATCCAATAGCTGGCGTCCATAGGACGCCATGATATCTAGCTGGACATAGTGAACGTGCGTGTCGATAAATCCCGGCATTATCAATTTGTCGCGGTAGTCCAACACGTCACTACCTTTGGGTAATGAGGGCACTAATTCATTGAAGTGACCAACTGCGTGAATGTGCTGCCCTTTCAACCAAAGTAAGCCGTCACCGTAGTGCTCTAAACTGCCGGGCTGGGGAGTGTCGCCATTTCCTGGGTCGTGGGCAAAGCTAACCAATTCAGCGCGGATAAGCGTATCGGTAGAGGAAGTCATATCAACTCGCGGTAGTAGATTGTTCGTCAAGGAGCGCGCGCAGGGCTTTAGGTTCAAGTCCGCGGGTATCCGGAGGTGAGGGCGTATCTGTTAGCCAAAGCAGCTCAGTCACCACTGTCAAAGCAATAGCATAGGGAGTTTTATTACTCAGCTTCGTCGCATGAATGCGACCGATGGGGCTCCGAACTCGCTCAATCTGCTCTGGGGAATAGCCATCTCTTTTAAGGCGTCCTTGGAAGCTAGCCCACTTGCTGTCAGAACCAATTAAGCCAATCGATGCTAAATCACCTCGCTTAATAAGCGCTGTGATAAGCGCATAATCTTCGTCATGATTATGGGTTAACACCAGCGCATGTGTTTGGCTTGGTAATTTTGCGACACTCAGCGGTGGATCTTGAAGTACATGGCAGCTAAGACGTAATTGGTGCTGAAACTCTTCGCTAAAAGCATCGCTGCGGCTATCGTACCAATGCAACTGCCAGGGTAGTGGAGCACTTAACTTTACGATTGCACTCCCCACATTGCCTGCGCCAAATATGGCGACGTGGGCAGTAGCGCCAGGAAAAACTTCTAACAGAATATTAACTAGCCCTCCACAGCACTGGCCGCTACGGCCGCCCAACGAGAAGGCTTCTAAGCCAAACCCGTAACGTTGCTCTTTTAAGCGTGTGCGTGCAGCGGTAATAGTTTGCCACTCAAAGGTACCCCCACCTAGCGTATCGAAGATTGCATCGTCGGTGATGACCATGCGTGCACCAGGCTCGCGAGGTGTTGAACCGGCGCTAGTCACCTGAGTGGCTAATACATGGGGTATGCCGTCCTGCTGTAAGCGATGCAGGGCAGCATGCCATGTTTCTGGCGCTTGAAGATCATTCACAGCGCTTTCTTCCTGATGATACTGGCCGCCAGCATTACCCGCTCAGGGGTGGCCGGTGTGTCCAAGTGGGGTGATGTGGTGTAATCGGTAAGGCTCGAAAGAGCGTCACGCAGTGCCGACCAGACGCAAATACCGAGCATAAAAGGAGGCTCGCCCACCGCTTTTGAGCGGTAAAGGCTTGCCATGGAATTAGGATGGTCTTCTAACAAAGCAACGTTGAAGATAGGCGGTAGGTCGCCAAAGGTTGGAATTTTATAGGTCGCTGGCCCATCACTGACTAGCACTCCTTTATTGTTCCATTTAAGCTCTTCACTGGTCAGCCAGCCCATTCCTTGTATAAAACCACCTTCCACTTGTCCAATATCAATAGCCGGATTTAGTGAGTCTCCCACATCGTGCAGGATATCAACGCGGTCTACCTGGTACTCGCCGCTTAGGGTGTCGACGCTGACTTCAGCCACCGCTGCGCCAAAGGCGTAGTAGTAAAATGGCCGGCCCTGACCAACGGAACGATCATAGTGAATAAGAGGTGTGGCATAGAAGCCTTTTTCAGATAAAGAAATGCGATTTAGGTAAGCGGTTTGAACCAGCTCTCCCCAGGGGATGCGTCGCTCACTTTCGCCAAGCCCGGCCACCAACATACCATCTTCCAAGCGCATGCCTTCACGATCTAAGCCTACGGCAAAGTGCTCAGCGGCGAAGTCAAAAAGACGCTCCCGTAGTTTGCTGGCAGCATCACGCGCCGCCATACCGTTTAAATCAGCGCCGCTTGAGGCAGCAGTGGGAGAGGTATTAGGCACTTTATCCGTGCGCGTAGCGGTAATCCGCACATTATCTAAATCCAGGCCTAGTTCTCGTGCCACCACCTGACAAATTTTAGTGTGCAGGCCTTGGCCCATTTCGGTGCCGCCATGATTAATCATCACGCTGCCGTCGGTGTAGACATGCAGAAGGGCGCCCGCCTGATTCAGATGCTGGGCAGTAAACGAGATACCAAATTTGACAGGGGTGAGCGCTAGCCCTTTTTTAACCACGGGGCTGGTGGCGTTATATTGAGAGATGGCTTTGCGCCGTGCCCAGTAATCACTGTCGTTTTCTAGCGTTTCGACCAGTGTATGGAGCAACTGTCGTTGGTCAACTTGCTGACCGTAATGAGTGACCTCGCGCCCATCACGGTAAAAGTTACGTTTACGCACCGTCAGCGGGTCTTCACCAATCTGGCGGGCAATATCATCCATCGCCCCTTCGATAACCATCATACCTTGAGGACCGCCAAAACCACGAAACGCCGTATTGGATGCGGTATGGGTTTTTGCTCGGTGACCAATGACCCGAGCATCACCTAACGAGTAGGCGTTGTCGGCATGGAACATTGCACGATCAACGATGGCATCGGAGAGATCAGGCGAGTAGCCGCAGTCACCGATCACGGTGATCTCGCCACCCTGAATAATGCCCTCGTCATCAATTGCTAATCGATAGCGGTTATGAAAAGGGTGGCGTTTACCCGTAGCGCGCATATCTTCACTGCGCGGTAAGCGTAGGCTAATGGATTTGCCTGTGCGGCGGGCAATAATCGCGGCGATGCACGCCCATGGGGATGCCTGGGTTTCTTTGCCGCCAAAGCCTCCCCCCATACGCCGTACTTCAACCGTCACCGCATGGAATGGGATATCAAGGACTTCAGCCACGAGCTTTTGCGTTTCACTCGGGTGCTGATTAGAGGTATGAACGACAACGCCTTCATCCTCGGTAGGGTGAACAACGCATGCCTGTCCCTCCAAGTAAAAGTGCTCTTGCCCGCCGACAAATAGCTCCCCTTCGATGATGTGCTCCGCTTGCTTAAGTGCCTGTTGCCAATCGCCGCTGGTTTGAGTGTGGGATGGGCGAACAAACTCTTCGCGCTCAGCGGCAGCAACAGGGTTTAAGCTGGCGGGCTGCTCATCAATCACCACCGTGGCTAGTTTTACGGCGCGGCGAGCCGCCTGCAGTGACGTAGCCGCCACAGCGAAAAGGCATTGACCGGCGTAGCTGATCTCTTGATCGACAAAAATGGGATCGCCTGGAAAGACCGGCCCAATATCGGTATGCCCTGGCACCTCATTGAAGGTGATTACATCGACAATGCCAGCCGCCTGCCGCACCTTCGTAAGATCCAATTGCGTTAATGTGCCGTGTGCCACCGGCGAGAGGCCCAGCGCCACATGTAGTGCATCAGCGGGGAGTGCCAAGTCATCGATATAAGCGGCTTTGCCAGTAACGTGTTTTTCAGCACTTTCATGGAAGCTCGAACTTCCCGCTTGCCGTTGACCGGTGCTATCTACCGTATGGCGGGCCAGTGGGGCTGCCCCTTGAATATGATCATGTAATTCACGGCGGGCGCGGCTGCTATCGCCGTCCAGTTTAGTGAGCGTACGCATGGAGCATCACCTCTTGGTCGGGTGCTGAGAGGGAGAGATAGAGGCGTTCAAACAGATTTTTAGCCGCCTGTTGACGATAATGCTGGCTGCCGCGTACATCACTCATGGGCTGGAAATCATCGTCGAGTGCCTGCTGAGCAGCGCGAAAAGCATCCGCAGTAATGGGGCTGCCTTCGAGCACCGCTTCGGCGGCCAGAGCGCGTTTGGGTATGGCCGCCATGCCGCCAAATGCAATCCGCACATCGCGTAAGTTGCCTTGATCAACGCGGTAACTGAAGGCTCCAAGCACTGCTGAGATATCATCTTCGCGGCGTTTAGATAGCTTCCACACACGCAGCTCGCTGTTTTGAGTCGGCTGCGGCATAAATATACGTGAGACGACTTCATCCGCGGCTAATACGGTCTGTTTATAATCCAGGAAGAAATTCTCAAGCGCTATGCAACGATTCCCCGTAGCGCTGGCTAGTTCTACTTGGGCGCCTAAAACGAGCAGCACCGGCGGTGTATCACCGATGGGGGAGGCGTTAGCGATATTGCCCCCCAGTGTGCCTCGGTTGCGAATCTGCTGAGAACCTAGACGGTGTAACAGATGTGCAAAAGCAGGAAAGTGCTCTGCAAATAGCGGCTCGAGCTGGGTATAAGTGACCCCAGCGCCTATCCACCAACCGGGTTGTTTCTCCAGTGTTGCTTCTTCGATGGTTAATAGCTCGGCAACGCGAGTTACATCAATTAGTTGTTCTAGGGGCGTTAAACGCTGGGTGCTTTCGAGCCACAAATCAGTTCCGCCTGCGACAAGTCTTGCTTGTGGCGCTTTAAGGCGCAGTTGCGTTAATGCTGCCAAGCAGTCGGGCTGAGCAAAAAAGGTATCTGTATCCGTGGGATCATGGGAGTCTGATTTGCTCTCGGTCACTGGCAGTGCCGCGTCATACCATTGTGGGCGCTCAAAAGGTATATCTTGCATGCGCAGCGCTGCATCACGGATAGGGCGATAACCCGTACAACGGCATAGATTGCCCCCCAGCGTCGCTTCCAGGCATTCTGGCGTTAGCGGCGCAGGGCGTTGGATGAGGTCGTTATGAAGGGTAAAAAGCGACATAACTATACCCGGCGTGCAGAAGCCACATTGACTGCCATGACACTCAATCATTGCTTCTTGCGCTGGGTGCAAGTGGCTATTTTGTGCCAATCCTTCAACGGTGACCAGATGTCGCCCCTGTAATTGATGGGCGGGGGTAATGCAGGCATTCACGCTGCTAAACGATTGCGCATTAGCCGTGGACTCACCAATAGCGACTGTGCATGCGCCACAATCGCCCGAAGCGCACCCCTCTTTGGTGCCTGTATGGCCCAAATGCTCGCGTAATAGCGTTAAAATACTGGTGTCTGGTGAAACATTACACCGCTGAGGGGTTCCATTGAGCAGGAACGCAATCGTTGCCATGCCAAACTCCACTGTAATTGTATAGACCGGGATTGTGTTGACCGATCGGTCAATATGCTCTGAGCTTGGGACAAAATGCTTCACCTTGCAAGTATTTGCTCGCTGCACAGTAGTGGGGCAAGCTAGTGAGTAATGCCAATTTTTGGGGCATAAACTCTATTAATTATTTCGTTTTGTTACTCTTCCAAGGAACCCTGTTAATGACCGCCGTTTCTACTTCACATGAAAGTCCGAGCCGGGAAAGAATAGAGAAGAGTATTCTGGCTGCCGCTGAGCAAGTGTTTTCTCAACACGGCTACCGCGGCGCTAGCTTGCAAGTGATCGCTGATCGAGCAGGTCTCCCTAAGGCAAATATTCTTTACTACATGGGCAGCAAACAAGCGCTCTATGTGCGTCTGCTTAACCGTATGATGTTCCGGTGGAATGAAGTATTAGAAGACATTACCCCTGACAGTGATCCGGCGACGGTATTAAGTGACTTTATTCGCACCAAAATGGTGCTTGGTCAACGCTATCCTCAAGGCTCTAAACTGTTTGCCGCTGAAATTTTAGCGGGAGCGCCATTCCTAAATGATTATCTCGCCGGTGAATTACGCGACTGGGTAGCCTCTCGTGCCGCGATTATTCGCCAGTGGTCGGCACAAGGTAAAATGGATGACGTTGATCCGCGCTGGCTGATTTTCCTAATTTGGTCTTCCACTCAACATTACACTGAATATAGCGCTCAGGTCAGCGGTATTCTAGGTCGAGATACCTTGAGCGACGATGACCTTGAGTCAATATCGGCATTCCTTGAGCACGTTATTTTAAAAGGCTGTGGCATACCGCAGCCTGTTGTGAAAGCACATCGGCTGGAAAAGTGAAACGCTAATGAGTGTGCTACCGATTGATCAGCATCTTGATCACGTAAAAGATGTCCTGGCCTCACACAACCGTCTTATGCTCATTGCCCAACCGGGGGCGGGTAAGACGACTCGGGTTCCGCTGAGTTTATTGGCGAGCCATTGGGCTGAGGATAAAAAACTGCTGCTGTTAGAACCTCGCCGAGTGGCTGCTCGTTTAGCGGCTACGTTTATGGCTCAGCAGTTGGGGGAGGCCGTGGGTCAGACGGTTGGTTATCGCATGCGTGGTGATAGCTGTACCAGCGCGCAAACCCGTTTAGAAGTCGTGACTCAAGGCGTACTAACGCGGATGCTTCAGAATGATCCGTTGCTTGAAGGCATCGGCGGGATTATTTTCGATGAATTCCATGAGCGAAGCTTAGAAGCCGATGTGGGTTTAGCGCTGGCGCTGGATGTGCAAGCGAGTATTCGTGAGGATTTGCGCCTATTAGTGATGTCAGCAACGTTGGATGTAAAAGCCCTAATGGGCGTGCTCGGCGAACAGGTGCCTATTATCGAGTGCCAAGGCCGCCAGTATCCTGTGACGACGTCTTATCGTCCGCCGTCGAATCAAGAGGAGGGGGTTAACCACACGCTACAAGTGATTAACGAAGCACTTTCAATGCCGGATACCCAAGACATACTGGTTATTCTGCCGGGCGTTTCTGAGATAAACCGGTTAGTGCGAGTATTGGAAAAAGCACTACCCAATCTCGCTATAAGACCACTGCACGGCCGCATGAGCATCCCAGAACAGCAGGCGGCGCTGGTGGCGAATACCGCTCAACAACGGATTATTGTTTCTACTGCTATTACCGAATCGAGTATCACTGTAGAGGGCGTCAATGTGGTGATTGATGGCGGCTTGGAGCGGGTGCCGCTTTTCCAGCCGCGCACAGGACTCACTCGTTTAACCACACGGCGCATCAACCGCGCGAGTGCTGATCAGCGCTGCGGGCGTGCCGGCCGACAAAGCCCTGGGCATTGTTTTCGTCTGTGGGCCCAAGAGCAGACACTAGTGCCCTACGGTGAACCCGAAATACAGCAGGCGGATCTTTCGGCAGTTGTCCTTGAATTAGCGTGCTGGGGAGTGATATCGCCAGGTGATTTGGAATGGGTAACGCCACCTCCAGAAGGTGCTTGGCGCAGTGGCCAGTCGCTACTGATGCAATTAAGTGTGTTAGATCAGGATCATAAGCTAACGGCGCTGGGTAGCCGCTGTGCCAAGTGGCCAGTCGCCCCGCGAATAGCGGTGATGCTTGAGTGTGCTGCTGGCCTCAAGGCGTTGCCACTTGCCTGTGGTTTAGCAGCACTGCTTGAGGGCCGCGAGACAACTGAGCGCTCACTGCATGATGCAATAGCCTTAAGGTTTCGCCAGCCTATGCGCTTTCCCATTTGGCAGCAAGAAGCGGTTAGGCTGGCAAAAAGGGCAGGCGTAGTGCTTGATGAGGCTGGCCTGGAGCCTCTTGGATCGCTATTGGCTCTTGCCTACCCTGATCGCATCAGTCAGCAAGTTAGTCCC
>JAMCZP010000332.1 GCA_023485185.1 Gammaproteobacteria bacterium
TGAAAAAATCGTTGGCAGGCGTGTGCTCAAGCAATTCGCCGTTATGCATAAACAGCACGTCATCGGCTAACCGCCGCGCCTGATGTAAGTCGTGAGTGGTCATGACGATGCGTGTTCCGCTGTGATGGAATTCAAGCACTGCATCTTCAACGGCTTTGATGGCAGCCGGGTCCAGCGCGGAGGTAGGTTCGTCTAAAAACAGCACCTGGGGATTAAGCAACCAGGCACGCGCTAGGGCTAACCGTTGTTGCTCGCCGCCGGAAAGCACTCGTGCGGGGCGTTTAGCTAAATGAGCCAAACCAAACTTCTCAAGCGCACTCATGGCCTGGGTCTTTCGGGATAATGTTTTACGCTCTGGTCGCGGCGTTTTATTGACCGCTAACACATAAGTGAGGTTATCTAGCGCTGAACGGCGTAGCAGTACTGGGCGTTGAAAGACCATCGCTTGCGCGGGTCGCGCGCCTTGCCATCGGACTGTGCCGCTAGTAGGTGTTAATAATCCATGAGCCAAACGCATTAGCAGACTTTTGCCTGCACCGTTAGGCCCCATAATGAGCGTTCGCTGGCAGCCTGCCAAGCGCAGCGAAGTTGGCTTTAGCAATGTCTGGCCGCGGTGAATAAAGCCCATGCTATCGATTTCAAGGGGTGCCACTGTGGGCGTTTGATGTGCATTCATCCCAGCCGCCTCTGTGCCGTTTCACCGATCATATGCGCAATGGCATTAATCATGGTGACCAAAGCAAGCAGAATAATCCCTAAACCGAGCGCCATTGGCAGGTTACCTTTGCTTGTTTCAAGCACAATGCTGGTAGTCATCACACGCGTTACACCATCGATATTGCCGCCTACAATCATTACCGCACCCACTTCCGCACTGGCCCGGCCAAAGCCAGCCAAAATGACGGTTAATAATGCAAAGCGTGCATCCCAGAGTAGTGTTGGGATCATGCGTCGGCGCGACAGGCCCAAAGAGTTCAGCTGTTCGGCATACTCGCCGTGAAGAGCTTCAATCTGTTGGCGGGTAAGGGCGGCAATAATCGGCAGTACCAAAATCACTTGAGCAATCACCATTGCGGAGGGGGTAAACAGCAATCCCCATTCGCCTAACGGTCCCGCGCGCGAAAGCAGTAAGTAGACGCATAGTCCGGCAACGACCGGCGGTAAACCCATCAGGGCATTAAGCGCAACAATGACCGCATTGCGGCCGGGAAAATGCCAAAGGGCGAGAGCAGCGCCTAAGGGCAGTGCTAGTAGGCAGGCAATCAATACCGCCATTAGCGATACCTGAAGCGATAGCATCACAATTGAGATTAGTGCACTGTCCATGCTCAGGATCAAGGAAAGGGCGGTGCTAAAGGCATTGTCATTAATCGGCATTAAGCGGCTACATCATTATTATGTTGAGTTTGGCATGATGTACTGGAATCTAGTCGATTGCACTTGCAGCTGAAATATATGCAGTCATATGCAGTAAAATTGGTTGAGCATCTATGTGTACAGTTAACCTAGGACAACATCATGGTCACCAGAACACATGCTTATTTAACCACTGCAGAAGTTGCTGCTTACCTGCGCCTTAAAGAGCGCAAAGTGTATGATTTGGTCAGCCAAGGCCAGATCCCGTGTAGCCGGGTAACCGGAAAGCTGTTGTTTCCTCTCCAGCAAATTGATTTATGGGTGCTGAGTCACTTGGAAGGTGATCAAGTCCAGCGTTTATCGGTGCCTTTGGTGGTCGCGGGCAGCCAAGACCCGCTGTTAGAGTGGGCCATTAGGGAGAGCGGCTCTGATTTGGCTACGCTCTGCCAAGGCAGTGGTGATGGTGTTAGACGTTTACTCGATGGCAAAGCAATGTTAGCAGGCATTCACCTGCTAGATGCCGCTACTCAGCGTTATAATGAACCCAGCGTGTTAGGATTAAGCGGTATGCGTGATCTCCTTATAGTGCGTTGGGCCAAGCGCCGCCAAGGCCTATTGGTTCGTGCTGATAACCCATTGAAAATTAATGCGCTCAAAGATTTGCAAAAATCCAATGTGCGTGTAGCTCACCGTCAGCCGGATGCAGGGGCTGCAAAACTACTTAAGTATTTGCTACAACAAGCCGGAATTGATAGCTCGGCAATAGATTGGACATCTCATCCCTCGCTCAGTGAAGACGATTTAGCGCTTAGTATTTGCCAAGGTGAGGCCGATGTTGGAGTAGGTGTAGAAGCCGCTGCCCATAGACAGCAGTTGGGGTTTATTCCTTTATGCGAAGAGCCATTTGATTTAATCATGCAGCGGCGCAGCTACTTCGAGCCTGCTGTCCAGCGGCTATTCGCATTCACTCATCAGGCGCGTTTTATACATCGAGCAGAAGCATTGGGTGGTTATGATATTAGCGAGCTAGGTAAGGTTATCTATAATGCCTAGGTGCTTATAGTCGGTTGGATAACCGCATTCGTTAGCAGGATAGCTTGACGCTGTTGCTGTATGCGCCACACTAGTGGGGTGTTGTGTAAGCCTATCATCACGAAAAGGAGAGCATGATGAAACAAGCACTAAACGGAAAACGAGTGGCAATTTTAGCGGCCGATGGTTTTGAAGAGTCTGAGCTTAGTGTGCCGCGGGCTGCCCTGCAAAAAGAAGGTGTTGATGTTCACGTAGTGACACCTGATGGAAAGGGGATTCGGGCGTGGGCTGAAACGGAGTGGGGTGATACCTACGAGGCCGATAAAGCCCTTGCCGATGCCAATGAATCTGCCTACCACGCGCTGGTGCTACCCGGCGGCTTGTTCAACCCTGATGAATTGCGCACTAATGAAGAGGCCTTAAGCTTCGTTAAAGCGTTTTTTAGGGCGGGCAAGCCTGTCGCGGCTATTTGCCATGCGCCATGGATTTTAATCAATGCAGATGTGGTTGAAGGGCGTCGTATGACCTCTGTGGCAAGCGTTGAGCAAGACCTTCGCAATGCCGGTGCTGAGTGGGTAGACGAGCCGGTCGTTGTCGATAATGGCCTTGTTACCAGCCGTACACCGAAAGACTTGGATGCTTTTAACGCCAAGTTACTTGAAGAACTTCAGGAAGGGCGTCACTCCGGGCAGCACGCTTGATGAGTCTATTGCGTGAGTGGGCAAGTTTTGTCAAAAGGCTTGTCCATGTTATTGCCAAGCCGATTAAAGGTGACAGTAGCCGTGGAGGGATGGTCGTCCATCCCTACCGCGGCTATGGCTCCCAACGAGAAGTTTTCGTTATGGGGCGCGTTTTTCGTCAGGCCGCATTGGGCCGTGCCATCCCTCGCCACGGCATGCTAAGAGATAGCGCAGATGTGACACGGCGTATTTTCCGTCGAGGGTTGGGCAACGCTCAGGTAGAAATTCATCTTGGCGAAAACCAGCTGTGCGTGGGCACAGATCGCGATGGCTACTTCGATGTGCATCTGCCGATTAGCCACACGCTGCCCATTGATGTCTCCTGGCACCGTGCTGATATCATGGTGCATTGCCAAGGCCAAACCCCGGTGCGCACCCATGTAGAAGTTTACGTGCCACCGCCTGAGGCTGATTTACTGGTCATTAGTGATATTGATGACACGGTAATGTTTACCGGCGTAGCGGAAAAGCTCAAAATGCTTTACCGCTTGTTTGTCAAAAAGCCCCATCGCCGCACTGCCTTTCCCGGTGTAGCGTCGCTTTATCAAGCACTTCATCGTGGCGTTAGTGAGCGTGCCGAACGGCCCATCCTATATGTGTCACGGGCGCCGTGGGCCATATACGAAATGCTTGAAACCTTTTTTCAAATCAACCGCATCCCTGTCGGACCTATCCTGTTTTTACGCGAGTGGGGAATTTCGTGGCGTCGTCCCTGGCCGCGCAAGGCAGAAGAGCACAAGCGTGAATTAATAGACCGCATGCTGACTCTTTATGATGATTTGCCGTGTATTTTGATTGGTGATAGCGGTCAACACGATCCAGAAGTGTATATCGAGATCGTAAAAGCTTATCCAGACCGTATTAAAGCCATCTATATCCGCCGTGTCGATAAAGACCCTAAGCGTGAGCAGGCCATTCAGCGCTTACGTGATGAGTTAGTGGGCACCCCGTGCGACTTGGTGCTCGCTGCTGATAGCGTATTAATTGCCGAGCATGCCTATTCACAGGGCGATATTTCTGCGCAGGGATTAGAGGCAGTAAAGCGAGATGTAGAAGAGCAGCGTAACGACCCTGCATAATGCGAATGCTTTAGCCGAGCTGACCGTCATGGTAAAAATACACCTTGCGCCGTGTTCGCATAGAGACTTTTTTGCGGTCATAAATCGTAGCGGCGATTTTACTCATAGGTGTTGCCATGGTTGTTCTGCTGGTCGTCTTAGCGCTGGCCGTTTTTGTATTGCCTAATATGTGGGCCAAATGGGTGCTTAAACGCCATACCCGTGGGCGTGATGATTACCCCGGTACAGGTGCAGAACTCGCTGATCATCTGCTGCGCCGCTTGGGTGTAGAAGGAGTGACCGTCGAGCGTACCGAGTACGGTGATCATTACGACCCTGAGACCCGGTGTGTGCGTCTTTCGGCGGATAACTATGATGGGCGTTCGCTGACCGCCGTGACGGTGGCTGCCCATGAAGTTGGGCATGCTATTCAGCACCATGAAGGCTATACGCCGCTTTTGGCACGCAGTCGCTTGGTGGGGGTTGCGCAAAAAGCCGAAAAATTGGGCGCCATTTTGATGATGGCAGCCCCTTTTCTGTTCCTATTAACACGCTTACCCGGTGGCCTGGCGATCGTCATTGTCATGGCGGTGATCAGCTTTGGCACGGCCGCCCTGGTGCATCTAGTGACGCTACCGGTAGAGTTCGATGCCAGCTTTAACCGAGCTCTGCCAATATTAAAAGAGTATGTGCCACCCGGCGATATGGCAGGTGCCCGCCATGTACTCACCGCTTGCGCCTTTACCTACGTAGCTGCCTCGCTCGCCAGCGTCATGAATCTGGGCCGCTGGCTAGTGATTTTGAGAAGGTGAGCGGTGCTTACTCCGGCTTATTGGCAATAATCACCGCCCGGCGCGGCGCGGGGTAGCCTTCAATGGTGCGGGTGCGGTCGTTAGGGTCAAGGAAATCTGCTAGTGACTGAAAGGTCATCCACTCAGTGGAGCGCTGCTCTTCAAGCGTGGTAACCGCCTCATCGACAACGCGTACGTTGATAAAACCACAGCGTTCCAGCCAGTGACACAGCGCTTTAGAAGAGGGTAGGAAGTAGACATTAGGCATGGCGGCATAGCGTTCGCCGGGTACAAATACCGTCTGCTCATTACCTTCCACCACCAGCGTTTCTAGCACCAGTTCGCCGCCTGGCGCCAAGGCGGCTCGTAGCTGCTGGAGATGCTCAAGCGGCGCAGGGCGGTGATAAAGCACGCCCATGGAAAAGACCGTATCGAAGAACCCCAGGTTCGCTGGCACATCTTCTATGCCCACCGGCAAAAACTGCGTTCTGCCACCATCAGCATCACCAACGAAGTGGCGCACTGCCTGAAACTGCCAATAGAAGCGCGGCGAAGGGTCGATCACCAGAACAAAAGCAGCACCTGCTCCCGTCATACGCCAAGCGTGATAGCCACTGCCGCCACCTACATCGAGTACCTTACGGTACTTCAGCGGCGCTAAATGCGGCGCCACTCTTTGCCATTTCCAGTCTGAGCGCCACTCGGTGTCAATATGAATACCACCTAGCTGAAAAGGGCCTTTACGCCACGGGGAGAGTTTTTTTAACAGGTTAAAGCACTGGCGCTGCTGACTATCACTAAGATTGAGGTCAACGCTAACGGTATCGCTGTTTAAGTCTACGCGCCGCTCGGTGGGCAGCGCGGGCAGCTTTGCCACGGCTTTTTCCCAAGCGGATAGGTCGCCATGACGGTTACGGTCAAGCCCATAGGCCAACTGTTCGGGCAGCTTGGCGAGCCAGGGTGTTAGCGATTTATCGAGGGTAGCTTGGTCTAAAAAAGCTTGATATAGGGCACGGTGATCATCGGGTAACAACACCTCACCCCTCCTTGAAAGCAATAAGTGAGGCAAAATTCAAATACTGAAACCAGGTCACTGAGCGGGGAAAGCCCGCCTGCGTTAAGCGGCCATGCAGCGCATCAAGCGTGTCAGGAACCAATACGTTTTCCAGGGCGGTACGTTTCTGGCTAATTTCTAAATCGCTATAGCCATTGGCGCGCTTGAAATCGTGGTAGCGCTCAACCCGCCAGGCGTTATCGCGCTCATCGGAATCGACGGTTTTCTCTGAGAGAATCAGTACACCGCCGGGCTCAAGGGCTGCATAAAGCCGGGCTAAAAGCGCATCGCGGTCTGCCGCGGGCAGAAACTGCAGTGTAAAGTTGAGAATGATCATGCCGGAAGGCGCATACTCCAGGGTACGGATATCGGCTTCTTCCACCTGCATCGCGTAGGCTGGGCATTCATCAGCAAAGGTTTGCCGCGCCTGGGTTACCATAGCGGGAGAGAGATCAACGCCGGTATAGCGAAAAGCATCAGGTCCCAATGTGCCGGCCAAGGCAAGACCTGATGCGCCAAGCGAGCACCCTAAGTCATACACGTGAGCACCGTGGCGCAAATGGCGCTGGGCTATCAGGCTCAGCATGCCTAGAATTTGCCCATAGCCGGGCACTGATCGACGGATCATATCAGGAAAGCATGCGACCACCTTTTCATCGAATGAGAACCTTGCCACTCGGTCAAGGGGTGTCGAAAAGATAGCGTCACGGTAAGATGCATCACTCATGGTCAGACCAGAATTATTAATAAGGCTGCATAGTTTACGCGTCCTATCTAAGTCAGAACAGTAAGCCAGAACTGTAAGTCAAAATAGTAAGCCAGAACAGACCCTGCATGGAACGACGCCACTGGAGATGCCACATGGCCTCAGCATCAAGCGCTACCCCCGATACGTTACCCGCATGGCAGACGTTAAAGCATCACGCTGAAACGCTGCAGCACGTTCACTTGAAAACGCTGTTTGGCACCGAGCCTTCGCGCTGGGAGAACTTTACTCGCCAGGTGGCGGGCTTAACGCTAGATCTCTCCAAGCAACGTTGGGATGACGACACGCTCGAACATCTGTTTACGCTGGCTGGCGAGGCGGGTGTGCCTTCGGCCATTGAGGCGCTGCTGAGTGGTAAGCGGGTAAACGTCAGCGAAAACCGCCCAGCGTTACATACGGCGTTGCGTTTGCCAGCCGATGCCACGCTTGAAGTCGAGGGTGAGGATATCGTCGCGGCCGTGCATGAAAGTCTTGCCCAAATGGAGAGTTTAGTAAGCCGGTTGCACGCCGGTCAGTGGCGCGGGGCTACGGGTAAGCCAATTCGTCATGTAGTTAATCTGGGCGTTGGCGGTTCTGACCTGGGCCCGTTAATGGTCACCCATGCATTGGCAGATTACCGCCCCAAAGATATTCATCCAGTGGAAGTGCATTTTGCCTCCACTATGGATGGCTCGCAGTTAGCGGATTACCTAAGTCGGTTAAATCCTGAAACCACCATTTTTGTGCTGTCGTCGAAGTCGTTTACTACCATTGATACGCTTTCCAACGCTAACACTGCGCGGGAGTGGCTATTGGGACGCTTAACGCAGCATGGTGCGACGCTGGGTAATTCCCTCCTGTTCAGCCAGCCCTGAAAAAATGACCGAGTGGGGAATTACGCCTGATCACCAGCTAACTTTTTGGGAGTGGGTGGGTGGGCGCTATTCACTGTGGGGCACCATTGGCTTACCGATTGCGTTAGTCGTGGGGATGGAGAACTTCCGTGAATTTCTAGCTGGTGCCCATGCCATGGATCGCCATTTTTCTGAGGCGCCCATGGAAGATAACTTGCCGATCCTGCTTGGCTTGGCAGGCATCTGGAACGTCAATTTTCTGGATATCCGTGCGCACTCTATTCTTCCCTACGACGGGCGATTAGAGTATTTCGCTGCCTATCTTGAACAGCTCGAGATGGAGTCCAACGGCAAGTCGGTGACCCGCCAGGGCCAGCCGGTTAACTACTCTACCTGCCCAGTACTTTGGGGCCAGCTTGGCCCCAATGCTCAGCACGCGTTTTATCAGCTGCTGCACCAGGGTACTCAGCCAGTCGTGTGTGATTTTATTGCCCCACTTAAGCGCTACGACGAAGTTGAAGACCTGGACACCCGGCGCCATCTTAAAACCCAGCACCGTTTGGCGCTGGCCAACTGTTTTGCACAGTCCCGGGTATTAATGCTCGGTGATGACGCCTTGGAAGATGACGGCCCACGGCCAGAGCATAAGCGCTACCGTGGCAATCAGCCCTCGACAACGGTGCTGCTTGACCAGCTCACCCCTGCGACCCTTGGTTCGCTTATCGCGCTTTACGAGCATAAGGTCTTTGTTCAGGCGGTGATTTGGGATATCAACCCGTTCGATCAGTGGGGCGTTGAGCTGGGCAAACAGATTGCCACCGATACTCAGAAAATCATCGACCATCAGGGCGATCTATCGCGGATGGATGCTTCCAGTAAGGGGTTGATTGAGGCATTTTGGGCGGCTGAACAGGAGTGAATTACCCAGGTGGCTAGCCGCCGGGGCTACCCCGGCGATAGGTCTACGAGGAGGCGCTGTGAACCCATCCATGGGCGCTACATTTGCCGGCCATGGCAAATGACCTCCTCTACGACCTATCCCCGGCGCCCCTGTTATTAAACATGGCTAGATATACAGCTTTTTGCTTTTCCGCTATCCTGTGCCACTTTGCCAGCCGCCAATCACTCATTTAAGTATCTAGCTCGGCTTGCCAGCACTATTTGCCAAGTACGATTTTCAGGGAATCGACGTTACATGACCCAGTTTGATGCCTCTCAGTACGGCGCGAGTTCCATCGAAGTTCTGTCCGGGCTCGAACCGGTACGTAAGCGTCCCGGTATGTATACCGACACCACACGCCCCAACCACCTTGCTCAGGAAGTGATTGATAACAGTGTCGATGAGGCGCTGGCGGGCCATGCCACCGAGATCAACGTCGTGCTACATAGCGACGGCGGTATTGAGGTACAGGATAATGGCCGTGGCATGCCCATCGACATGCACCCCGAGCATGGCTTATCGGGCGTTGAGCTGATCTTTACCAAGCTGCACTCCGGCGGAAAGTTCTCCTCGACCAGCTATCGCTTCTCGGGTGGCCTACATGGCGTAGGTGTCTCGGTTGTTAATGCGCTTTCGCGACGATTAGATGTCGAAGTTACCCGCGATGGCGCACGCCACGCCATGGCTTTCGAGTTTGGCGAAAAAGTTGAAGAGCTACATGAAATTGGCAAAGCCCCCAAGCGGGCGAGTGGCACCCTG
>JAMCZP010000054.1 GCA_023485185.1 Gammaproteobacteria bacterium
TACGTGCGCCAGGATTTTGGTTGCCGTGGGCGTCACCAATCGAGCCCACATCTACGCCCAGCAGCTTGAGCTTGGTGCTCATGTCCGCGCCGCTAAAGTGGGTGTCGCCGCCAGTTAGTGTCGAAAGAGCCGCTTTAGCCATCTGGTAACCCGGCGCTACAAGGCCGAAAATGCTCTGGTTCCAGAGAGCCACTTCACCAATCGCAAGAATGGCCGGGTCGCTGGTATGGCACTGGTTATCCACTACGATGCCACCGCGTTCGCCAATCTCTAGACCGCAGTCACGGGCCAATTGGTCGCGGGGGCGAATACCGGCAGAGAAGACGATCAAGTCAGTTTCTAGGACTTTATCATCCTGAAACAACATACGATGACGGCTTGCCTCTCCATCTTCAATGCGCTGCGTCGCTCGTTCGGTCAGTACCTGTACGCCTAGCGCTTCGATTTTTTCGCGCAGCAGTTCGCCGCCTTCGTTATCCACCTGCATGGGCATTAGCCGTGAAGCAAATTCGACCACGGCAGTGTCCAGGTTTAGTCCGCGCAGGGCATTAGCGGCTTCTAAACCCAGCAACCCTCCCCCCACTACAACGCCGTTAGTGGCGGTTTCAGCGGCAGCACGAATGGCATCCAGGTCGTCAAGGGTGCGATATACTAGGCAGCCTTCGCGATCGTTGCCGGGGATCGGCGGTACAAACGGGTAGGAGCCGGTAGCCAGTACAATACGATCATAAGTGTAGCGGCCCTGGTCGGTGACCACTTCATGAGTAGTACGGTCAATTTGCGTGACGGTTTCGGCGCTACGCAGTTCCACGCCGCTAATGTCATAGTAATCCGCTGCGCACAGCGCTAGTGAGTCAGCATCGCGACCGCTGAAGTATTCCGACAGATGCACTCGATCATAGGCGCGGTGGCGCTCTTCACCAAACACGGTGACCTGATAGCGTTCGAGGGCACCATTTTCGACTAGCTGTTCGACCAAGTGGTGGCCGACCATGCCATTACCAATAATGATGAGCTGTTCGTGATTGGTCATGTTCATGTTTATGCCGCCTCTAAGGTCGGTAAATGTGAAGTAGCGTTCTGTTGGGCCAAGACTGCTTGGAGCGTTTCTATATCTGCCGCGCCAAACATAAGTGCTTGGCGGCAGTTGCTCAGGTTATGCCCGCCGAGTGCTTGCTCGAAGTACCAAGGCCCCAAAGAGGTGTCTCCGTAAAGAACAGCACCCTCAATCTGGCCATCGCGTAGTAACAGGCGGCGGTAATCACCTAGCTCAACGTCATGGTAGCTGAGCACTTCATGCTCGGCGGTGGCCTCGGTGGGGCCAAAGGCGTAAAGCGCAATGCCACTGATTTTGAGTTTGGTAGCACTGGGGGAATCTGCGTAGCAGGAGGTGTTTGTGCCACATAGCGTGGCGGCGAGTACCTCTACCTGACGCCAAATCGGCTCTACCAAACCGTAGGTAGTGCCATTAAACTGGCAGCACTCGCCAAGCGCAGAAATCGCAGGATCGCTGGTGGTGAGGTATGCATCCACCACAATGGCACGTTCGGTAATAAGGCCCGCTTGGTGGCCAAGCGCTGCATTAGGTGTGATACCAGCGGTGATAATCACACTGTTGGCCTTTAGCTGGCGGCCATCGAGAAGGTGAACCTTCACCACACGGCCCTTTGTATCACCCTCCACGCGTGCTAAATCGACGCCGGTGATGATGTTCAGACCACGCTCAGTTAACTCGTTTTCAAGTAACCGGGAGGCAGTCGTATCTAGCTGGCGGTTCATCAGTCGGTCGCCGCGCTGGAGTACGCTAACGTGCATGTTAGGGTTGCGCTTGCGCAGCCCCTCTGCGGCCTCCAGGCCTAGAAGACCGCCACCAACCACCACCACGTCACCACCGCTCTGGGCAATCGCCTCAAGCGCGGCGGCATCCTGTAAATCGCGAAAACCATGCACGCCGTTTAATTCAATGCCATGAATGTCGGGCATCGCTGGGCGCGAACCGGTAGCGATGACCAGGTGGTCGTACTGCAGCGTGCAACCACTGACTGTTGCGACAGTTTTCTGGTCGCGATCAAGTATTTCGACTGTTTCGCCTAGCAGCAGTGTGATGCCTTGGTCTACGTACCACTGAGCATCGCGAAGCGTGAGTGCATCGTGCTGCATTTCACCAGCGAGCAGTGGCGACAGTAGAATTCGGTTATAGGCAGGCGTTGATTCAGCGCCAATGACCGTGATGCGCTGGGGGCGTGAAGGCTGTTTCACCAGCGCCTCAATCAAACGGTGGCTTGCCATGCCGTTGCCAATAATCACTAGGTGGTCTTGGGGTGAGCACCGGGAAGTGGTTTCCATAGGTGGCTCCTCTCTGTTTTTACGGATGCGTGGTCTTTGCGGATGCGTGAGCACCAAATAAAAAACGCCCCTGACACACTTCCTTTGCAGAAAGCGTATCAGGGGCGTCTTTGCCCGATAGCGTCTTTTTAGATAACGTCGTTTCAAACGCGCGGCAACCGCCATTGGTTGCCAAACTGTTTTACGTTCACATTAAGCTGCAAATAAAAAGCCAGCTAATCGCGATATTTTGTTTAATCGTTCTTAATCAGTAAGTTGATGTTCAGCTAACAGCGACGCTTATGTTGATCTAAAAACATGCGTGCACTGTATTGGTGCGTTTGCTGGGGGTTACGCACAGTCATAGAACGTGAGAGCTCAATCAAAGGCATTAAAGCGGATGGGTAGACTCGTTGAGGTTTTTTTAAGAATTTGTTTTTTATAAATTATTGTATTTAAAAGAAGCTTAGGCCCACCAATTGCAAGCATCCAGGTGACAAACTAACAACGGCTCAGAGCAGGGTGTTAGCCAAATAAGACACAATCACTAATTGCAACGAATAACGCTAACTGCAGCAAACCACTGATGAGTACGACACCTGAACAATAGGTGTCCCTGAGACAACGGCGTCCAGGCAGGCTTCTTTTGAGGCTCGCTTGGGCGCTTTTTGCTTTTTAACGTCGGAGGAAAGCGACATGCCCCAGGCCAATCCGCTTGCCCAATGCCAAGCGCTCACTACCTGCCCTTACTGTGGCGTGGGATGTGGCGTAAAAGCGACGGTACAAGACGGTACGTTAACAGCCGTTGAGGGCGACCGTGAGCATCCGGCTAACTATGGACGGCTGTGTGTAAAGGGAAGTGCTCTACATGAAACCTTAGGAGAGCATGGTCGTTTAACGCAGCCAAGCGTTGATGGAATAGCGGTTTCCTGGGAGCAGGCGTTAACGACTACCGCCCAGCGCCTTAATAGCCTGAGAGAGCAGCACGGTAATCACACGGTAGCCGGTTACCTTTCGGGACAACTGCTCACTGAAGATTACTACGTCGCCAACAAGCTGTTTAAAGGCTTTCTAGGTACGCCGCATTTAGATACCAATTCGCGCTTATGCATGGCTTCTGCGGTAGCGGGTTACAAGCGCGCCTTTGGTGCCGATGCGGTGCCATGTAACTACGAAGACTTGGAAGAAGCGGAGCTAATAGTGCTAGTGGGCTCCAACCTTGCGTGGAACCACCCGGTGCTCTATCAGCGCATTAAAATCGCCAAAGAGCGCAATCCGCTGATGCGCTTGGTTGTCATTGACCCGCGTGTCACCGACAGTTGCGAAATTGCTGACCTCTACCTGGGTATCAAGCCAGGCAGCGATGCCTATCTGTTTAACGGTCTGCTGGCGTGGATGGCGCAGCGCAAAAAGCTTGATAACCTTTATCTTGAGCGCCACACCGAAGGCTTTGAAGAGGCCTTAACGGCTGCTCAGCAATCGGCGGGTTCGGTGGCAGAGGTAGCCGCCGCCTGCGATGTTGACCCTGAACGCCTGGAAACCTTCTACTACTGGTTTGCCAGCCAACTGCATGTAGTCACGCTCTATTCTCAGGGCGTTAACCAATCCTCCAGCGGCACCGATAAGTGCAACGCGATTATTAACTGTCATCTGGCTGGCGGAAAGCTCGGCCTGCCAGGCGCCGGGCCATTTTCGATTACCGGGCAGCCTAATGCCATGGGCGGGCGCGAAGTGGGTGGGCTTGCTAATCAGCTAGCGGCACACATGGATTACCACACGCCGGGGGCGCTTGATCTTGTTAGCCGTTTTTGGGCCACCGACAGCTTAACGCCTACCTTACCGGAAGCACCTGGCTACAAAGCCGTGGAGCTATTTGAGGCAATTGAGCTTGGTGAAGTGACCGCACTGTGGGTGATGGCCACCAACCCGGCGATTAGTCTTCCCGATGCGGCCAGCGTGCGCGCGGCATTGGAAAAATGCCCGCTAGTGATTGTCTCCGAATGTGCCGCCCATACTGATTTACTGCCCTACGCCGATATTGTGCTGCCTGCCTCGGGATGGTCAGAAAAAGATGGCACCGTCACTAACTCCGAGCGTCGAATCTCGCGTCAACGGGGCATGCTGGCACCTCCGGGTGAGGCACGTCACGACTGGTGGATAATGTGTGAAGTGGCGAAGCGATTAGGGTTTGCCGAGGCATTTAATTATTCGCATCCGTGGGAGATTTTCGACGAGCACGCGCGGTTATCAGGGTTCGAAAACGATTTTAAAATCACCGCAGCACAAGGCGGGCCGCGGCGCCTATTTGATATCTCGGGGCTTATTGGTTTGGGGCGTGAGAGATACGATGCTTTGGTACCTATTCAGTGGCCGGTTACCGCTGCCGCGCCCCATGGGACTCCACGGCTATTTGAAGATGGCATTTTCGCCACCCCTAATGGCCGTGCGAAACTGCTAGCGGTTCAGCCGCAAGGGCCTGCGCAAGCGCTCTCTGTGAGCTATCCGCTGCGCTTAAATACTGGGCGAATTCGCGATCAGTGGCACACCATGACGAGAACCGGTCGCGCACCACGGTTAATGAATCACCGCGCAGAACCCTTTATGGAGATACATCCAGACGATGCAGTAGCTGCCGGTGTGCAAGATCAAGCACTCGCCATGCTCAGCGCCCCAGCAGGTGAGTTTCGCGCCCGCGTGCGGGTATCCAATGCCCAGCGGCGAGGTGAGGTGTTTGTACCTATCCACTGGACTGACTGTTTTACAAAACAGGCCAGAAGTAGTGCCTTGATTGCTGGTATCATCGACCCGCTTTCAGGCCAGCCTGAGTCTAAACACGGGGCGGTAGCGCTTAGCCCATTACCCGCTGCGTGGCAGGCAACGTTACTCATCGCCAATACGCTAACGGATCGGGCGGCTGAGCCTTGGCGGATAAGCGACTACTGGGCGCGTATTCCCATGGGCGCTTGCCAGCGCTGGCAACTAGCCGATACTCAACAGGTGGAGGATTGGTTTACACAATGGGCGAACTGGTTGCCAACGCCCGTTTCTATATGGTCTCAAGACAGTGCCAGCGGTCGGTTTCGCGCTGCTGGGATTGAAAACGGCAGGCTATGTTGGTGGCTGATGGTCGGGCCACCTAATGAGTTACCAGGGCTTGCTTGGCTGGAGGCACGTTTTGAAGATGAGGCGTTGAGCAATAACCATCGACGCCGCTTACTAGCAGGCTGCGATGATGGTGCAGTGGATGCAGGGCCCATCGTATGCAGTTGTCATCAGGTGGGCCAAATCACGATTGCCAATGCAATCCGTGATGGCGATACCAGCATAGAAGCATTGGGTGCCAGGCTTGCTTGTGGAACCCAGTGCGGTAGTTGTATTCCTGAATTGAAATCGTTGATTGAAGAGGAGCGGCCCAATGCGCGCGCTAAGCAAACACCTAACACAGAAGTGGCCTGAGGCCTTTATGCGCCTAGGGCAACGGGTGCTAGCGCCTTTCGGTCGTGAGTCATCCTCGCGTTTACGACTGCCGTTAAGCGGCGATTGCCAGCCAGGTAAGGTCTATTTGGTAGGCGCGGGCAGTGGCGATGTGGAGTTACTCACGCTTAAAGCCGCAAGGCTTCTCATGCAGGCGGATGCGGTGGTGTATGACCGCTTGGTCGGCGATGACGTGCTGGCGCTGATCCCACGGGGCACCGAACGCTACTACGTGGGCAAAGCACGTGGCCATCACAGCGTTCCCCAAGCAGAAATTGGCGCCTTAATGGTTAAGCTTGCCAACACCGGCAAATCGGTCGTGCGCTTAAAAGGTGGCGACCCTGGCGTGTTTGGGCGTATGGGCGAGGAATTGGCTGCGTTATCGGCTGCTAATGTGCCTGCAGCCATTGTGCCGGGTATTACCGCGGCATCAGCGGCGGCGGCCTGTATGGGCATTCCGCTAACCGACCGAGGACATGCCCAGCAACTGCGCTTTGTGACCGCGCAACTGTGCCGCGAAGATGGCACTCCTGACTGGGCGACGTTGGCGCGCAAAGATGAAACCCTGGTGTTTTATATGGGGCTTTCCAAGGTTGATGCGATTTGCCATGGCCTACGCCAAGCGGGACTTCCTGATGAGTGGCCAGTCATGCTGGTGGCAAATGCCAGCCAGCCCGAGCAGCAGTCACTGGTCGGTACCCTTGCGGATATGCCTGCTAGGTTAGCCGCTGAACCACTGCCTTCGCCGTGTTTGATTGTGGTGGGTAGCGTGGTGAGCATGGTGCCGTTAGCTGCTCTGCAAGATAGTCAGCCAGTGGCAGGCGAGAGTTTGTCGTAAAGGGCTGGGCAAGTCCCTCCTAAACGCTGGTATTCACCCAGGGCAACTGCAATCATGAGGCGACCTTATGAGGCAGGGAGCCATCCGTGAAACGTCGTACTCGACTTATTACCCTTACCGCCATCGTCATGACGTTGGTATTTAGCGTGGGCAGCGTGCTGTTCTTCAATGCCACCCCTAAGCCCAAACGGCTGCTGGAACCGGTAATAGTGGATTTCGACACCAGCGATGCGGTTTTTCGCCGGAGTATGGGGCTGATCCTTGAGCAGCCGATTGTTGCTGGTAATCGCATCGAGCCACTCATGGATGGAGAGGCGATCTATGCCGCTATGCTCGATGCTATTGATGCTGCCGACGTTTCGATTACTTTTGAGACATTTGAATTCTGGGGCGAAGAGGCTACCGAACCGTTCGTTGAGGCCTTGATAGCGGCGGCAGAGCGCGGCGTAGTGGTGCATGCCCTAATTGATTATGTTGGCTCAATGTCCGCGGCGGATAGCAAATTTGAGCGCATGCTGGATGCCGGTGTTGAGGTGATCCGCTGGCGCAAGCCGTCCTGGTATGAGTTGACGCATTTCAATCACCGCACCCATCGCAAACTATTGATGGTCGATGGACGAACCGGCTTTATCGGTGGCGCCAATATCACCGACAGCTGGTTACCCGATGATGATGGCTTAGCCTATCGAGACCACCACTTCCGCGTCGAAGGGCCTGTGGTGGGTAACATGCAATCAGCATTTGTCGATACATGGTTGGACGCCAGTGGAAGGCTCTTGTTGGGGGATGCCTATTTTCCCGAACTGACGGCTCAAGGCGAGCTGGATGCACAAATGGTGACCAGCACCCCTAGCGAAGGCCGCCATCGGATGCGCAAAATGCTAATGGTGGCCATTGCTACGGCTGAGCAACGGATTACCCTAGGCTCTGCTTACTTCTACCCTGATGAAGAGTTTCTGAAATCGCTTATTGAGGCGCGTGAGCGTGGCGTTGAGATTAACATCCTGCTACCGGGTGACAGTATTGATAAGGGCTTTGTACGCCATGCTTCGGTCAACCGCTGGCGGCCAATGCTTGAGGCTGGCGTGGGAATCTATGAGTATCAGCCCTCCATGTATCACGCCAAGCTGATCAGCATTGATGACCGTTGGGCAAGTATTGGCTCCACCAATCTCGACAATCGTTCATTTCGTATCAATAAGGAGGGTAATCTCAACGTCTATGATGAGGACTTTGCCCGCTACGTTCGTGAATTGGTCGAAGATGATATTCGTCAAGCGGTTCGCTATGATCTCGAGCGCTGGGATAACCGCCCGTGGCGCAAGCGCTTGGCTGGCTGGGTCAGCATGCTGGCGGGCGCGCACTTTTGAACACCCGTTAGACAGTGCTTAGCGGGCATCATCAAAGCGGTCAACGCGGCGTAGAGTAGGGAAGAGCTTCATCCAAGCACCGACCACCGCCAGCGTACCGACACTGCCAATAATGGCAGCAGGAACAGCCCCAAACCAGGCCGCCATGCTGCCCGCCCGGAACTCGCCAAGCTCATTGCTGGAGCCGATAAACAGCATATTGACTGCATTCACGCGTCCACGCATTTCATCGGGGGTGGCGAGTTGAATCAGCGTCATGCGCACATAAACGCTAATCATATCGGCAGCACCGGCCACTAACATGGCCACCAGCGAGAGCCAGAAAATCGTCGATAGGGCGAACACCAAATTGGCAACGCCGAAAATCACCACCGCGATAAACATCACTAAACCAGCGCGGCGCTTTATACCGCGTATGCCTAAGTACAGCCCCATGAGCAGTGCGCCAACTGCAATAGCGCTGCGAAGTGCACCCAATCCTTCGGGCCCAACGTGGAGCACTTCTTGTGCATAAATAGGCAGCAGTGCCACGACGCCACCTAACAACACTGCAAACAGATCCAGCGAAATGGCGCCCAAAATAATCGGCTGGTGGCGAATATAGCGAATGCCCGCCGTAAAGCGCTTCACGGCGGTGCTCTCTAATGTTTTAGCCGCTTCGGCGAAACGAATTGGCACTGGAAGCAGCAGTATAAGCGCCGCCATAAAACACCCTAAACATACGCTGTAGGCAAGGCTACCCCCGCCTAACCCATACAGAATGCCGCCTAAGAGCGGTCCACCAATCACGGCAATTTTCATGATAGAGCTATTCAGGGCGATCGCGGAGGCAAGCTGCGTCCGGGGCACGATGTTGGGCAATAAGCTTTGTAAAGCAGGGCCGGTAAAGGCGCGCGCGGCACCAAATAGCGCCAGCACTGCATAAAAGCCCCCTACACTCTGGCTTCCATTTAGCGAAAGGGTGAGAAGAAGCGCGCTACACAGACCTTGCACTACCCAGCTAAGCTGCAAAATACGTTTGCGTGAGAAACGGTCTACAAAATCTCCCGCGGGTAATAGGAGTACCACCATGGGCAGAAACTGAGCCAACCCCACATAGGCTAGTGCCATCGGGTCTCGGGTAATATCGTAGACCTGCCAAGCCACCACCACCGCTTGAATTTGCATGGCAAAAACTGCTGCCAATCGTGACAGCAGAAAGCTTAAAAAGCCCGATTGCCGGTGAAGCGGTAGTAAAGGTTCTGAAGAGCTGAGCTCAGTGTCAGTAGCAGTGTTCATAGCGTCGTCATGGTAGGCGAGTTTCA
>JAMCZP010000268.1 GCA_023485185.1 Gammaproteobacteria bacterium
GCTCGTTCCAACGTGCAGCCCCCCTAGTGATATGCGGTGTGTTAATCATGCTCTTTTCAGCCGCAGATATAGCGCAGCGCTTACTAACTCGGAAAGTGAAGGGGGTATAATCGATGGGTCTTATTATTCTTTTCGGGATCTTTTTCCTAGGACTTTTAGTTGGCGCACCGGTGGCCTTTGCGGTCGGTTTAGCCGCCGTTGTCACTTTCCTTTATGAAGGTTTGCCGCTTTTTGTGGCCTTCCAACGTATCCTCTCCGGTATTTCCGTTTTTTCCTTACTCGCGATCCCCTTCTTTATCTTTGCTGGCGAGCTGATGATGCACGGCGGTATTTCCACGCGTTTAGTGCGCTTAGCTTCTGCGATGGTGGGTAAAGTGCGTGGTGGGTTAGGTATGGTAAATATCAGCTCTTCCATGCTGTTTGGTGGCATCTCCGGCTCGGCTGTTGCAGACACCTCCGCATTAGGCTCTATTCTCATTCCCGTAATGAAAGAGAAAGGCTACGACGCCGATTATGCGGTGAATGTCACTGTTACCTCCTCCGTTGCCGGTGTGGTGATTCCCCCTAGCCATAATATGATTCTTTATGCGGTGGCGGCAGGCGGCGGTATCTCGGTTACTCAGCTGTTTATTGCTGGCATTGTGCCGGGTGTTTTGATGTGCCTAAGCTTGGCTGTTGCCGCTTATGTAGTGGCCGTTAAGCGTGGCTATAAGGGCGAAGCATTTCCTGGTTGGTCTGCGCTGATGATCAGCTTTGTGGCTTCTCTACCTGGACTGATGACCGCTGTGATTATTGTCGGCGGGGTGCTGTCGGGCATTCTTACCGTCACAGAATCCGGCGCTTTTGGCGCTATCTACGCCATTATCGTTACCGGGCTGGTTTATCGCGAATTGACCTGGGCCTCTTTCAAAGCAGCCGTTATTCAGTCGGTAAAAACGACATCGCTAGTGATGATTCTGGTGGGCTGCGCCTCGGCATTCTCTTACCTGTTAGCTCTTTACAATGTGCCTGAAATGCTGACCACAGGCTTGATGGCGATTTCTGATAAGCCAGTGGTGATCTTCCTGATGCTCAATATCATTCTATTGATCTTGGGTATGATTATGGATATGGCGGCACTAATTCTTATCTGTACGCCCATTTTCCTACCGGTTGCCATGCAGTTCGGAATGGACCCGATTCAGTTTGGCATTATTTTGATGATGAACCTCGGGCTAGGTCTATGTACCCCGCCAGTTGGTGCCTGTCTATTTGTTGGCTGTGTGATCGGCAAAATCAAAATCGAAGAAGCGGTGCGCACTATTTGGCCATTCTTTTTGGCGCTGTTTGCCGCTTTAATGCTGGTGACTTACGTACCGGCTATCTCATTAACACTACCCGGCTTTTTCCGTTAATTCCGAGCTATGTAAAGCAGCTTATAAGTTGTTAAGAGGATAGATCGAATATGAAAGTCGTTGCTGTAAATACCCATATACTCGATTACAAACTTGAAACGGCGTTTGAGAGTGCCTCCATGCACTTTTCCCGCCGCCAGCACTGTTTAGTCGAAGTTGTTTGTGATGATGGCACGATCGGTTGGGGCGAGTGCCTGGGGCCGGCTAAGCCAAATGCAGCTATTGTCGACGTCTACGCACGGTCGATTGTTGGCGAAGATCCGCTACAGACTGAAAAGATCTGGCTAACGCTCTATAACCGGCTGCGCGATCAAGGTCAGCGCGGTTTAACCGTGACGGCTTTGAGTGGTATTGATATTGCCCTATGGGATATCAAGGGCAAGCACTTTAACGTGCCGATCTCGACGCTGCTTGGCGGCCGCTTTCGTGACAGCGTGCGCGCCTACGCTACTGGCTCGTTCCAACGGGCAGGGGTGGATCGCGTGACCGATATTGCCGCAGAAGTGGCAGGCTACCGTCGCGAGGGCTTTCATGCAGTCAAAATTAAAATTGGCTTTGATGTCGAGGAAGACCTTGAAGTGATTGCTGCCGTGCGCGATGCCATTGGCCCTGACATGCGCCTGATGATCGATGCCAATCACGGCTATGACTATCTGGAAGCGATTGAGCTGGGCCAGCGTGCTGCCCCGTTTGGCATTGATTGGTTTGAAGAGCCTGTGTTGCCAGAACAAATTTCCACCTACGAAGCTGTAAGGGCGGGGCAGCCGATTCCTGTTGCCAGCGGTGAAAACTGGCACGGCCGTTATGCCATGCAGGAGCCGCTAGCCCGCCGCGCAGTTGATATTGTGCAGCCGGATATCTGCGGTGTGGGCGGCTTTAGCGAAATGCGCCGAGTGGCGGATATGGCCGCCATGCATGGTGTGCGCTTGGTGCCTCACGTATGGGGTACGGCGGTATGTTTGGCGGCCAGCCTGCAGTTTATGGCGGCACTACCGCCCAACCCACCGCGTCGACATCCTATCGAACCGATTATGGAGTTCGACCGTACCGAAAACCCCTTCCGCCAAGCGGTCGTTAAAACACCTCTGGAGCATAAAAATGGGGTGGTGACTATTCCCGATGGCCCAGGACTGGGCATTGAAATTAACCGCGAAGCGCTTGCAACGTACGCACTTAGGGAGAAATAAACGTGTCTATTCCAGTAAATACTCGCCCGCTAACAGGCCCACCGCCACGCTTAAAAGCCCCCGCAGGGGCAACAGACTGTCATGTTCACTTATACCTGCCCGGCTATGAAGCACAGTCAGGAGGTCCTAAAATTCCTGAGTTGGCTACAGTTGCCGATTATCAAGCTCTACAAAAGTGGCTTTCGCTGGAACGTGTTGTGTTAACTCAGCCTAACGCCTACCAGTTCGATAACCGCGCGATTTTGCAAGGCGTCTCTGAAATTGGGCAAGCGCATGCCCGTGCAGTTGTGGTAGTGGCCCCGGAGACTTCTGAATCAGATATCGAAGCAATGCACGCTCAAGGTGCCCGGGGGGCGAGGATAATGCAGTTGCCCGGTGGCGCCGTAGGGATTGATAAGCTTGCTGCGGTTGAGGAACGTATCCGTGTCTTTGGCTGGCATTTAATGGTGCAGTTCAATGGTCGTGAGCTTAGCGACTATATGCCCACGCTGGAAGCGATTGAAACCGACTACATCATCGACCATATCGGTAAGTTTATGCCACCCGTAGCTGCTGATGATCACCGTGTTGACCAGCTTGTTAGCTTGCTGGATCGAGGCAATGCGTGGATAAAAATCTGCGCTGGCTATGAAGCCAGCTTGAGCGGCGGGCCTGAATATAGCGATGTCGGCCCCATCGCTAAGCGGCTAATTGCACATGCGCCTGAACGGGTTATCTGGGGCACCAACTGGCCGCATGTTGGCGTACCTAGAGAACAGTTCCCAAGCGATCCCGAGCAGTTAGATATTCTGCTTCATTGGGCGGATGAGAGCACCCGACAAAAGATTTTGGTGGATAACCCTGCGGCGCTGTACGGCTTTTAAAAAGTGGCTTGCTCAATATAGTAAGGAATTTATATGTTAAATCGAATTTTAGTGACCGGTGCGGCAGGGGGCCTGGGCAAAAGCCTGCGGCCTTATTTAGCTAAACTTGCCAAGCATGTTCGTTTATCTGATGTAGCGCCTTTAGGCGAGGCGGGTGAAGGCGAAGAGTTAGTGCAAGCCGATCTTAGTGATATGCAGGCCGTTGCTGATCTAGTGCACGACTGCGATGGAATCGTCCACTTAGGGGGGATGTCGGTAGAGAGCCCTTGGGAGTCGATTCTACAGGCCAATATTATGGGTACGTACCACCTGTATGAAGCCGCTCGTAAACAGGGTAAACCGCGGATCGTGTTTGCTAGCTCCAACCACACCATCGGTTTTTATGAGCGTAGCCAGCTAATCGACACAGAGGTGGCGCAAAAGCCTGACTCGTTATACGGCGTGTCTAAATGCTTTGGTGAAAACCTTGCGAGTTTCTACCACGACAAATTTGGGGTTGAGACCCTCAGTGTGAGGATTGGCTCCTGCTTCGATAAGCCTGCCGATACCCGCATGATGGCCACCTGGTTGAGCCTTTCAGATTTCGTTAGTCTGTTGCAGCGTGCTTTTGTAACGCCGCGGTTAGGGTATACGGTGATTTACGGAGCGTCTGATAATGCTGAAAAGTGGTGGGACAATTCTAAGGTAGGCTTCTTAGGCTGGGTACCTAAAGACAGTTCTGAGCCTTGGCGGGAAGAGACTGAGCAGCTTGATTGTGATATTGATGGCAATGATCTAGCTGTACGCTACCAGGGCGGTAAGTTCACCAAATCTGGTCACCCTGACGACGTTTGATAGTACTTAATTTAATAGTACTTATTTGACAGTACTTAAAATAGTACTTAAAAGAGCAAGGTTGTACGATATATTACAACTTGTACTTTAATGAAGGATAGCTCTCATGGTCAAGCATAGCGCACCGACGTCTGCCCTAAACCCGCTTCAAATAAATAAAGTGACGCAGCAGGGAAGCTTGTCCGTGCACGTGGCTGACCAACTGGAAGCGCTGATCACGGAGGGAAAAGTCGCAGTGGGGGAAAAGCTACCGACTGAGAACAGCCTGTGTGATTCTTTTGGCGTTAGCCGTACGGTAATCCGCGAAGCAATTACCCACCTTAAGTCGCTGGGGCTAGTTGAGACGCGGCGGGGCGTGGGTACCTCAGTGCTACGCACTTCAAAGGTGGAAGCGCGTCCTGCCGAGCGTATTAATCCCACCACTGTGGAAGATATCTTACATCTGCTGGAACTGCGTTTAACCCTAGAGCCTGCCGCTGCTGAACTGGCAGCCTTACGCCATGATGACGAAGATCGTCAGCGGCTCGAAGCGCAACATTTAGCTTTTAGCAGTGCATATGCTGCCAAAACACAAGCGCGTGAAGAGGATTATCAGTTCCACTTTGCGATTGCTGCTGCGACTAAAAATCCTTTTTTCCTATCTTTTTACAAGCAGTGGAGCCAAAGCGTGATTCCTCGCGCCAAGCTGCTGAGTATTGATATTAATCCTATATCTTCCGAGCGTTACTTAGAGCGAGTGCAGGAAGAGCACACTTACATCCTCGAAGCTATTCTTTCCCGCGATGCTCAAGCTGCCCGTGAAACGATGTTTCAGCATCTTAACCGGGCGCGCAACACCTACGCGCAGTATCTTGAAAAGTAGCATCTTGACCAGTAGTGACCTGAAAAGTAATAACGTGAAAAGTGATACCGCGACCAGCGATATCACTGGTCCACATAAGGAGTAATCTATGACAATTCAAGGTGAAATGCTGATCGGTCAGCAAGCAGTGACCGGTACTCAGGCCAGTATTCAAGCAGTCAACCCAGCCACCGGCGAAAAGCTAGCACCTAACTATATTGGTGGCAGCCGAGAGCACGCTGAGAAGGCTTGCAAGCTCGCCGAGGCTGCGTATAACACCTATCGCGAAACGTCACTTGAAGAGCGCGCGACTTTTTTAGAAACCATCGCCAGTGAAATTGAAGCCATTGGTAGCGAGCTAATTGAACGCGCTATGGACGAAACAGGCCTGCCCCAAGCGCGCATTGAAGGCGAGCGTGGCAGAACCTGCGGGCAGCTGCGTTTGTTTGCTTCAGTAGTGCGTGCCGGTGAGTGGCTTGATGTGCGTATCGACCCTGCCATGCCTGATCGCCAGCCGCTTCCGAGGGCTGATCTACGCCAGCGCCATATTGCTTTGGGCCCAGTGGCTGTTTTTGGTGCTAGCAACTTCCAGCTGGCATTTTCGGTAGCGGGTGGTGATACCGCTTCAGCCCTCGCTGCTGGCTGTCCGGTAGTGGTGAAGGGGCACTCTGCGCACCCAGGCACCTCCGAGCTTGTCGGCAAGGCCATCCAAAAGGCCGTAAAAGCCTGCCATTTGCCTGAAGGTGTTTTCTCGCTGCTGTTTGGTGCCGGTAATGAAATTGGCCAGGCATTGGTGGATGATCCGCGCATTCAAGCCGTTGGTTTCACCGGTTCGCGCAGCGGTGGTATGGCGCTGATGAAAACCGCCCAGGCTCGACCTCAGCCGATCCCGGTTTATGCCGAGATGAGCAGTATCAACCCGGTCTTCTTATTGCCAGCGGCTCTTAAAGCACGCGGTACCGCATTGGGCGAAGCCTTTGTCGGTTCGTTGAATATGGGCGCAGGCCAGTTCTGCACCAACCCGGGGTTGGTGATCGCGATAAAAGGCCCTGAGTTGGACGCCTTCATTGAGGCGGCACGTGGCGCGGTAGCAGCTAGTGGCACGCAGACTATGCTCACCCCGGGGATCCATCGCGCCTACCAAGAGGGTGTTGCCAACCTAAGCGGTGCCGCTAAGGTGCGTGAAATTGCACGCGGGCAAACAGGCAGCGGCTATCAGTGCCAGACTGGTCTCTTTGCCGCCTCTGCAAGCGATTTTCTTGCCTCTGAAGCGCTACAAGTAGAAGTGTTTGGCGCCAGCTCACTGATTGTTGAGTGCGAAAACGCGGGAGAGCTTAAGCAGGTTGCTGAGCAGCTAGAAGGCCAGTTAACCGCCACGCTGCATATGGACGATGCAGACATCGATGCCGCCAAGGCGCTGCTGCCCACCCTTGAGCGTAAAGCAGGACGTATTCTAGCCAATGGTTGGCCCACCGGTGTTGAGGTGTGCCATGCCATGGTACACGGTGGGCCGTTCCCCGCGACATCAGATTCGCGCACTACCTCTGTTGGCTCAGCGGCTATCCATCGCTTTCTGAGGCCTGTTTGCTATCAGTCCCTACCGGAAAGTCTGTTGCCTGATGCGCTAAAAGAGAGTAATCCGCTGAAAGTATCGCGTTTAGTGGATGGAAAACGCGAGCTATAAGCAGCGCTTAGCGTTTGATGCCCATTCAATAAAATGTGAAGCAGGTAATTCTTTACCTGCTTTTTTAATGCACTTTTAAATAAAAGTAACAAATAACGATTGGTTAAATAATGCTATGAGTGATGATATTACTATTTCGTTAAAAGATGCCGAAGCGTTGAGTAAACAGCTGCTTGTTAATAACGGCTTTAGCCAGCCCCATGCTAACGCGATAACGCGCAGCGTCATGGCGGCCCAGTGTGATGAGTGCCACTCCCACGGTTTATACCGACTCATTGGCTGTGTTCAGACCGCCTTAAACGGCGGTATTGATACCCAAGCCAAACCGACGATGACTGATCAAGCGGCCAGTGTCGTTAAGGTTAATGCCAATAGAGGCTGCTCGCTGTTGGCGTTTGAACTAGGGAAGCCCCATTTAATCGAGAAAGCAAAACGCAGTGGAATTGCAGCGCTGGCGATTAACAACAGCTTTCACTTCTCCGCCCTATGGCCCGAAGTGGAAGCACTGTCAGCAGAAGGCTTGGTGGCATTAGCGATGACACCCAGCCATGCTTTTGTGGCTCCGGCGGGTGGCACTTCGCCGCTATTTGGCACCAACCCCATCGCTTTCTCCTGGCCACGTCCTGATGGCATACCTTATACGTTTGATTTCGCCACCAGCGTGGTCGCCCGTGGCGAGATAGAGCTACACCGGCGAGCGGGTAAATCGATCCCCGAAGGGTGGGCGCTCAATAGTGAGGGGAAATCAACAACTGACCCCGTGGCCGCACTCGCCGGCGCTATGCTGCCCTTTGGCAGCTATAAAGGCTCGGCGCTTTCCACCATGGTGGAGCTACTGGCGGGCCCGCTGATTGGTGACTTGCTAGGCCATGAAACCCAGGCAGCGAATGCTGAGAAAACCGGCAAACCTTTCCATGGCGAACTCATTATTGCGTTTTCTCCGGAGGTGTTTTTAGGCGAACATGCAGCGCTATACCTCAAACACGCGGAAGTCCTTTTTGAGGCTATTCTGGGCCAAGGCGCGCGCTTGCCTTCCCAACGTCGTTTTGAAGCAAGAAAGCGAAGCCAAGCCAACGGAATTACCTTTCCTAAAACTTTATATGACGAGCTCAAAGCGCTTGCCGCTTAATCATAGCGATATCAACAATACGTTGCGTCTTGTTGATGGTGCATTACGGGGAGAGTAACCAGGCATGCTTGACATATTAGCCATCACCACGCCGATCTTCATAATTATCGGTATGGGGTATTTGGCGATGCTGCTGGGAATCGTCAGCAGGGAGCAGATGCAGGGTGTCGGTAACTTTGTGATGTACTTTGCGTTACCTGCCCTGGTGGTTCGGGCGCTGACGCAAAACCCCCTTGAGGAAGTATTTAACGTCGATTACCTGATGATGTATGGAGTAGGGTCGGTCATTACTTTCTCCTTCGCCTTGTGGTTAGGCATGTTTATCCAGAAAAAAACCTGCAAACCGGGACGATGTTTGCCCTGGGTATGTCGGCTTCTAATAGCGCCTTTACTGGCTATCCGGTAGCGGCAATGGTGCTGGGGCCGCCAGCGGTGACTTTCCTAACCTTAAGTATGATTATTGAAAACCTGCTGATAATCCCAGCAGCCCTGATCTTGGCTGAAATGGGGCTGCAGTCGGGAGGAGGTCTGTCTCAAACGCTTAAGCAAACGGCCAAACGACTAATTAAAAATCCGGTCGTGATGGCTATTCTTATTGGCGTAGTGATTGCCATATCGGGAGTACGCTTACCCATTCCAGTTACTAAAGCGGTTGATATGGTGGCTAGCTCGGCTGGTCCGGCGGCACTTTTTGTTATCGGGGGAGCAATTTACGGGCTCCATGTGCGTGGTGTTGTCATGGATGTCAGCCAAATCGTGGTGGGTAAACTGATGCTGCATCCGTTGGCAATCTTGCTGGCTTATTTAATGATGCCTACCTCAGACCCGTTGCTGTTAGTCGGCGGTGTTCTCTTCGCCGCTGCCCCCATGGCAAGTATCTACCCGCTATTGGGCCAGCGTTACGGCATGGCTGACGTTGCCGCTGGTGCCTTAATGACCGCAATCCTTGCCTCATTTATAACGTTCAGCGTGGTGATTGGGCTGCTGAGTTATTTCGAGCTGCTCTCGTAACTGCTTCGCGGCTTCCTTTAAGCAATAAGCATTGTACTAGCATTGCGACTTGTCCAAGGTCTTCCTACGCTTAAAGTCACGGCGATGCCGTGAACACTTTTTCACATTTATTTTCTAACACTTATTTTTTCAAAAAATTAGCTAGGAGCACCGCATGAGATCTCAAGGACGCCCTTTTTCTATGAGTAAGAAGCCCCTTCCACACGCCATATTCGGCGCTATGCTGGCAAGCAGCGTAGGAATTGCCAACGCCAGTCTCACCACTGATAAGGAACGTGTTGAAACAGGCTACGAAACCGAAGAAACCAATTTAACCATTACTAAAGTCGTCGGCG
>JAMCZP010000244.1:0-427 GCA_023485185.1 Gammaproteobacteria bacterium
AATCGCTTTCTTGGCATGTCGCAAGGTGGTGACATCATGAAACACCATCCCGCCATAGGCGTGCACCTGCTCCACTATGCGATTAGGCGCATGCAGGCTGGTGATCACTAGCGGCACCTTGAACTCGGCGCACAAGGCCACATCGTGCTCCAGACGGTCGTTAGTGGGGTGCACGATTTGATTAACTGCAAAGGGCGCTGAGTGATTATCGGGGTGGAGCTCGTCATAGTCGGCCAGGGTTTGAGTGACCTGCTGTAGCCACTCGCGCAGTACTTCCGCTGGACGGGCATTGAGCGCTGGAAAAGCACCAATAATCCCTGCCTGGCACTGGGCAATGACCAAATCAGGCCCTGAGACGATAAACATGGGAGAGCCGATCACCGGCAGAGTTAACGAAGCGGTTAGGCGCGTTAGCATGGGCAACTCG
>JAMCZP010000244.1:437-6026 GCA_023485185.1 Gammaproteobacteria bacterium
GTGATGCGTATGGCAGTTCGGGTAATGTATGTGCCATATCATCATCTCCTTGAGTGGCTTTCGTTGCTTTCACTTACCTATGTGCGGTCAGTCCGCAGCTTTTTCAACTGTCAGGGTATTTTTTCTTACCCTTTGCCCCAGTACTTTAGTCAACTATTGCCAGTTTACCTAATACACAAGATACAAAAAAGCCGACTTCTGGTGAAGCCGGCTCATTAGTCACTGTATTACTTACAGCTTACTCTCAAGCTCTGGCAGGATCTCAAACAGATCGCCCACCAGCCCGTAATCAGCGATCTGGAAGATCGGCGCTTCGTCATCTTTGTTGATCGCGACGATCACCTTGGAGTCCTTCATGCCCGCCAGGTGCTGGATGGCACCGGAGATACCCACGGCGATATACAGATCCGGGGCGACGATCTTGCCGGTCTGGCCGACCTGCATATCGTTGGGCACAAAGCCTGCGTCTACCGCGGCGCGGGAGGCACCAATCGCCGCACCCAGCTTGTCGGCAATGCCGTCGAGCAGCTTGAAGTTTTCGCCGTTGCCCATACCGCGGCCGCCGGAGATGACGACCTTGGCGCCGCCCAGTTCGGGACGATCCGACTTCGCCAGCTCTTCTTTGACAAAGCGGGACTGGCTGCTTTCAACTACTACGTCAACCGCTTCAATCGGCGCGCTGTTACCTTCGCTGACCGCATCAAACCCGGTGGGACGGACGGTGATCACTTTCAGCACATCGTCGCTTTTGACGGTGGCGATGGCGTTACCGGCGTAGATGGTGCGCTTGAAGGTATCGGCGCTCTCGACGGCGATAATGTCAGAAATCTGACTGACGTCTTTCAGCGCAGCTAAGCGCGGCAGGACGTTTTTGCCGGTGGTAGAGGCGCTGGCGAGGACGTGGGTGTAGCCATCGGCTAGCGCCACCAGCAGCGCGCCCATGGGCTCGGCCAGTTGGTGGGCGTAAACGGCATTATCCGCAACGCGCACTTTGCTGACGCCGTCGAGTTTCGCAGCAGCGTCGGCCGCCGCTTGAACGCCTTCACCGGCAACGAGAACATCAATATCGCCACCGATGGCCTTCGCTGCCGCCACGACGTGGGCAGTGGCGCCGGCCAGTTGGCCTTCATGCAGATCGGCAAGTACCAAAATGCTCATAAAATCAGCTCCTTTCAAAGCGCATACTTAAAGTACGGGGGTAAATAACCGACCTTAAAGAACTTTGGCTTCGTTTTTGAGTTTGTCGATCAGCTCGTCTACCGAGGCCACCTTGATACCGCCCTTGCGCTCGGCGGGCGATTCGACTTTCAGTAGGCTGACCTTGGAGGCCACCTCGACGCCGTAATCGGCGGGAGTTTTGACATCCAGCGGCTTTTTCTTGGCCTTCATGATATCGGGGAGCTTGGCATAGCGCGGCTCGTTCAAGCGCAGGTCGGTGGTCACTATCGCGGGCAGTGTGAGGGCGATGGTTTGCAGACCGCCGTCGATTTCCCGTGTCACATGGACCTTGTCACCGTCGACCGCCACTTCGGAGGCAAAGGTGCCCTGGGGCAGGCCAGTGAGTGCCGCTAACATTTGGCCGGTCTGGTTGTTGTCGGTGTCGATGGCCTGCTTGCCCAGAATCACCAGGCCGGGCTGCTCTTCCTCGACCACGTTGGCCAGCAGTTTAGCGACGGCCAGGGATTCGGCGCGTTCGTCAGTTTCGATATGAATGGCGCGATCCGCGCCCAGCGCCAGCGCGGTACGCAGCTGCTCTTGGGCGGCTTTGGGGCCCACCGACACGGCGATGACTTCCGTCGCGACGCCCTTCTCTTTCAGGCGTACCGCCTCTTCCACGGCAATTTCGCAGAAGGGGTTCATGGCCATTTTGACGTTGGTGAGATCGACGTCCGAGTGATCCGCTTTAACACGGATTTTGACGTTGTAGTCGATGACGCGTTTAATCGCGACGAGTACTTTCATAGGTTCCTCGCTTAGCTGGTAGTAAAAGCCGTTAACCTGAGAGGGCACCCGCCCTGCGGATACCTACTGCTAAAAATTATTTAAAGATATGTTGAGCCTAAGAATTTTGAGCCTAGACATCGCCAGCACAATGGCGACGTACTAAATTCATGCAAGCGTTTGATAGGTACGCTATGGAAAAACCTTACTAATTTGCCACAGCTGGCCTACTGGCAACAATAGCGAGTGACTAAGGCCTTGGTCGTATCGCTAAACGCGACTCGCCTGAACCCTTCACCAAGGCGCCCCACCAACGCCCCACACCAAGAAATGCCTTGATTGCCATCGTAGGCGTGACCTGACACGGGTATTATGCCTATCATGGGACATAACCAGAAGCAAACGACCGTTTTAAATTAAGGCCCGCTTTTTATAAGCTAATGCTCATAACAAAGACGTAGACTAGCTTTTATAAATAGTGGCGCTTAAGAGAATAAGGAGAAACCGGGTGGAAACTGTTGAACGCGATGTAATGGACTTTGACGTGGTGATTGTCGGTGCGGGCCCATCCGGGCTTGCAGCTGCCTGCCGACTCATGCAGCAAGCGAATGAAGCCGAGCAGGAACTCACTGTATGCGTGGTTGAGAAAGGCTCGGAAGTGGGCGCGCATATTTTGTCAGGAGCGGTCTTTGAGACCCGTGCGCTGACTGAACTATTTCCCGATTGGCAGGAGCGCGGCGCACCGCTTAATACCCCGGCTATTCGCGACGACGTTTTTTTGCTTAAAGATGCCGAAAAGGCTCAGAAAGTACCTAACGCACTCGTGCCGAAAAGCATGCATAACACTGGTGGCGACCAGCAGCGTTACGTGATCAGCGCGGGCAATTTGTGCCGCTGGCTTGGCGAACAGGCTGAATCGCTGGGTGTGGAGATTTTCCCTGGCTTTGCGGCCCAGGAAGTTATCGTTGAAGATGGCGCTGTGCGCGGTATCTTAATCGGCGACATGGGCGTCGCTGCCGATGGCACGCCTAAAGACGGTTATATGCCAGGCATGGAGCTGCGCGCCAAGTATACACTGTTCGCAGAAGGCGCACGCGGGCATCTTGGCAAACGCTTAATTAAAGATTTTTCGCTGGATGCAGGTCGCGACCCTCAGCATTATGGCATCGGCCTAAAAGAACTTTGGGATGTACCCGCTGACAAGCATGAACCTGGGCTTGTAGTGCACGGCTCTGGCTGGCCGTTAGATAAAAATACCCATGGCGGCTGGTTTTTGTACCATGCGGAAAACCAGCAGGTGGTGGTCGGTTTAATTATGGATCTTGGCTATCAGAATCCATGGCTCTCGCCGTTCGATGAGTTTCAGCGCATGAAGCATCATCCGGTCATTAGTCAATACCTTGAAGGCGGCAAACGCGTTGCTTACGGCGCCCGGGCGATTACCAAGGGTGGCTTTAACTGCCTACCCAAAATGACCTTCCCTGGTGGCCTATTGATTGGCTGTGATGCGGGCACGCTCAATTTTTCCAAAATAAAGGGCCTGCATACCGCCATGAAGTCAGGCATGGTGGCCGCAGAGAGCGTGTTTGAAGCGATTAAAGGCGGTGATGAAGGCGCACAAGAGCTGACGAGTTTTACGCAAAAGTGGCAAGCGAGCTGGGCGTATCAAGAGCTTAAAGAGAGCGCAAGCTTCGGTCCTGCCATTCACAAATATGGCACTATTGGCGGCGGCGCATACAATTTTGCCCATCAGCTACTGGGCAACAAACTGCCCAATGTGCATGACACCACTACCGACCACGGCGCCCTTAAGCCTGCGGCTGAATTTGAAAGGATCACTTATCCCAAGCCAGACGGAAAACTCTCTTTCGATAAGCTCTCCTCAGTGTTTCTGTCTAACACCAACCATGAAGAGAACCAGCCGTGCCATCTGCGTTTGGAAGACCCTGAGCTGCCGATTCGCGAAAACCTGCCGAAGTACGCCGAACCAGCCCAGCGCTACTGCCCAGCAGGCGTCTATGAAGTGGTTGAGGACAGCGCGGGACAGCCACGCTTTCAGATCAATTTCCAGAACTGCGTACACTGCAAAACCTGTGATATTAAAGACCCTGCACAAAATATCACCTGGGTAGCGCCGGAAGGCGGTGGCGGGCCAACTTACCCCAATATGTAATCAGCGAGCGGCTTTTAACACTCTTTTTAACACGTTGCCTTCCTACCGATACGGCCAGCCAATAGCGAGATCTAGGCTGGCCGACTACTCATCATCTTCCGGCTGTTATCAAAGCGCCAGCCGTTACAGCGGCACTCGTTGAGCACTTTCCAGCACTTCAATGGGTGCTCGTCGGGCGATTAGTCTCCTTCGCCCAGCTTGATCAAAACGCACGTCGATGACCGGGTCGTTAGGATTTCCTTCGACTGCGGCCACTTCACCCTCGCCAAACACCGCATGATGAAGCCGCTGCCCGGGGTAAAATCGGGTGTCTGATGAATAACCCGCTTTGCCCTCTTCAACTTGGGCCGCCGCCAACACAATATCGTCGCGCCCAAGTCGCGCCAGATAACGCTCAACTAGACTGACCGACGTTACCTGAAGCGCAGCCGTCGGGGCACTGCCACTCGACAAGCAAGAAGCCACGCGCATACTGTCTTGCCAGGCGCTTTCAGCGATAAAGCGGCTGGGTCGATGCACACCGCCATCATGAAGCACTAACAGCTGCTCCTGGGCACGCGTGATCGCCACGTAGAACAGCCGCCGCTCCTCCTCCAGACGGTCATCGCTAAGCGGGTTATCGCGGCTATAGTGGGGGAAATCTTCCTCATTAACCCCAGCGACCGCTACGAGCGGCCACTCAAGTCCTTTTGCACCGTGTACAGTACTGATCAGCACGCCACCTGCCTGGTTCTCGACCGGACGCTCAAGCAGTTCAATGAAGGCATCGGGATCTTGCACGCTCTGCGCTTGTTCGATCAGTACGTCGAGCAAACGAACGTCTTCTTCGCCTTTATCTCGCCTTGCGGCGGCGCGTTTGAGCGTCTTTTCCGCTTCAATGCTCTCTACCACATGGCGTAGCAGCTTGGCAGGTGGCCACGCACTTAACTGAGGTAGCTCGCAAAGCAGCACCCAGCGCTTTTTAAGCGTGCGCCGCTGAATCGGCTTTAGATCCGTTAACATAGGATCATGGCGCTCGGGCCACTGCTGCGTCGTGGCCAGCTGTTGCGCTAAACGCTGCAAACGCTCCCTGGCAACGAACGGTGTCGGCTGGGAAAGCAGCAGCAATAGCTGCTGCGGATCGCGCAGCAGGTCTGGTCGACGTGACAGCTTTAAATAGCCCGCCAAGGCCTGCACCAACGGCAAACGAAAGACAAAACGATCCTCCCGCTGCAGGCGGAACGGAATCCCCGCCTGCAACAGGGCCAGCTGGAACGGTACCGAGAGCGCCCAACTGCGTACCAGTAGACTAACCTCGTTAAACGCACGCCCTTGCGCCTGCCAATCCATTAATGCATCGAGTAGCAAGCGGCTACCTTGCCCCACTGAAACACGGGTTTCAGGATTATTGACCGCAGCCAAGCACAGCTGGTTGGGCCGCCGCTGGTTAGCGGCGATAGCATGATTCGCGGCGAGCGCTAAGGCATGGCCATGGC
>JAMCZP010000244.1:6036-9212 GCA_023485185.1 Gammaproteobacteria bacterium
TCCCTAGGGCATCGCCTACCGCCATCACCTCAGCACGGCTGCCCACCAGCACGGATAAAAGTCGCTGCTGAGCGGCATTGATATCCTGGTACTCATCAATAATGACATGGTCCAGAAAGCCCTCCACCCTGTCTCTTAGGGCAGCATCCGCTTCTAGCGCCTGTAACGGACGATAAAGCAGATCGGCATAGGTCATCACCCCTTCCGTTTCTAATAACCGCTCTGCCTCAGTAAAAGCCGCTGGAAAATAGTCAGTATCAGGATCGAAATTGAGCCGCTCGTAGAGCGCTTTCGGCGTGATCATTTCTGCCTTAACTAAGCCACAAAAGTGGGCTAAGGTTTCAAGCCGATCTGCTTCCAGAGCAGCGTCTCGACGCTCAACCGCATCACGCAGCACATTGAGACTCGCCTGACGCAGCAGCCGTTCTAGCTGCCAATCTGCTGACAGCAGGCGTCGTGGTGCAAGCGCTCCCCAGCGACAAAGGCTCTGAGTTAATCGATGCCCTAGGGAATGAAAGGTGCGTACATCGGGTAGTGCCTGACCGGCGGGCGCCATGATCATTAAGCGGCGCTGGAAATCATCCTTAGCGGAGCGGTTAAACATCAGCACTAAAATGCGCTTTGGCGGCACGTCACTGGCCAGCAAATGCAGTACACGCGCAGCCATGGTGGTGGTTTTGCCTGCTCCCGCCACCGCTGCTACCCGCGCATGGCCGGTACGGTGATTAACAACAGCTTGCTGTTCAGCGGTTAACTTCACGGCGCCTCGCCTGAAAGTTCATCATCAAGCTGTCCTAGGGCAAACCACTCCCCGGCGCTCATTAGCCCGATCTCATTAGTTCCATCACCTAGATCCCGGCTTTCAGCAGCCTCAACCAACTGGTAATACACATTGCGATGCAGCCTGGCAGCCAAACCGAAACGCACCGACAGTTGCGGCACCGCCTCGCCTTGGGGAGTTAACGTCACGGAGAGTGGATGCTCGGCATCTAGGCGCACAACGTCATCAAATTGGGTGGTGAACCACCAGGCATCGTCACGAAAGTCGGCTTCTACTGCGACCAATGGCAGGTCTTCGGCCTGGATGCGCCAGCGCTCTACCGGGGTGACTAAACAGTAACCGTCAGCATCAAGACGCAGCAGCGTTGCTAATAGTCGCGCCACCTTAGGGCGGGCAAATGGCTTACCTTCGTGCCACCAACTACCGTCAGTATCAATACTGATATTGATATCGCCTGAAAGCGCAGGCTGCCACTCATCTAAGGGTGGGATAGAACTGACACGCTCTTCATCCTGGTTATGCTGCTGTAGCAATCGATCAATATTCATCTCGCCCACCTCGCTTGATCATTGGTCGCGCTGTCGGGCTATAGCAGCCCGGACTGCGCCAACGCTTCCTTGACGTGTACCGGCGCATCGGGGGCCGCTGCACGGAACAGTTGATAAAAGTTGGCCGTGGTTTGCATGGCCACTTCATCAACACTGATGCCCCGCTCATTGGCAATACACTCTGCTACTTTCACTACCCAGGCTGGTTCATTAGGCTTACCGCGATAAGGCACCGGCGCAAGATAGGGGCTGTCGGTCTCTATCAGCAGTCGATCTAACGGCAACTGACGGGCAAGTTCTCTGAGCGGTGCAGCATTACGAAACGTAATTATCCCCGATAGCGAGATATAAAAACCAAGCCTTACTGCTTCACGAGCCATCGCTAAGTCTTCAGTGAAACAGTGTAATACACCGCCCACGCGCGGGTCGCTGTATTCACGCAGCAGCGCCAGGGTCTCCTGTTTGGCTTCACGGGTATGAACAATGACCGGAAGCTCCAACTCCTGCGCTGCAATCAAATGCCGTTTAAACCGCTCATGCTGTACGTCGACAGGAACACTGTCGCGGTAGTGATAATCCAGGCCGGTTTCGCCAATTGCTACCGCGCCAAACTGTTCAGCGGCATCTTTGATATCGGCAACGCTTGGCTCGCTCTCGGCGCTATCTTTTTCTGCAGGGCTATGCAAAGGGTGCAAACCAGCGGAAATCACCACATCGTGATGCGCGCGGGCAATAGCTGCCAATTGCGGCATCTCATCCAAAGTGACCGCTACGGCAAGAAATTGGCTGACGTGGGCAGCGCGCGCAGCTGCCAGGGTGGCGGCGATATCGCCTCCATGGGTCTGCTCTGACAGGCGATCTAAATGACAGTGTGAATCAACAAACATATAAGTCTCGACAACAGGTAGGCCATCACCACGATGAGAATTGCACTCAAGACGTAAGCGACGGTTTAATTCAGAGCGTGAACGACGGGGCTGCTTTATCTAACTGACCTGCTAGCAGGGTCTCAATACGAGCACGCACAGGATAATCTTGTTGGCTGAAATGCAGGCCAATACCGGGCATACGCCTTCCGCTAACACCTTCGGGGGAGACCCAAACGACGCTTCCAGTGATCGAAAGGCGCTCGCTTTCGCCAGGGAGAGTGAGCAGTAAAAACACTTGCTGACCCAGCGCATAGGGGGTGTGGGTAGGGACAAAAATCCCCCCATGATCCAGGAAAGGCATATAGGCGGAAAGCAGCGTCGGCACATCGGGTACGGTTAGAGAGAGCGCTTTTTGGGCGGCCATGACAACCTCGCTGCAGTGCCGTGGGATAAATAAGTAAACGTAACGAACTTGGTAATGCAATTGCCTATGAACACTTAGCTGTAAACACTTAGCTATGAACGCAACAGCGCCGCCCAGCGAACTAACCAAGCCTCTAACACTAACTGAGGGTTTGGGTTCGCCCCCACCGCCAGCAGACGCCGCTGCTCTCGGGCATAATCCAGCAGACGGAACCAATCCTGCACGCGACCGTTCTTTACCGCCTGGCGGTAAAGCGGCTCAAGATCGGGATTGTGTAGCACCGCTGCCTGACCTGATAAGCCTAAGCGGATCAGGTCTTCCAGCCAGGCGATACCGTACCACAAGATAGCATCTATCGCCTGACGATCCAGGCGTGCGGCTTCTGAAACAGGCTCAGCGCCACGTACCAGTTGTTCGAAGCTATCGTGGATCTGGTGGCCTACCTGTTGTCGAGACTTATATGTTTGTTGATTCACACTGTCATTTAGATCGCCTGTCAGAGCAGACCCATGGAGGCGATATCGCCGCCACCCTGGCAGCTGCGCGCGCTGCCC
>JAMCZP010000176.1 GCA_023485185.1 Gammaproteobacteria bacterium
GCCCAAGTCTTCAAGTTGCTGCCCACACGGTCTTCGATGGTGACGTCTTCGCCAAGTGCAGCAAGGCTAACCAGCGTGAACTGAGTACCGAAGAACAGTGAGTCGATACCTTCTTCACCAAAGCTGGTGATAGTGAACTCACCACCGGCTTCTTCAACGAACGTAAAGATATCGCCATCTTCAGTAGCAGTACGGTCTTCATCAAGTGCCAACGGCAGTGCCAGGTCTTGATCAGTGAACCATGCTTCAGCAGTGTCGATGTCTGCGTTTAACGCTTCCAGCGCATCGGCTAACAGCTGAGCTTCTTCAACGTCACTGATCAGCTCAGCGCGTTCTTCAACAGCCAGTTCTGCCGCTTCAAGCACAGCACGCTGAGCTAAAATTTCAGCATACAGCGGGTTGGTTTGGTTAGCTGCGTCAAAGGCTGCCTGAGCATTTGCAACGTCTGTTTCCAGTGCGGTGCGAGCGTCCAGAGTTGCTTGTACTGCAGTAACTTCGTCAGTTGCTTCGGTTACTGCTTCGTTAGCAGTAGTTAGCTCAGCTTGGGCTGCAGCTACTGCATCAACGGCATTGTCCAGTGCAGTTTGAGCATTCGTTAGCGCTGTTTGTGCAAAGGCATTGTTAGACCGCGCAATATCAGCAGCATTTTCTGCATTGACAAAATCAGCTTGAGCTTCAGCAGTATTAGCTTCTGCAGTGGTAACGGCCGCATTTAAGTCGGCAGTTTCTTCTTGAAGAGCGGTATCAGTAGCTGCTGATGCAGTATCGATGTCTGCTGCGTCAGCTATGGCTGGGAAAGCCACGCTGTCATAATCTGTTAAGGCAGCGTAGGCATCTACCAGCGCCACAGCAGTTGGAGTTGTGATTTCCTGGTTATAAGCTGCCAAAGCCTGAGTATATGCATTGTTCAGCGTAACAAAGTTATCGCGAACATTTACTGCGCCAGTCTCAACCTGCTGCGCATTTTCTAGCTCAGCTAATGCTGCAGCTTCTACTGCTTCAGCATTGTTCAAAGCAGTTTCAGCATTGTCCGCAGTCGTTTGCGCAGCATTGAGAGCAGTTGTTGCATCAGTTACGGCTTGCTGAGCGGTAGCTAGCTCACCTTGTGCTTCGGCAGCGGCAGTATTGGCAGCAACCAGTGCTTCGTTAGCAGCGTCTAGCTCAGCGTTGATTTCTTCAGTAGTGCCGTTTGCGTCAATATCGGCGTCAAGCGCTTCTTGAGCCGCTTCTAGATCAGCCTGAACGTCTGCAATACCGTCAGCCAGATCCAGGTTGTTAACATCGGTCTGCGCTTCGGCAACTGCTTCGTTCGCGTCTGCTAGCGCTTGGTCAGCTGCTTGCAGAGCTTGGTGAGCGGCCAGCAGAGCGTTGATGCCAGGTAGTTCTGCACCAGCTTCCGTGATGGACAGCGTGCCTTCTTCTTCATCAAGTTCGATGACCAGTTCGCCGTCAACCGTTACTTCGTAACCGTCATACGCAGTGCCAGCATTACGTGCTGAGAAATCAAACTGTGCAGTTCCAGCATCAAGCTGTGCTGCTGCTTGTGCTTCTACCGCGGCTTCTTGAGCTTCTTGAGCGGCTTCAAGCGTCGCGATCGCATCCGTCAAGCCAGGAACCGCATCGGCATCAGCTTCAGCAGCAGCCACTAGGTTCTGGGCATTAGTAACATCGGCGTTTAGACGGTTGTCTGTAGCCAAGCCACGAGCTTGAGCAAGCACCAGCTCTGCATCTTCTAAGTTAGCAGCGATATCATCTTCAGTCGTTTCGTTTTCTTCTAAGAAGTCTGCTTTAGCAGCATTAGCAGCTTGAAGAGCTAACAGCGCTTCAGTGAGCTCTTCTGTTAAGAGCCTTCTAACGCTCTGTTTTATATTTGTTTATATGAGATCAGTTATTTCTTTAACCTACTACCAACCGCTTTGGCTATTAGCAACCCTCAAAATTCGGCTGTTTTGCACTGGTTTTCGTATCCAATAATGGCCTTTAAAAGGTGAGCGTCCCTAACGTGCTCAACGAACAACGTTACCAACGTGGCTCTGTGCATAGGGTGCCGGGCATGGCTGAGAACTGCATCGTTCGCTCGCGATTGTGAGAAAGAGCAATGCCGCTAAAGTTGACAAATAGGACACGGAGCGCCAAGCTTAGATCGTCCGCTAGCAAGGTGCACTGATGAGAGTTATTTCAAGAAGGCCTTTTGCTGACGCTATGGCTAGTTATCCAAATGATGCTAGCGCTGTAAACAAGGCATACAAAACACTCAAATCATCTAGGTTTAACACCCCCCAGGATATGCAGGCTGCGTTTCCGAGCCTAGATAACTTTAAGTATGTAGATAAGTGGTGGGTGATCGACATTGGGGGCAACAATTTGAAGCTCATCGCCTTCATTGATTTTGAGAACCAACGGTTGTTTGCCAAGCACCTCGCCACTCACGCTGAATATGACACGCTGTGCAACAAATATGCGCAGGAGAAAAGACAATGAATGCCATTGCCATTATCCAACCCGCTGCCAAGCTATTCAGGGAAGCCCCTTTCCTTGTGCGAATCCATAATCGCGCCGAATACGAGGAAGCCTTAACCCTGGTAGAAACGCTGCTGGAAAAGGAGGACAGTGACAACGACTTCCTCATGGAGCGGCTTAGCGATGTTATTGAGGAGTGGGAAGATCAGGCGCCTGAGTTCGCAGCCTTTAACGAGTCGGTGTCGGCGCTAAACGGTGTCGATATGCTCAAATTTTTAATGGAGCAGAACGGGTTGGGCACTGCCGATCTTCCCGAAATTGGCAGCAAGTCTTATGTCTCCAAAGTGCTTAACCGAAAGCGTGAGCTGACTCGTCGTCATATTGAGGCGCTATCTGCCCGCTTTAATGTTGAACCTATTCTATTCTTTAGCCGTTAAGCGAATTTTTACGGGCTTAACGTATGAATCGGCCTTGGTAACTGGCTAGGATAATTATCTTGGAGAGGCAATGTCATCGCTTAGGGTTTAAATATATGCAGGCAGAACATCTTGAAAAGTGGCATAAAAAGAGCAGCAGAAAGGCGTTGCGGGTACGTTGTGCCAACAAGTTGCTTTAAAGTTAAAGGTTTCCTGATTGGTCAGGTGTGCGATTGAAGCAAACGAGTGACGTGCAGTTGGGTAATAGTATACGAAAATGCTTACCGCCAACTCACCCGGCGAGTTGTTTAAATAATGAACTTTTTTATGCTTTTTCAATAAACCAGTGGCGGCTATACAGATGGAATTTTTATATTTTCACCAAAGAGAGTTTTTGAGTGCTTATCTAAAAGGTCGGCTTGGGGCCAGTATTGAGCGTGCCTTTTCATTAATTAAATACGGCAAAACAGACGATGCCGCCATTGCTGACGTGACTGAGCTGCCAATGGAGGCGATACTTGCGTTGAAAAAGCTGCCTGATGATTTTCTGGATGACCTTGAGGATTATTCAGAGGTTTTTGATATAAATGATGAAATTTTCAGTGAATGGTATGAAAAACAGTGGGTTGAAGGTCTAAGAGCGTGTGTCAATAGTTTCTTCAAAGAAAGATTTGGTCCCTTGCCGTCATGGGCGACCAACAAGCTGGATGAGGCAGATGAAAAGGACCTGGCATATTGGCTCAGGGAAGGAGGGCGATACAACAATCTAGAAGCACTGTTGCTTGGTTGTGATATGGCTGATCAAATCCTTATGTGTGATCCTCCCCACTGGGAAACCAAAGCTTTTTTGAAGGGGCTGCGTCGAGCGCTTCGGCTACAAATGCTAGAAAAGTTTACGGAGGTACCATTCTGGCTTGACGAGCGTATGGCTAAAGCGAATTATGAAAAGCTGATTGAATTATCTACTCAAATTATGCATGCGCAAACGCCGCATGATTTGTTTCCAGTTACAAAGGTTCCTCCACAGAGTTAGTTAAGGTGCTAGACCGGGGGAAAACACGTCTTGGGATAATGGATTATCCACAACTACAATTTTGGCTGAAAAAGATTCTTTTTGCCGATAGCTTGGGCGACATTTTAAGTAGTAACCTCTCCTCAGCATTTCTGTTTAGCGCACAAAAAAAGGGCAGCCACCAACCGGGGCTGCCCTTTGCCGTATCTGCGTGTTCTTTTGTTGCCGGATGCGGGTGATTTTCTCCCAGCAAAGCTTTTGGTGGTTACAGGGTCTCCTTTCCTAAAGATGAGCCTGATACCCGTGGTCTGTCTGGTATTCAGACTACCATGCACTCTCTTGTCAGCCGAGTGCCTATCCTTCAAAACTCACTCCTGTTAATAGCCTTTTATCGCACTGTCTTCTATCTGCTTATCTGAGATCAGTTATTTCTCTAACCATTTTGCTTACTTGTAACCCGCACACCTACCGCTATTTTTGCTTTGTTGTTTGTATTCAAAAAAGCACGCAAACGCCGTTAGTTTCAGCTCTGTTTATGCTTTTCTTGCAAGGTCACTTGAAAAGGAGCCTTGCCATGACTGTGACTCATTTAACCGAAGCCGTTATAGCGCAACTCACTTGCCCGCCGGGGCGTCAGCATTGGGTGGTGTACGACACGCTGCAGTGTGGGTTGTATGTGGATGTTCAGCGCAGCGGGCGGATGGCGTATCGCCTGCGCTACCGTACCGAAGGGCGAAACCGTTATTTAACGCTGGGTGATGCCCGTGTCATCACGCTGGAAGAGGGGCGTGCTGAAGCGCGGCTGGCGTTGCGTAAAATCCGTGTAGGCGCGGACCCTAGAGCTGTCCTTTTGCCTGGTTCGGGGCCAACGATTGAGCGCTTTTATATCGACCACTATTTACCTTATATCAAAACTTATAAACGTAGCTGGAAGACTGATGAAACGATCATTCGCGTGCATATTGTGCCGGCATTAGGCGAGCGGGCAATGGGGGAGTTAACAGGGGCGGATATTGCGCGGCTGGTGGCCAGTATGCTGCAGCGCCCCTATGCCCCGGCAACGATTAACCGTGTGTTAGTGATTTTGGGCTACGGCTACCGCTTGGCGCTTGATTGGAAAACGCCAGGGATTGATGAGAACCCGGTGAAAAACATACGCACCTTGAAGGAGAATAATCGCATTGAGCGCTACTTAACCTCAGAGCAAACGCGCTGCCTGCTAAGGTGTGTGCGTTATAGTCAAAACCCACGCTTGGCGGATATCGTTGCCTTTTTGCTGTATACCGGGGCGCGCAAGCGTGAGGTGCTGAATGCGCGTTGGCAGGATATTGATGTAGACCGTAAGCTATGGCGTATTCCACATACCAAGTCTGGGCGGCACCGGCATGTGCCGTTATCTAGCGGGGCATTGGCTTTGCTTGCCCACTGTCAACGTAAATGCCACGTAGGCTGTGGTTGGGTGTTTGCAAACCCCGCTACTAATAAGCCATTTGTCTCGATCTACTACAGTTGGTATCACGCACGTCAACAGGCGGGGCTGCCGGAGTTGCGCTTACATGATTTGCGCCATAGCTTTGCGAGCTTCTTAGTTAATGCTGGGCGTAGTTTGTATGAAGTGCAAACCCTGCTGGGCCATGCCAATGCGCGCACTACCAGCCGCTATGCCCATTTAAGCCCTGAACGGCTACGCGAGGCAGTGGAGGTGATTCCGTCATTTTAATATCGCTTTGCCCCATCGGTTGGCTGCCATTGAACCAATGGGGTTTTTGCCGTTTCATCGCTTGGGTGGGTAAGCAAAAGGGCACTTACCCTGTGGGGGAGTGTCGTAGCATTGTACTGAGTTGTTACACTAGGCTATTGCGTTACTCCTTTCCTTTAGAAGGGAATCGTGTTCACCCATAAGGAAGCTGTATGTCTAATCCGCTAGTTCTTAGCCCCAAAGAGTGCCAGAACAAAACTTGGCATCCTCCTAGTGATCTTGCATTTGCACAGCATCAGGCCTTGCTTCCGCTACACGCGGGCGAGCTAGGCAAGGCCGCTGCGTCCATGCCGTTGGCTATGATGAAAGAGGGCCGCGAATGGCGCTTGGTCGGGGTGTGTGGCATCGAGCCGGGCCATAATCTCTTTATCAAGCAGGGCAAGTGGCTGGGTAACTATCGCCCGCAGTGGCTTGCTACTCATCCGTTTGAAATTGTGGCCGTGGGGGAGAAGGGCTTTGTTACCTTTGACCGGGATAGCGGCTTGGAAGACCCCTATGGGGCGGGCCAGCCCTTTTTTGATGAACAGGGCGAAATGCGCGAGGAAGTCACCACGCGTGTAAAGGCCCTTAAGGCTGCTCATCGGAAGCATCAGGTTACCCAGAAAGCGCTACAAGCATTAGCGAGTGCAAAGGTGCTGATGCCCTGGCCTGAGACATTACAGCGTCAGCTTGGTCTGGCGATTGATGGCATTTATATGATTGATGAGAAGGCGCTGAGTCAGTTGGATGACACGGCCTTTCTGGCTTTACGCAGTGCTCAGGCACTGTCTATTGCTTATGCGTTGAACTTGTCTATTCCGCAAACTCACCTGTTAGCCCGTTTGGCTAGAGTTAACCCTGGTAGTACGGAAACTCCTGCGAACCTGGATGAAGTGTTTGGCGATGATGACGAGGAGTTCAGCTTTGATTTCGATAGTTAATATGCGTTTATGGGTGAGTAAACTAACGTTAGGCGTAGCTGCTGCGTTGCTACTGAGTGGCTGCAGTGGCGTACCTTTTGTGCCGTTCATTTAATCTGGGCGCCAATATAGTGAATGCGCCCTTGGGGCTGTTGATTGCCTTCTGAACGCTCTACTGGCGTTCAGTTGGCGATGAGTACGATTGGTAAGACCCATGGCGCAGTATCTGAACAGTCACTAGGCTATTGGCAGGCTGTCAATCAAGCGCCTTAATTGCTGCTTGTTAGCCTCTGATTTCTAGCACGACAATCTGAAAGGCGCGGTTGGCTAAGGGTTGATGGTCGCGATTCAGTAGCGGGAATAGCGGTTCAGAACTGACCAGTTCGATATCAATTTCTAGCAAGCCGGCCTTTTCAAGTGCGATATTGAGGCGCTTGATCATTCGATCAGTTGTATCGGTGTTGGGTGGGCAGCGGCGGGTAAGTACAACATAGTTGGTTTTCAGGCTGTGGTGCCCTGCATGTTGGCTAACCTTGGCAAGGCGGCGTATATCGCCAATCAGCCCGCGGGTGGAATCGCCTCGTTTAAATTCAATTATATGTGCTGTGCGCCCTTGTTTGCCTTTGCGCAGTACTAAATCAAACCTTCCTTCTGGGCGTAGGTCCGGCTCTGCTAGCAGGCGCTGGATATTGCGCGTTTGAATATCTGACTCTTCAAATGTGCGTTTGACTTGTGCCTCAAGACGGTAACTGAAATTGATAAAGTGGGTGGCAAAATAGTCAGCAACGCGCATGGCCATAAAGTATTCTGGCATGCGGTGTAGCGATGAGTGCGAGTAGCGTAGTGCGTCTTGGTGTGCGGTTAGTAGGGCGTTTTCTATGGCTTCAAGTCGGGTGCTAGGAGAAGATTTGAACTTGGTGGTCATGAGTAAGCGTCCTAAGAACAATGTAAATAAGTAGTACCGTATGACTAGATAGTATCAGTCACTGGCAGTAGATTATGGGGTTAATATATTAATTACAGGGGAGGGGGCGAATGCCGTTGCTACCTAATGAGCCGCGCATTGATAACGAGCCGGCTCAACATGCGTTAACGGCAAGGTTGCTGACGCCTGCCCTGCAGGATATTGCAGCGCTGTTTGTGGCATTACGCTATTCGCTGGATAAGGAACTTAGCCAACTAAAACCACAAAAGCAGGGTAAGCCTTACCCACTAGGCCAGTGCCTGGAGATTTCCGAAGCGGTTTTTCAGCGCTTACGTGTCCTTGACCCTACTGCGCTTAAACCTGACGCTGCCCGGGGGCTTCATGCGTTGAGGCATTTCGTGCACCAGGGTGGTTCGGTACGCCAGGTATGGGGGGATTTACGCGGCGAATACTTTCAGAATGCGTTACTGGTGGGCACTCTGTATGTGGATGTGGCTAACGATACCGTCAACCCTAAAAAACCGCCGGTTGAAATACTGCCTTTCGCTATGGCGCGATTCGCGCCTATTAGTGATTTTTATCATTTCTCAAGGGTGGCCGCGCACTATTGGCAGGCGCGAATTTATCCTAATCATCTTATGCCTGCGCTGGCGCCTTACTTTCCGTTGATTAGCATGACTGAGGGTGGCCTTGTTCAGTTTCAGTCTGCAAGCAATTATATGATTGCCTTGACCCAGGCTGGCGCCTTTTATCCTTCTGAAGCCGTGCTGAATGGGCCGGTAATGGCGGGGAATCTGTTCAATTTTATGCATGATCGCCTCGCTGCGCTTTCAGTCAACTTGGCGGCTGAGCCGAAGGCGGGGAAGGCGGCTGCACTCGCTATGTGTGCAACCTATCGAGCGCAGGGAGCGGTTGAAAATTTGCAGCAGCGCGATAGGGCCGTTAAAGCCGTGGTGCAGGTAAATGCTGAGTTGGCACGCTTTAAAGTCGAGTTAATGGGTCGGGTGGCTGAATCTCCTCACTAAGAATATCGCCAAATTTACAATAATTGATAAAGGCACTATAGGAGCATTGAGATGCCATCGCTGGATGTAGGCTACGTCACCGACCAAACATATACCCATGGCTATTACGCTGAACTGAATCCCTTACGCCTTCGTTTGCTTATGCTGAATGCGGGGTGGATGCCTCCTGTGATTAAACATGCCTGTGAACTGGGGTTTGGGCAGGGAGTTAGCGTTAACTTGCACGCTGCGGCTTCATCGGTGGGCTGGCAAGGTACCGATTTCAATGCGGCTCACGTGGCATTTGCGCGTGAAACGGCAAACGCAAGCGGTGTTAATGTCCAACTGGCAGATGATGACTTCGCGACATTTTGCGCGCGAGATGATCTACCCATGTTTGACTATATCGCGTTGCATGGGATTTGGAGCTGGGTGGGTGATGCTAACCGAAGCACGATTGTAGACTTTATTCGCCGCCGCCTTAATCCCGGCGGGGTGGTGTATATCAGTTACAACACGCTGCCGGGCTGGGCTGCGATGCTGCCGGTGCGTGATTTGATTCGAGCGCATGCCGATGTGATGGGCTCGCCTGATGGCGGTTCGGCAGGGCAGTTGGATAACGCACTCGCTTTTGTCGACCGGCTATGGGAAAGCGATCCCGCCTTTGCTCGCGCGCATCCTCAGCATTTACCTGCACCACGGCTT
>JAMCZP010000084.1 GCA_023485185.1 Gammaproteobacteria bacterium
ATGAAAACCCCTTAACCCATCGCCAGAGTGAAGTATTAACGCTCGTGGCAAAAGGCTTTCGCAGTAAAGCCATCGCCGACCAGCTTAATGTCAGTATTAAAACAATTGAGACCCACCGCGCCGATATAATGCGCCGCCTTGGCGTTAGGCATACTGCAGGCTTAGTGCATGAAGCCATTCGGCTGGGTTTGTTGGTGTCGCCTCAAAGTACTGACGGGGCTGATTGAGGTGTCTAACTGCTAATTAGTTAAAATCACGTCAAGGTAGTGCGGCATCACACACTGTTCCTCTTAACTCTTAACGTGATTTCGTCAATTAACTCATCAAGCGTGTTTAGACGCCGCCAGCGTATACAAAAACTCTAAGCCCAGCGTCGCGGCGGCAAGCGATGTAATGTCGCCGTGATCATAGGCGGGGTTTACTTCCACCACGTCCATGCCAATCAGCTCCATCCCTACCATGCCACGAATAACTTTAAGCATCAGATCCGTGGACATGCCACCGCAGACCGGGGTGCCAGTACCTGGCGCGTAAGCAGGGTCTAGGCCGTCAATATCCAGGCTAACGTAAGCCGGGTGGTAGCCTACTTTGGCGCGAATGCGCTCAAGTACGGCAGCCGGGCCATTATCGTTCACCCAGTCCGCATCCAGCACTTCGTAAGGGTGGTTGTGACGATCATAGCTGGTACGAATACCAATTTGCAGCGAGTGCTCTGGCACAACCAGTCCCTCTTTTAGGGCATGGTGGAAAATAGTGCCATGGTCAAAGCGTGTGCCTTGCTCATAGGTATCGGTATGGGCATCGAAATGGATCAGCGCCAGCGGGCCATGCTCACGGGCGTGGGCACGCAGTAGCGGTAGCGTGATGTAATGATCACCCCCCAGCGTTAACATTTTCTTACCCGCTTTTAACCAGCGGCCGGCATGGGTTTCCAGATTATCGACTAAGCTTTCCGGCTCGCCATAAGCGTAATCCACGTTGCCTGCATCGCACACCTGAAGGCGATCTTCTAAGGCGAAGTCCCACGGCCAGCGTTTACCTTCCCATATCAGGTTAGCGGTACTTTGGCGAATCGCATTGGGCCCCATGCGGGTACCCGCTCTGCCAGAACACGCAAGGTCAAAGGGTACGCCACTCACTACCACGTCAGCGTCGGTTTCCTTGGGATCCGTTGCTTTAGGTACGCCCATAAAGGTAGAAATCATATCGCCATAAAGGCTGGGCATCTGTGTTTGGGGGTGAGTCACCGGTGTACTTCTCCTGGCGTGCTGGATTATCGTTGATAGTCGCGGGTGGGCGAATAAGCAGCAGACAATAAGCAATTCCTGGTGATAAATTAAATGAATGTTTAGAATTTAATCATTCGTGATATGAATAATGAGAAGCTATGCGCTCGCTACGCCATTTCGACCTAAATCTACTACTGGTATTTGAGGCACTGATGCGCGAGCGCCATGTCACTCGCGCGGCAGAAACGTTGCATTTAAGCCAGCCAGCCTTGAGCCATGCCTTAAAACGGCTGCGTGAATCGCTGGATGACCCACTACTGGTGCGCACCGAAAACGGTATGCAGCCGACACTCCGGGCACTTGAGCTGCTGCCCGTGGTGCAACAGGCGCTAGCGATGCTACGCCAAGGTCTTGCATCCCCCGCGATGTTTACGCCTGCCAACAGCACGCGGCGCTTTACGCTAGCCACCACGGATTACTTTGAAGAGGTCATGTACCCGCTCTTTTTAAGTCAGCTGTTGGCCTATGCGCCGGGCATTAGCTTTTCCATTGAGCTGATTACGCCCGAAGTCCTCAGCGAGGGGTTGGAGCAACGCCAGGTGGATATGGTGGTGGGATTGGATAGCCAGAGTGAGCTACCCAGCGGTGTTATTCAGACCCCTTGGATGGATGAGGAGCTGGTTTGTTTGGTAGCCATCAATAACACAGGCGTTGGGGATAAGGTGGATCTGGAGCAGTTTGCCCGCCAGCTCCATGTGGAGTTGGCCGATATTAGCGGCCTGCGCCCAAGCAATATTGAAAGCTGCCTGACGCAGCACGGTTTAACCCGCCGGGTAATCTCTAAAAATCTCAACTACATCGCCGCAGCGCGGGTAGTGGCGCTAACGGAAGCGATCATGACGCTCCCACGTCAAATGGCTGAGCGCTTTGTCATGATGCTGCCGGTGCGTATGGTGGAGCCGCCCAAAGAGCTCCCAACGCTGCAAATGACGCTGATTCAGCATGGGCTGTTTGCCAATGAGCCTGCGCTCATCTGGCTAACTCAATCGCTGGTCGAGTTCGCCGGCACCTTCCGGCAGCAAGCCTCTTCAGGGGCACTGCGGCCCGCTTGATGGTTGGAAGTTGCTTCAATAAAGGCGAGTGACTTAGTAGAGTGTCAGCAAAGACGCAGTAAGCGGGATTTAGCTAAACCACAGGCAACCATAATAATGACAGCAATGTATAAACTCCTGATTGCCGACGATCACCCCCTGGTACGTGATGCTATGGCGCGTGTGATCCGTGAAGCTTACGCAGATGCTGAGGTTACCGAGGTGGAAGACTTTGATGAGGCTCTTGCCCATGCCCAGCAAGATCCTGATCTTGACTTGATATTGCTGGATTTAAATATGCCTGGCATGAACGGGTTAACGGGTCTTTTAAAGCTGCGTAACGAGCACCCTACGATTCCGGTGGTGATTGTTTCTGCGGAAGAGAATAAGCAGATTATTCTACAGGCGGTCTCTTGTGGCGCAGCGGGGTTTATCCCCAAATCATTGCCCCGTGATCAGATGCGCCACGCCATTGCCCAGGTACTGGAAGGCAATATCTTTCTACCCGCCGATGCGATGCGCGCGCCGGACAGTATTCGTAAGCGTCGCCACCAGGAGCAGGGTTTTACGGCGGAACAGCTGCGTCAACTGACCCGCAAACAGTTACAGGTGTTGGAACACATGACCCGCGGTGAATCTAACAAGATGATTGCCTATCACCTCAATATCGCGGAAACCACGGTGAAAGCCCATGTGTCGGCGATCTTGCGCAAGCTGGGGGTGACCAGCCGCGTACAAGCGATTTTATCGGCCAACGATATCGATTTTTCTCAGTTCCTCAAACGCTGATTCGCCTCAATCGTTGACGCGATAGTTGCCAGCACTATCTAACCAGTGGGTTTGCCAGTGGCCGTGGGTGTTTATCAGAGTGAGTAAATCGGTAAGCGCCTGTGAATCGATGCTTTGCTGCCCAAGCCGATGCAGTGGCTGATCGGTGCCTGACAACAGGCTTTGCCACTGGGTAATCAGCGCGGCGAGGGGCGTTTCAGGCCGTGTTAGCGAGCGTTTAAGAGAGGTTGGCGTCTTTAGGGCATCTTCCGCCGCTTGCCACAGGGTATCGGTGATGGCTAGTAGCTTTTCGCCTACTGGTTCAGCGTCTTCGCTGGTTTGCACCACATAGCCAAGTGAGCAGGGCGCACCGTCGCTTCTGCGTACCGCCGCGACATACCCCAAGTGATGGTCATACCGCGCCTGCTGAAAAAAGGCCGCGCTGTGGTGCTGCTCAACCAGCGCTAATAGCCAGCGCTGGGTGGGCGTGCCCGGTAAGCTCAGTGCGCGCATAATGGCTGTGCTGGCCGACTCATTGGTGGCAGGCGTCTGCACAGAGCGTGCTGCCACGCGGCTGGCCAACTCTGCCAGCGCGTGGCAAACGACCTCTGCATCTGCTTCATGGGAAACCCATACCGCAGGCGTGGTAGGCAGCGGTGTCAGGCGCTGGATCAATCGCTGAGCCAGGAGTCCTTGGGGAACAATGGCCGTATTAACATGCGCTTCGTGCAGCAAGGTTTGCATGGCAACTGCCGCCCCCTCCCCCACGGCTATCACCCAACTGCCCTGCACTAGTTGCATGTGCTGACATATCACGCCGCTGCGGGCGCACCGTTTGGTAGCCAGTGGGGCGGGAAGGAACATTGCGTTGGGGATAAAACAGGCTGCCCAGGTGGTGTCGGCAAGTGAGGAGAAATCCTCGCTGACACCATACTGGCCGCACCAACGCTGCACCTTGGGAGTGGTCGCCAGTTGTGCTGTATCGCCAGCATGCTTGAGCGTTGTTGGCGCGCTATAAACTAGCCAGTAGGGAACTGGCCTGCAATCCCTGGTGGGGAAATATGGTTGAGCCGCTGTATTGGCAGCAAGCCGCCGTGCCAATGCTTGCTGGCGCGCATAGACAAACCATGCCGACGCCAGTTGCACGGTACCAACTGGGGGCTGCCAAACGGTGCGGTGATCAATAGGGGCCGTCGCGAGCGGGGCTGCTAGACGTTCGCTGAGGGAAGCCGCCAGCACGTCCAGCCGTTCCTGCGGTGCGGTACCGGTTAGTGCCAAGCTGAAGGTGTCTGTAGCCCCGGTTGGGGCGGCAGTCGCGTGGTAGTCGGTAATCGAGTCAGCTAACTGATCCACCAGGTAGCCTTGGTTTAACGAATCAGCAACGTCGCTAAGGGCGTTAAACTGATGGCGCGAAACGGACGAGGGTAGCGGCCACAACAGCTCAACGGCGTTGGCTGTCCCGACCACCTTCACGCGGGGCAGGCTGCCCCAGCGGGGCGAAATGGCAAGCGCTGGAGCGTTGGGCGGTAGCGGGTTAAACAGCGTTGCCATGCGTTGAATAAGGCGGGTCATCGCTTCTGCAGCCCTGGGGCTGATAATTGCAATGTTAACGCGGCCGTCGTGGTAGTGGTCGCGGTGAAACGTGGTCAGCGCCTCATGAAGCAACTCAATGTTATGGCCCAGCGTTTGTGCGTTGCCGTGGTGGCAGCCAGCACCGATATGCCGCGGGTCACTGAGCATGGCGATGGCTGATAGCCGTTGCATCGCCGAGCTGTGCTGACGGGCCTGCCATTCGGCGTCAATGGCGGCGACTTCGGTGCGAATGGTCGGCGACGAAAGAGTGGGCGTGGCGAGCTGATTGGCAACAGTGAGAGCCGCCGCTTCTAGGCTGTCTGCCGGTATCGAGAAATGCACATCGGTGACGTAGTCATCGGTGTGGGCGTTCAGGCTGCCCTGGTGCTGGGCAAGCCACGTGAGCAGGCTGGTGTTAGAGGAGGTTGTTAGTGGTGCTGTGGTGAGCACGTGCTCCAGTAAGTGGGCTAGGCCTGGCAGGGAGAAGGGCTCATCCAAATAGCCCGCTGCAATAGTGATGCTAACGTGAGCATGGGTTAAATGGGGTGCGTGGGCCAACACTCCTTGCACGCCGTTAGGCAGGGAGATACAGGTCTGTGGGAAACGCAGCTTAGCCATTGAGCAGGCTACGTAGTAGTGCGCGCAGTTTGCCGGGGCGTACCGGCTTGTTCAACTGCGGAACGCCGGCATGGCGTAACCGCCTTTGCCAGTGATCAGAGCGGTCGGCACTGATAATGGCGGCGGGTAAGTGGGGGGCATGCCAGTGGTGGCGAAGTTGTCGAATGGCCTCCAGCCCCGTCACGTTCTCGTCTAAGTGCAAGTCCACCAGCAGCATATCCGGCGCCTCCAGGCAGGCTTTGGCGGCCTCCAAATCCAGCGCGGTATCGCAACTGACCTGCCATTCACTGAGCAATAGCGCCATGCCTTCAAGAATGGCTGGTTCGTTATCCAGGATCAGTACATGCACCCCTTCGAACTCGGCGTCAGCGGAAAATGGCGCGCTGGGGGTGGATGTTTGGCTAAAGGAAACACCACTGGCCCGGGGCACCCTAACCGCAAAACAGGAGCCTTGGCCGGGTGCAGAGCGCACAGAAAGCGGGTGCTCAAGGCGCTGGCTAATCCGCTCCACAATCGCAAGCCCCAGGCCAACGCCCTGGCGATCGCGCGCCCGGGTGGCGTTGAGTTGATGAAACTCGCGGAAAATAAGCTGATAGTCGCTTTCGGGAATACCAATACCGCTATCGACAACGTGTATGGCCAGGCTGTCGTCACTGTGGCGTCGCACGCCTAGGCAAATGCCGCCACGCTGGGTATAGCGGCAAGCGTTAGCCAGAAAGTTGCGCACAATACGGCTGAGTAGATGAGAGTCGCTGGTTACCGCTTGATGACAAGGCACATAGCGCAGCGTTAACCCTTTCCGTTGCGCCACGGGGGCAAACTCTTCAGCGAGATTGCTAAGAATATCGTTGAGACTAAAGTGGCGTAATTGCGGCTGCACCTGGCCGTGATCCAGTTTTGAAATATCCAATAGATCGGAAAGAATCGCTTCGGCGCCTTCCAGCGAGTTTTGCACCCTCTCAATCAGGGATAAATTATCGCTGTCGTTTAACCGCTCCTGTAGTGAGGCCACCAATAAGCGTGCCGCGTTCATGGGTTGCAGCAGGTCATGGCTGGCGGCGGCCAGGTAGCGGTCTTTGCTGTGGTTGGCAAACTCGGCAGCATCGCGCGCGCTTCTAAGCTCCTCGTTGAGTCGTTCAAGTGCCTGGGTGCGGTCAGCTACCCGGGCTTCCAAGTGGGCGTTGAGTGTTTCTAAGTGCTGGCGGGCGCGCTCACGCTCGGTAATATCGGCCACAAAGCCTTCGATCAGGTCTTCATCTCCAGCAAGTTCGGCGGGCTTTTTGATCAGCGTAATGGCGACGGGCACCTGGCGACCAGAGGCTCCCTGCAGCAAGGTGGTTTGGCCTGTTACGTGCCCTTGAATGAGCAGCAGGTCGCGCAGCTGTTGCCCGGTAGTAGCGTTAACAAACAGCGCGTCAAAGCGCGCACAGCGCTCCAGCGTATACGCCACGCTAGGGTCGTCTAGCATGGTGGCAAGTGCCGGGTTGGCGGCGCGCAGCTTTCCGGAGAGCGACGCCTGAAAAATGCCGTGTAGCGCGTTCTCAAATAGCCATTTATAGCGATTGCGCTCAACTTCAAGCTCTTCCAAGCGCACTGACAGCTCTCGATAGTAGCTTTTGCGCGCCGACTGCTGACCCAGCCCGAGCAGATCGCTGACCGAAAAGCCCGAAGGATCGTTGGCTTTTTTCATAGCGCCTCTTCGTACACCACCGCTACATCCCGTGAGTTGGAACGGCGCGGGTTGGTCAAAATGCAGGGGTCGCCCAGCGCGTGGTTGGTGAGGAACGGCACGTCGCTGCGTGAGACGCCCATCTTGCCAAGCGTGCCTCCCAGGCCAACCGCATGTTTTAAATCGACTAAGTACCGGAACAGCGCTTTTTTGATCTGCTGCTGTGACAGCCCTCGGCAGTCGATACCCACGGCTTCGGCGACCCGCTTAAAACGATCGGGGGCGGCATCATAGTTATAAGCCACCACATGCTCTAATAGCATAGCGTTGCATAAACCGTGGGGGAGATCCAAGAAGCCGCCCAAACTATGCGACATCGCGTGTACTGCGCCCAAAATAGCGTTTGAGAACGCCAAGCCCGCTTGCATGCTGCCCAGCATTACCTGGGCGCGCAGCTCGCCATCGGTAGGGTTCGCCACCAGCGCCTCAAGATGGCTGCTGATCAACCGCATGGCTTCCAAGGCGTGAGTGTCGGTGAGCGGGCCGCTGCCGGTTGAAACGAACGCTTCAATGGCATGCACTAACGCGTCGACCCCGGTACAAGCGGTCAGGTAGGGCGACATGGTCATAGTGACTTCAGGATCGATCAGCGATACATCCGGCACGACGGCCTTGCTGATAATCGAGAATTTCATGCGCCGCTGCTGATCAGAAATAATCGCAAACTGGGAAATATCCGCCGAGGTGCCCGCCGTTGAAGGAATAAAAATCAGCGGAGGAATCGGCACGCGAATCGTATCAACGCCTTCAAAATCGAGAATATGCCCGCCGTGGGCCGTGACGATACCAATCCCCTTGGCGCAGTCCATCGGGCTGCCACCGCCTATCGCCACAATCGCCTTGCAGCCGGTTTCACGGTAGATCTCGGCACCGGCCATAATCTCATCTACCCGGGGGTTGGGGGAGACGGCGGTAAAACGCTCAACAGCAATGTTGGCTTCCAGCAGTTTGGCTTCAATATCGGTCACCCAGCCTGCCAGCAGTACGCCAGGATCAGAGACCAGCAGTACCTTTTCTGCCCCAAAAGTAGAGACGTAATTGCCTGCAGCGTGGCGGGCACCGTCGCCAAAAATAATTTCAGGCGCGACAAACTTACGAAGTTGCGTGAGCGGCGAAGTCATGGGGCGGTCTCGTTTATAATTGTTAACCATTATCTTAAGCACCTTAGGAGATTGTTGCGTTACGACCTTGGTGCCGTCGTTAGGGGGCAAGTCATCTTATTGATAAAAGGCCAGCTCGCGAGCCAGCATGGTTTGGCGCGCTTGGGGGTGGCGAATGCCGTGGCATTCGTTACTGAATAGCAGTGTTTGCGCCTCGCCACCCTGCTGTTCGATATGCCGCGCCATGGCATGAGTTTGCTCTGGCACCACTACGGTGTCTTTGCCACCCTGGATAAACAGGGCCCGTAATGGTCGCTGGCAACGGGTGACGTGGTAAGCAGGGCTGCGCTGGGCGAGCTGGGTTTCGTCTCCGATTAGCCAGGCCAAGTAGCCGGATTCAAAGCGGTGTGTTTTTGCTGATAACGATAACGCATCTGTTACCCCGTACAGGCTAGTGGCCGCAGAAAACAGGGGCGTGGTGGCCAGGGCATTGAGGGCGGTAAACCCGCCAGCGCTTTGGCCACGGATAAAGCAGCGCGCTTTATCTATTGCAAAGCGTTCGCAGGCGGCAGTAACCAGGGCGATCACATCGTCAGTATCGCTAATGCCCCACTGGCCCGCTAAACACTCACGGTAGCGGCGGCCAAAGTTGCCGCTGCCCCGTGGGTTGATATCCAGCACATGAAAGCCCTGCTGTTGCCAATAGGCTACCAGTGGGTCGTAAATAGGGTAGGTGGCGGCGGTCGGCCCACCATGAACGCGGACAATCAGCGGTGCAGCGCGGTTGGCTAAGGCTGAGTAGAAAAAGCCGTGCACCGTTTCGCCTGCGTTGCCAACGGGGGCTTCCAGCCATTGCGCGATGGCGGAATTTTTGGCCACTAGGCTACCCGCTAGGTTATCCACAACGTTACCCGCTAGGCAGCGGTGTGGACAACTTTCGGTAAAACGTATCAGTTGGGCGCCGCTGGTAGCGCTTTGTACAATAGCGTAGTCACCGTGCCTTGCCAGCGTGATGCTTACCACACGACCTGGGGTAGGCAGCACTGCTTCCACCTGCTCGCCGG
>JAMCZP010000195.1 GCA_023485185.1 Gammaproteobacteria bacterium
CGGAAAGTTACCTAACTGAGATACGTACTTAGAACCGTCAGCTATACAGATAAAGCGCTTGGCACAAGCGGCCACAATTTTTTCTCGAGTAAGCGCCGCACCACCGCCTTTTATCATATGTAAGTTGGCGTTTACTTCGTCTGCACCGTCGATATAAAAAGGTACTGTCCCAACGCTGTTGAGTTCAAAAACCTCAATGCCAAGCTTCTCAAGGCGTTCGGCGCTAGCGTCTGAGCTGGCTACCGCGCCTTTAAATCGATCCCTCAGCGGGCCTAATCGGTCAATAAACAGATTGGCCGTTGAGCCGGTGCCAATGCCAAGAATGGTTTTTTTGTCTAGCTCAGGTTCAATTTCTTTGATAGCGGCATCCGCCACGGCGGCCTTTAATTGATCTTGGTTCATAATAAGCCTTATCAGTCAGGAGAGGAGGAATCGCGCTAGTATAACGATCTAAACGTTGCCTGCCGATGGAAACGCGGCTAGACGCCGCTAGTCGTAATCTGCTACCAATAAACGCTTTTCCGCTCACGTTCTTCCCTTGGGATACCCGCATGCTAGAAGCAACCGTCAAAAAGATCCTCCAAGCCCGCGTCTACGAAGCCGCTTGTGAGACCCCGATTTCCCCAGCACCCTTTTTGTCGCGTCGCTTCAACAACCAGATTTTGATTAAGCGCGAAGATTTACAGCCAGTATTTTCGTTCAAGATTCGCGGTGCCTATAACAAAATGGCCCAGCTTACCCAAGCGCAAAAAGATAAAGGCGTGATTGCCGCCTCGGCGGGCAACCACGCCCAAGGGCTTGCTATGGCGGCAAAGCTGATGGGCGTCAAGGCGGTCATTGTGATGCCGCGTATCACGCCAGACATCAAAGTGCAGGCCGTTCGCGCCCGGGGCGCCAAAGTGATTCTTAAAGGTGATGCCTTTGCCGCGGCGGCAGAGCATGCGCAAGAGCTAATCAAGGAGCATGGCTACACCTATATTCCGCCATTTGATGATATCGATGTGGTGGCTGGACAAGGCACCATAGGTGTCGAGATTCTGCGCCAGCACGCTGGACGCTTGGATGCCATTTTTGTGCCCGTTGGCGGCGGTGGGTTAATCGCCGGAGTGGCGGCCTATGTAAAGTACCTGCGTCCAGATATTAAAGTGATTGGTGTCGAAGCCGAAGATAGCGCTTGCTTAAAAGCCGCCCTGGAAGCAGGCGAGCGAGTAATACTTGATCAAGTAGGCGTATTTGCAGAAGGCGTCGCCGTAGCACAAATTGGCGAGGTGCCGTTTTCGCTGGTGAAAGATGTAATCGACGGAGTGATTACCGTTAATACTGATGAAATGTGCGCTGCGGTAAAGGACATTTTTGAAGATACCCGCGCTGTAGCGGAAACCTCCGGCGCACTATCACTGGCGGGGCTGAAGAAATATATTCAGCAAACCGGGGCCGAAGGCCAGACGCTGTTATGCATTAACTCCGGCGCCAATACCAATTTTGATCGCCTGCAGCATATTGCCGAACGCACGGAGCTTGGCGAACAGCGTGAAGCGATTCTTGCCGTTACCATTGCTGAAAAGCCGGGCAGCTTTAAAAAATTCTGCCGCACGCTAGGCAAACGCATGGTGACTGAGTTCAGTTACCGCTATGCCGACAGCAACGAAGCGCATATTTACGTTGGCATCCAGGTTAAGCCAGGTGGTGAAGATCGCCAAGCCGTAATCGACAAGTTGCGTGAAGGTGGTTATCAGGTGGAAGACCTAACGGATAACGAGCTGGCGAAGCTGCATATTCGCCACCTCAGCGGCGGGCGCCCTAGCGAGCGCTTTGAGGAGGAGGTGTATCGCTTTGAGTTCCCAGAGCGCCCGGGTGCACTGATGAATTTCTTAACGCAACTGCCTCATGATTGGAATATCTCGCTGTTTCACTATCGCAATCATGGCGCTGCCTATGGCCGTGTTCTGGTGGGTATGCAGGTACCCAATGAAGACCGTACTCATGTGACCGAGTACCTTGATGCAATTGGCTACCGCTATTGGAACGAGAGTGACAATCCAGCCTATCGGTTATTCATGGCTTAGACATACAACCATGTTTGTAAGTGGTTGCTAACCTTAAACGCTAGCGATGCTAGCAACATTTAGTTACGGTAGCGTTTAAAATGAGGTTAAAAAATGTTGTTTAACCAGTTGTCATTGATGCCCTTATAGCCCTATAGTCGTGCCCGAAATTAATGAAATTCGTCATCCTGCTTACATCAAGTGTTTCAGGGCGAATTTAAGCATATTTGGCAACTGTAAAAGGTGTTGGAGAAGCAGAATGCGGCGGAAGAAGCCTGACATGGTAATGGCGTTGATGGTGGTATTTGCGTTGGGGGTGCTTGCCACCGGTTATGCGCAGGCGTTGTCGGGAAGTTAATTCCGCACGCCAGCAATAGCCACGCTATTAACCCGCAAGGTGATAGTCAGTATTTAATTAGCTGTGCGTAGAAGATGACACGGGCTGATCTTATTTCAAGATCGGCCCTTTTTATTAGGCAAGGTTTTATTAGTGAAGATATTATTAGGATCGTTTTATTAGCGGCGAACAATGTCCTGGTCACTAACCACCGCCTGTAATGGGATATCCCATGGCTCAATAGGCAGTGAAGCCACCTGCTGGCAGGCATGTGCAACGCCAATCAGCGTTGGTGATGGGCCTGAACGGTGCATAAACGCTAGACTGCGATCATAAAACCCACCTCCCATGCCCATCCGATTGGCTTTTGCATCAAACCCCACGAGCGGCACAATTAGCGTGTCTAATGCCCAGGCCGGTAGGCGGTTACGTCGTTGAGCGCTAAAGCGCAAATCAGGCTCGTCAATACCAAAGCGGTTTTTCACCATCGGCGTGTCGGCGTGGTAAGCGACAAACCATAAGTTATTATCGCTAAATGGCCGTAATACGGGTAAATAGAGTTTAACGTTACGCTTATGCAGCCAAGGGAGTATCAGAGTCGGATCAATTTCGCCGTTGACTGGCAAGTAGAGGCTTAAGCGTCGTGCGCGGCGGATTTCAGGCAGTGTTTTAAGCTGAGCGCAGAGACGTTGTGCGGCAAGGTGTTGCTCATGGGCAGAAAGGGCTTGGCGGTTACGACGTAGCAGGCGGCGTAGTGCAGCCTTGTCTAGCGTTTGCGGGGGGCTGCCTTGCTGACTAGTGATGTGCTGGAGGTTTTCCATACCTATTTTGTCTCCTCCATCCCTCTATCTTGTTAGAAAGGTTATTTGTCCTTCTAAACAAGGTGTTCTCCAGGGTGCCGCTGCCGTTCTGGCCCTGAACCTACTGGTTCAGGTGGGTGGCCGCAGCCAGACCGTCAGGCTTTCCGACGCACGGACATGCACACGGGCCTGGCTAGCATTTGGCCCCCTGGGTACTGCGCATAGGCTCGAGGGACTATAACGACTGGCGTACACCCCAGAGAACTCCGCCATCCTAACAGAGCGCTCGCTAATGCCAAAGTGTTGGGTTAAACGTTGGCCATGCTTTCCTTAAGCTGAGCGTTCACTGGGCTGAGGATTGGCGTGTTTTGGCCAGCGCCTTTTCAAGTCGATCATTTAGCCGATTGAGATTAGCTTCACCGGCACGGTGTTCGTCCAGCGCTTCGAGAAGCTCATGGGTAATATTGAGGGCCGCCATGATGGCCACACGCTCGCTGCCCAGAACACTGCTTTGGGCATTAATACCTTGCATGGCGCGGTCTAGGTAGCGTGCGGCGCGATCAAGTTTGGCTTCTTCGCCCGTGTCACAGGCAATGATATAACCACGCCCTAACAGGGTTATCTCTTTAGTTGGCCGCTTGGCGTTACTCATCAAAGACTCCAGCACGGGCCAGCAAGGGGCCCAATGCGTTAACATCACTACATAGGAAGATAGACGTTACTCACTATAAGAGAGCCGCTTGTGTGCGGTCAACGCGCGCACAAGCGGCACGAGTGAATACGGTGCCATTAAATACGAGGTCATTAAATACTATGTCATTGATTGATGAACGTCAGGACTTCTCTGATGTGGCGGATGTTTTTTTACTGCACGGCAGTATGCAGTCGCCGGCTTTTTTAGATGGCCGCTTATGTGCCCTGCTCGCGCTACGGGATGTAAGCGCTGAAGCTTGGCTGGATGAAGTTTGCCAAAGCCTGGGTGTTGAACAGCCTCGAGACCAGGCAAGCGCTGAGCGCTTGTTAGGCTGGCGTCGGCAAACCGTCGAAGCGCTGAGCGCAAGCGACCTGGATTATACGCCGCTGCTTCCTGATGAGCTTTTTTCATTGGGCGAGCAGGCCCAGGGCTTAAAAGAGTGGACGCTGGGCTTTATCGAAGTCGTCGATGAAGTGGCTGATAATGACCTTCGCGAACGCTGGTCGCAAGCGCTAAGAGAGGCGATCAGTGACCTAGAAGGGATTGGGCGAATTGATACGGATATCGATGATAGCCCCGAAAACGAGAACGATCTTTTTGCATTGACTGAGCATGCGCGCATGGCCGCTATGCTGCTTTACACCGAGCAGCACCCAGGTATGCCGCAAGTAGAACAAACCGACGCGCCCGTTCATTAATCCGCTTTTGTCTAAATCGCTGAGGAATTTCTATGTTGTCTGCCCCCGCGTTGCCTGCCTTGCTATCTCGCCCCTTAGCTATCGGCGTAGCGGAATATCGCCAACGGCGAGATGTCTTGATGAGCCAACTGCCGAGCAATAGTGCGGTGGTGCTGCCTGGCGCAGGTCTGATGACCCGTTCGCGTGATAGCGAATTCGCCTTCCGCCAGAATAGCGATTTTTATTACCTGACCGGCATTAAAGAGCCGGATGCGCTATTAGTGCTGCTGCCAGGTCGTACTGAAGGCGAAAGCGTGGTGTTTTGCCTGGATCGTGACCCTACGATGGAGGCATGGACTGGGCGGCGCTTAGGCGCTGCGGGGGTAGTGGCTGAACACGGTATTGACCAGGCGTTTGAAAATGCTGAGCGAGACGAGCGGTTGAGTGGGTTGCTCGCAGGGCGCGAGCTGCTTTATTTGCCGCTAGACAGCGCTGAGGCAGTCAGCATTGCTGAAGATGCCTTACATGCGGCTCACGCAGGGCTTCGGCACGGTCGGCCACCGCTCAAAGGTTGGCTGGACATCAACCCGCTGATACATGAGATGCGGTTAGTCAAAAGTGATGCTGAAATCGCACTACTGCGCCACGCCGCAGCGATATCGGCAGGTGCTCATCGGCGCGCTATGCAGGTCTCACGCCCAGGACTTAGTGAATTCCAACTACAGGCTGAACTGGAGCATGAGTTTGTTTGGCAAGGCGCCAGTGGGCCTGCCTACAGCACCATCGTTGGCAGCGGTGCCAACGCCTGCGTACTGCACTATATTGAGAACAGCGCACCGCTGTGTGAAGGCGACTTGGTATTGATTGACGCTGGCGCTGAGTTTGATCTTTATGCGGGTGATATTACCCGTACATTTCCGGTTGCAGGACGGTTTAGCGACGCCCAGCGAGCGCTCTACCAAGTGGTGCTAGAGGCCCAGGAACGCGCTGTTGACGCTATAAAGCCGGGTGCCACGCTGGCCGATATTCATCAAGGTGTCGTGCGTGACTTAACCGCTGGCCTGATTGAGCTTGGTTTATTGGAAGGTGATGTCCAGGCGCGCATCAATGACGATAGCTACCGACGCTTTTACCTGCACTCCACATCTCACTGGTTAGGGTTGGATGTGCATGATGTTGGCACCTACCGGCTGGATGAGAAAACACCACGGTCCTTAGTCGCAGGCATGGTGCTGACTGTGGAGCCTGGCCTCTATATTCCCTGTGATGACGATATTCCTGTTACCTATCAAGGTATTGGCATTCGTATTGAAGACAATGTGGTGGTTACTCATGACAGTCATGAGGTACTTACTGCCGATGCGCCTAAGCAGATAGCAGAAATTGAAGCGTTAATGGCTAAAAAGTAACCAGGCTAAAGTGTCAGAAGTGCCCTTTATGTAATTTACATTACGAAATAATAATCACCTCTTTGGTAGAGAGAGGCGAGTGGGAGAAGCCAATGCAGCGTGCTAATCAAACGGCTGGGCAAGCGCTGACACATGACATTGTCATTGTGGGCGGTGGGCTAGTAGGTGCCAGTTTAGGTTGCGCCTTAGCACCGCTGATTAAGCGTTATGGTTGGCGTGTGGCGGTTATTGAATCGTCTCCCTTAGCTTCGCAGACGCTTAAGAGCGCTTGGCAACCAAGCTTTGATGCCCGGGCAAGTGCCATTGCGGAAGGCTCGGCTCAGCGCTTTCAACAGTTGGGCGTATGGGATGCTATGCGCTTAGAGGCAACGCCTATCAAGCGTATTCATATTAGCGAGCGTGGTCGTTTAGGGGCGACCAGGTTAACTGCTGAAGAACTTGGCGTAGCCGCGCTTGGCCACGTGATACCCAATGCGTGGATGGGCCTTGTGCTACATCAACACTTAGCCAGTCTGCCGCTTGAATGGCACTGCCCGGCGAAGGTTGAGCAGCTCACGCCCATCGCCGGTGGGCATCAACTGCAGCTTTCCGATGGCAGTCAGCTTACCGCAGGCTTAACGGTACTCGCAGATGGAGGGCGGTCGGGGCTTAAAGAGCAGCTAGGCATTGGCAGTCGCCGTGAGCCCTATGAGCAAACCGCGCTGATCGCTCATGTCGGGGTAAGCCAACCCCATCACGGTATTGCTTACGAGCGATTTACCTCCCAAGGGCCAATGGCCCTGCTGCCATTACCTAGCCAGGCCATGGAGCTGGTGTGGACCCATCCCAGCGGCAGCGAGCAAGCGCGTATGGCGCTTTCTGACCGCGAATTTCTACTCCAGCTTCAGCGGGCATTTGGCGATCGCGTTGGCCGGTTTACCCGGGTGGGTTCTCGCCATTCTTATCCACTCTCACTAGTCACTGCTGAGGAGCCAGTGCGGCCTGGGCTGGCGGTATTAGGTAATGCTGCCCACGCGTTACACCCAGTGGCAGGGCAAGGATTTAATCTTGCCCTGCGCGGGGTGATGGATCTAGTTGAAGCGTTGGAGCAAGGGGAGTTGGCTAATCGGCGGTTAGGTGACATGGCCACACTGCAAGCGTTTGAGAAACAGCGCTCCCGAGATCGCGCCAACGTAATTCGCTTTAGCGACGGCTTGGTGCGATTGTTTGGGCTCTCTTTCCCACTATTGCCTCATGCGCGTGCCGCTGGGCTAATTGGCCTGAATATGGTTGGGCCGCTGCGACGGGGACTTGCTAGGCGTGCAATGGGACTAGAGCGCTAAGCTGTCAATAAGCAACCGCTGGGCCCACTGACATTTCTGGCACAGCTTCTGACCATTAAAAAGCTCAGCTATGCTTCTAAAGAAATGTTTCTAAAAGAGTGCTACTAAAAGGGAGTGTTATGCAGACGGACAGCTCATCAGCGAAGCCGCCAGTAGAAAACTTTGAAGCGGTGATTGTCGGTGGCGGTATGGTTGGCACGGCACTCTGCGCGCTGTTGGCTCAGGCGGGTATGCAAGTGGCCCTTGTCGAGGCCCAGCCCGCTCCGTTAAGCCTTGATGATGCCGCGAGTAAACTACCAGCCCCACGAGTAAGCGCACTGACACCAGTTTCGCAGCGATTATTAACTCATTTGGGTGTTTGGCTCACCATGCAGCAGACCCGGGTAACTCCTTATCGAGGTATGCAGGTATGGGACGCTGAGGGCAGTGGTGAGATTGCTTTTTCCGCTGATGAGGCGGGGGTGGCAGTGTTAGGGCATATCGTAGAAAACGCTGTCACTCTCGCGGCACTGAGTACCCAGGTAATCGACCATCCCAACGTCACAACGTTTTTTGGCGTGCGGGTGGCGGCGCTCCAGCGCACTAACGACACAGGCTGTTCATCAAAGGGCGACTGGCTGGTGCTGGACGACGGACGCAAGCTACATGCACCGTTAATCGTGGCGGCCGATGGTGCCCAATCGGTACTGCGTGAGATGGCGGGTATTGAAGTCGACAGTGACGATATGCAGCAAGATGCCGTGGTGACCACCGTAACCTGCACAAAACCGCATGGTGGCGTTGCGCGTCAGGCGTTTATTGATGGTCGTCCGCTCGCGTTCCTACCGTTAACCGTGGAGGGAAACGATCGTTACTGCTCTATTGTATGGTCGACAACATCCACGCATGCAGCCGAGCTTAGCGGGCTTTCCCAAGAAGCGCTGGGCGATGCTTTAGGAGAGGCATTTGGTCACCGCTTAGGGCAAGTTACCGCCTGCGATAAGGCTCACCGGTTTCCGTTAGTCCAGCGCCATGTCCGTCACTATGTACAGCCGCATTTCGCGCTAGTCGGCGATGCTGCCCACAGTATCCATCCGCTGGCAGGCCAAGGAGTTAATTTAGGGCTAATGGATGCGGCGGTATTGGCTGAAGAGGTAGTACACGCCTGGCAGCGCGGCGCACCTTGGGGGGAAATGAGCACGTTAAGACGCTACGAGCGTCGTCGGCGTTTTGATAACAGTGCCATGCTAGGGCTGATGAAAGGGTTTAAAGTGCTGTTTGGCACCCACGACCCAGCCTTTACGCTGGCGCGAAACCTGGGCATGAGCGGGATGAATCAGTTGGTGCCATTGAAGCGCGTGCTAATGCGGCAGGCGACCGGTGAGCGTGGCCGCCTGCCTCTCAGTTGTCGTTAAACCAGGTTGTCGTTAAACCGGGTTGCCGTTATAACAGTGCCGTTAGCGGCGGCGATCAACGACGTTCAGTGCCTTGAGCAGGTTGAGGGCTTCGCTAAGCTGATAATCATCGCGTAGGCGCTCGGCCATCTGTTGGCGATCACGGGGTGCCTGTTGTCCGCTTAAGTGGCCGTCCAGATCCGCTTCGCGAATCTCGCGGCGGCTCTCGGCAACCTCCAGCCGTCCGCGTACCACTTCTACGTCAGGCTCAATGCCTTGCGCCTGAATAGAGCGGCCATTGGGTGTGTAGTAAAGTGCCGTGGTGAGTTTGAGGCCTTCACCATTACCGAGCGGCATAATCTGTTGTACCGACCCTTTGCCGAAGCTATCCGTACCCATAATGACGCCGCGCCGTTGATCCTGAAGCGCACCTGCTACGATCTCAGCCGCGGAGGCGCTGCCGCCGTTAATCAGTA
>JAMCZP010000197.1 GCA_023485185.1 Gammaproteobacteria bacterium
GCCGGTACCTTTCAGCCGGTGCGCGTCGACAATATCCTTGAACACCATATGCACAGCGAGTGGATTGAAGTGACCGAGGAGACCTGCCAGCAAGTCCGCGAGACGCTGGCGGCAGGCAAACGGGTAGTGGCGGTTGGCACCACCAGCGTGCGCTGCCTGGAGAGTGCCTGCATGAAGAGTAGCGACGGGCAGATCGCTCCTTATAGTGGGGATACCGATATTTTCATCTATCCCGGTTACCAATGGCGCTGCGTGGATGCTTTAATTACCAACTTTCATTTACCTGAATCGACGCTATTGATGCTGGTGTCCTCCTTTGTGGGCTATGACACCATCATGCACGCCTATCAACAGGCAGTGGCCGAGCGCTATGCGTTTTTTAGCTATGGCGACGCCATGCTGCTGACCCGCAAGCCCGCTTAGTAAATAGCTGCGCCAGACGAACGAGTTTAACGAGTTACCTTAATATGCGAAACGAATGTTTTATGCGCTTTGAGCGCTTGGCCGAAGATGGCCGTGCACGCCGTGGTCGCCTCCATTTTCCCCGTGGCACGGTGGAAACTCCCGCGTTTATGCCGGTGGGCACCTACGGCACCGTGAAAGGCATGACGCCCGAATCAATCAAAGAGACGGGCGCTGAAATTATTCTTGGTAATACCTTTCACCTTTGGCTTCGCCCTGGTACTGAGGTGATTGAAGCCCACGGTGACCTGCACGACTTTGCTCAGTGGGATAAGCCAATTCTCACTGATTCCGGTGGCTTTCAGGTCTTTTCACTGGGCAAGATGCGCAAGATCACCGAGCAAGGTGTGCACTTCCGCTCGCCAGTGGATGGCAGCAAAGTTTTTATGGGCCCGGAAGAGTCCATGGCGGTGCAGCGCTCGCTAGGCTCCGATGTGGTCATGATTTTTGATGAGTGCACCCCCTACCCAGCCACCTTTGAAGAAGCTGAAAAATCCATGGAGCTGTCGCTGCGCTGGGCCAAGCGCTCAAGTGATGCCCACGGTGATTCACCTTCTGCACTTTTTGGCATTATTCAGGGCGGCATGCACCCAGCGCTACGCGAACGCTCGCTCAAAGGGCTGCTAGACATCGGTTTTGATGGACTGGCGATTGGCGGCCTTTCAGTCGGCGAGCCTAAAGAGGAGATGATTAAAGTCCTGGACTACCTGCCCACCTGGATGCCCGATGAAAAACCGCGCTATTTAATGGGCGTTGGTAAACCAGAAGATTTGGTTGAAGGCGTGCGTCGGGGGGTGGATATGTTCGACTGTGTGATGCCAACACGCAATGCGCGCAACGGTCACTTATTCACCTCATTGGGCACCGTTAAGATTCGTAATGCTAAGCATCGCCATGATACACGCCCTCTCGATGAGGAGTGCGATTGCTATACCTGCAAGAATTTCTCGCGGAGCTATTTACACCACTTGGATCGCTGTAACGAGATGCTTGGCGCAATGCTCAATACTATCCACAACCTGCGCTACTATCAGCGCGTGATGGCTGATTTGCGCGCGGCAATCGAAGCGGGTACATTGACGACCTTTGTGGATGGCTTTTATGCCCAGCGCGGCATGCCGGTGCCTCCCCTAGCGAATTAATCGCCAGCTGCCTCTGGCAGATGGTTTAATCATCTCATCCCTTACTATTTCTAACTCAGGAGTTCTCTGCAATGCTGGATTTCTTCATCTCACCAGCCCATGCCCAAGAAGCCGCTGCTGGCGGTGGCATCGCGCAAATCGTCATGCTGGTCGGCTTCGTGCTGATTTTCTATTTCCTACTGTGGCGTCCGCAAGCTAAGCGCGCCAAACAGCACAAGCAGTTGGTAACAAGCTTGGATAAAGGCGATGAAATTGTGATTGGCGGTGGCTTGGTCGGTCGTATCACTAAGGTGAACGATGAGTTTTTGACCATCGAAATTTCTGAAGGCACCGAAGTTAACGTGCAGAAGAACGCCGTTGCTGCCGTATTGCCTAAAGGCACCATCAAGTCCATCTAAACCCTGCTTCACCCCTGCCGATACAGTGCCAGCCACCCCGGCAGGGGTGACATGGTATAAATGATGGTGAACTTTGCTGTGCACGGCTAGCCCGTGCACAGCATTCCGTTTGTAATTGAAGGCAGGGCTTGCATGCTCAACCGTTACCCCATGTGGAAGTATCTGCTGATACTGGTCGTCCTGGTGGTTGGCCTTATCTACTCGCTTCCCAACTTATTTCCCGCAGATCCCGCCATCCAACTTAGCAGCGCTCAAGGCGACTCACTGGATTCGCGTCAGATAGACCGTGTCGAAACCGCGCTTACTGAAAATGGCATCGAGATCAAAGCGCTCGAAGAGCAAAACGGTCAGTGGTTGATTCGTCTTGAACGCGACGACGATCAACTCAATGCCCGTGACATTGCCACCGACGTACTCGGCAATGAAGCGAGCGTGGCACTGAACCTTGCTGAAGCGACGCCCGGCTGGCTACAGGCATTTTCCGCCTCACCGATGACACTCGGCCTTGATCTACGCGGCGGTGTGCATTTCTTACTTGAAGTGGACATGGACGCAGCACTTACTCAACGTCTGGAAGTCAATGCCAGTGCCATGCGCGAACTGCTGCGCAGCGAACGAATCCGCTATCGCAATACCGATGTGGAGGCGCGCTCTATATCCATCGACTTCGCCAGCGCAGAAGACCGTGACACCGCTCGACGCTTGATTAGCCGCGACTTTCCTGACTTTGACTACTCAAGCGAAGGGGACGGCCGCACCTCAAGGCTCGTGATGTCGTTAAGCGATCAATCCGTTAACGAAATCCAGGATTATGCGGTTAACCAAAACCTGACAACCCTGCGCAATCGTGTTGATGAGCTGGGTGTAGCCGAGCCAATGGTTCAGCGCCAGGGCCCGAACCAGATTGTGGTAGAACTGCCGGGTGTTCAAGACACCGTCGCCGCCAAGCGGATTGTAGGGGCCACTGCTAACCTGGAATTCCGCCTGGAAGCCCGCAACGACACGCCGGACCTTGAAACCGAAACGCATACTTTCCGTAATGACCCATCGCGCTCAGCAGAGCTAATGCGTGATGTCATCATTACCGGTGACAGTGTTTCCAGCGCCAGCAACAGCTTTGATGAAAATGGTCGTCCCCAGGTCAATATCAATCTGGACGGCACGGGCGGCACGCTAATGAACCGCGCCACGCGCACCAATATTGGTCGCAACATGGCGGTGCTGTTCATTGAGCACAAGAGCGAAGATAGCGTGGTGGTCGACCCGGAAACGGGCGAAGAGACCATCGTACGCGAGCCCTACGTTGAGCGCGGCCTGATCAGTCTTGCTACAATTCAAAGTGCGCTGGGTAACAGCTTCCGCATTACCGGGCTAGACTCGCCAACAGAGGCCGCTGAGCTTTCGCTCTTGCTACGTTCTGGCTCACTCGCAGCGCCTATCTACTTTGCACAAGAGCGCACAATAGGACCCAGCCTAGGCGCGGAAAATATTGAGCGCGGCCTGCTCTCGGTCCAGATTGGCTTGCTGCTTGTCGTGCTGTTTATGCTGGTGCGCTACAAAGTCTTTGGCGTGTTTGCCAATCTGGCGCTGGCGTTGAATTTAACGCTGCTGATTGCCGTGATGTCTGTACTGGGGGCTACCCTGACCCTACCAGGTATTGCCGGTATCGTGCTAACGCTTGGGATGGCAGTAGATGCCAATGTACTCATCTTCGAGCGCATACGCGAAGAGCTGCGTAATGGCATGTCGATTCAACAGGCGATTCATGCGGGCTATGAGCGCGCCTTCACCTCTATCGTCGATGCCAATATCACGACGCTACTGGTAGCGGTCATTCTGTTCTCGATTGGTACCGGCCCGGTGAAAGGCTTCGCCGTAACGCTTTCCATCGGCATTTTGACGTCGATGTTCACCGCCCTTGTGGTGACTCGTGCCATGGTCAACTTGGTTTATGGCAGCAAACCCGTCAAAAAGCTGTGGATTTAAACCACGCGCTTAGCCCAGAACTTAAGAGGTGGTAATGAAACCCCTAACACACCTGCGAATCGACTTTATGGGAAGGCGCAAGCTTGCGTTCGCCGTCTCTGCCGTCATGCTTATCGTGTCGATTGGTGCCATCCTGCTCCTACAGCTAAACCTGGGATTGGACTTTACTGGCGGCACGCTGATCGAAGTGCGCTACGGCGCAGCTCCTTCATTAGATGCCATTCGTGTCCTGCTTGAAGAGAACGGCTTCCAGGATGTCTCTGTGCAAACCTTTGGGGCATCGACAGAAGTCTTAATTCGCCTACAGCAGGCATTTGATGCGGATGTGGGCGCGGAAGTGGTTAACCTGCTGCGTGCCGATGGTGCCAGCGTCGACTTGGTTCGTGCTGAGTTTGTTGGCGCCCAGGTAGGCGACCAGTTACGCGACCAAAGCGGCTTAGGCCTGTTGGTAGCGCTAGGCGTGGTAATGCTCTACGTTGCGCTGCGCTTCCAGTACAAGTTTGCGATTGGCGCTCTGCTTGCCCTGCTGCACGATGTGATTATCGTGATCGGCGTTTTCGCTCTATTTCAGCTCGATTTCAACCTCACCGTCCTGGCCGCGATTCTGGCCGTTATCGGTTATTCGTTAAATGACACCATCGTAGTGTATGACCGCATTCGTGAAATGATCCGCACGTCGCGGATTGACGACATGCCACAGATATTTAACGAAGCGATTAACGCTACGCTTTCGCGCACCCTAGCAACGTCGGGCACCACCGTACTGGTACTGCTTGCGCTACTGCTGCTCGGCGGGGATATGATTGAGAACTTCGCCATTGCACTGCTTATCGGCATCGTGGTGGGTACGTTCTCTTCCATTTACACGGCGGCCGCGCTGTTGATCCCGCTTAAGTTGTCGCGGGAAGACTTGATACCCACAAAGAAAGAAACCGACGAAGAAGAGGAAGAGCTGCCTTAACGCTAGCCGTACAGGTAATTCTTCTGGCATGCCAAAATGCCCCTGCTGGTTTTCCCAGCAGGGGCACTTTGTTTTAGCCGTGAAAGACTAAATGGTGTATTTAAAAGTGCGGCGCCAACTGCTTGATCAGCGCTTTATAGAGACGCGGGCCTGCGGCCATTAACGGCCCTTCAACCTGAACGCTTGGCTGACCGTCGGGGGTACCCATTAGCGCACCCGCCTCTTTTAAGAACAGCGTTCCCACCTGCATATCCTGCTCTTCCAGACCCAGGACAAAGGCGCTGTCGACACGACCACAGGCGAGCTCACACATATCCAGCAGACCGCAGCCTGACGCCAGTAGCGTTTCGACTTGCGGGGCCAGTTGCTGCGCAATAGTTAAATATGCAGGAAGATGGCGGGGGCGCAGCCACACTTCAGGCAGGCTCATCGACAGGCGCGTACCGCTGATGGCGGTAGGCTTGCTTACGCGCATACGCTTGTCGTTGTGCTGGGCGCCGCGACCACGGCTGGCAATATATTCATCATCCCCGAACGGGCAAATAATGACCGCGTGCTCGGGACGACCTTTAACAAGACACACCACTGAGAGTGCAAAGCCCTTACCGGCAACGGCTAAATTAGAGTAGCCGTGCATTGGTTCAATTTTCCAGACGATATCCTTACCTTCGCCTTCACCCGCTCGGTGCGGCGTAAAACGGCCGGTAACACCGTGCTGGGGGTAACCGCGTTCCAACTGTTGAACAATCGTCGCTTCGGCCTTGCGCGCTGTCTCATCAAGTAGGCGGTCAAGGTTAAATTCTTCGTGGGCGTTTTCAATACGTTCGCGAACACGTAGGAAGTGTTCAACAGCGCCGCGTGCAGCACGCAGCGTAAATTGGACCATCGGATTCATGGTTGGGCCTTGTCACAGTGATGTTAAAGAACGTGATGCTTAAGAACGCGCATCTAGCTGCACTTGGCAGCCTTTGGCGCGCAATTCTAGCAGACCGCTCTCGGGCATGCCATCGACTCATGATAGACTGCGCGTTTTACACCTTAATGATCACTTGCTCTTTTTGCAGAGCCTTATTCACCGAGCCCTATCATGCTTGAGCGCATTCGCATTGTATTAATCGGCACCAGCCACCCTGGCAACATCGGCGGCGTGGCACGCGCCATGCACAATATGGGCTTGGCAGATTTAGCCCTTGTCGCCCCCCGCTGTGAGGTGATTACTCAGGACAGCATTTCCCGTGCCTCCGGCGCTGATCACCTACTGCATCAAGCCCATGTGTACACCACCCTGGAAGAAGCGGTGGCCGACTCCACTCTGGCGGTGGGCGCTAGTGCGCGCTCGCGTACTCTGCCCTGGCCCATGCTGTCACCCAGGGAGCTAGCTGATCGCTTGCCTGCAGAGTGTAAGCCTGAAGGCGCACGCGTAGCGCTGGTGTTTGGTCGCGAGGATAGCGGCCTCACCAATGCAGAACTACAACGCTGCCACGCACACGTGCATATTCCTACCAATGCCGATTTCAGCTCGCTTAATTTGGCAGCAGCAGTTCAGGTGCTGGCCTATGAGTGCCGGATGGCGTGGCTGAACCAAGCCAACCTAGACCAAACCGACGCCCCATCAGCATTGCCAAGTGGCGACGAAGCGCTGTCGACACATGCAGAACTAGAACACTATTTTGAGCATTTAGAGCGCACGTTGATTGCTATTGATTTTCACGACCCTGCACAGCCGCGGCAATTAATGGCGAGACTGCGCCGTTTGTATTTGCGCGCCCGGCCAGAGCGCATGGAAATGAATATTTTACGCGGAATCTTATCGGCAACGGAAAAAGCGGCCCATCGCAAGCAGCCTTAGCGATACCCGCTGGATGAGGTTGAATAGCCTAAACTTGAAGTTGACGCTGCGCGCCCCAATTTCGCTATTCTGCTAACGTTATTCCACTGCTGAAATATCAATAGCGCGTTCTACTACTTCAGCAGTTAGTCGCCGCCCCTTAACGCCAAGGAACACCTCATGTTTCAACGTCTACGTGAAGACATCAACAGCGTATTTGACCGCGACCCCGCCGCACGTAACTTTCTTGAGGTGCTGACCAACTACCCTGGCCTGCACGCCCTGCTGCTGCATCGCTGCGGCCACTGGCTGTGGAAGAAAAACCTAAAGTGGCTGGCGCGGACGCTGTCGACGTTCTCACGCTGGCTTACCGGCATTGAAATTCATCCGGGTGCCACCATAGGTCGGCGGTTCTTTATCGATCACGGCATGGGCGTGGTGATTGGTGAAACTGCCCAGGTGGGCAACAACGTCACGCTGTATCAGGGTGTCACCCTGGGCGGCACCAGTTGGAATAAAGGCAAACGTCACCCCACACTCGAAGATGGCGTGATTGTCGGTGCAGGCGCCAAAATACTGGGCCCTTTCACCGTCGGCGCCGGGGCAAAAATTGGCTCCAACGCGGTGGTCACTAAAGAAGTGCCGCCAGGCGCAACGGTGGTCGGTATCCCAGGTAAAATTGTCAAACGTGCCGACCCTGATGTGGAAGAGGCATTGGATGTTGACCCTGCCCGGCGTGAAGCCATTTGCCAGAAATTTGGCTTTGATGCCTACGGCGTCAGCCAGGATATGCCCGATCCTGTCGCCCGCTCCATGCAGGCCATGCTTGATCATATGCATGCCGTGGATGAGCGTATTGAGCGCATGTGCTCTACCCTGCGCAAGCTTGATGCCAACTACCGTGACGGACAATTGCCAGCGCTGCGGGATGAAGACTTTGCCGACATACTGGATGAGCATGATACCGGCTGCTCCGGTGTCGGCAAGCGCTCACCAGTAGCGCCAACAGCCGAAGCGACTAGCGAGCAAGAAACGCTACCACCGCGTAATGGTTGACCAAAGCACTCAGGTTTTCCCATAATGGCGACACATTTGCCGTTAGTACGCTGAAGGTTCAGCGTCGAGGGGCTTGCTATGCGCTTGACCACCAAAGGCCGTTACGCCGTTACCGCCATGCTCGATTTGGCGTTGCATACCCATAACGGCCCGACTAGCCTAAGCGATATCTCCCAGCGCCAAGAGATATCGCTCTCCTATTTAGAGCAGCTGTTTGCTCGCCTGCGCCGTGCAGGCTTGGTCAATAGCGTGCGCGGCCCAGGCGGCGGCTATTTGCTTTCTCAGCCTGCAGACGCAATAAGCGTGTCAAAGGTGATCGACGCAGTGAATGAAAGCGTTGATGCTACACGCTGCCAAGGCCTTTCCGACTGCCAACAGGGCGACACCTGCCTGACGCATCATTTATGGTGCGAGCTCTCTTTGCAGATTCGCCACTTCCTGGACGATATGACGCTTGCACAACTGATGCTCCGCCCTGATGTCATAAGAATTGCATCACGGCAAAAACAGCGTGCTGAAGCGGGTATTCTCGCTTCTTCGCCTTGAGCTAATTTACATAAGTCCTCTCACACACGAATGTACCGATAAACCGCCGGACGTTAACGATGACCACTCCCTCGCTGCCGATCTACCTGGATTACGCCGCTACCACACCGGTTGATGTACGCGCGGCGGAGGTGATGCAGCGCTACTTAACGGTTGACCAGCTGTTTGCTAACCCCGCCTCGCGCAGCCATATGTTGGGCTGGCAGGCGGAACAGGTGATTGAACAGGCACGCCGCCAAGTGGCCGATGTCATTGGCGCGGACCCTAGAGAGATCGTGTGGACCAGCGGGGCGACCGAGGCGGACAATTTAGCGCTCATGGGCTTTATGCGCGCTAACCGTGAGCGGGGCATGCATATGGTGACCTCTACGATTGAGCATAAAGCTATCGTGGATACCGCCCATGCGCTGGAAAAAGAGGGCTTTGACGTCACTTGGCTCACGCCCGGACGCGACGGCTGCATTCAGCCTGAGCAACTACGCACGGCGATGCGCGACGACACGGTGCTGGTCTCGCTAATGGCGGTTCACAACGAGCTAGGCAGTATCAACGATATTGCGGCCTTGGCAGAGGTCGCCCATGCGTTTGGTGCAGCGTTCCACACCGATGCAGCTCAGGCGGTTGGACGTATTCCTTTAGACGTGGTGGCCCAGCAAATTGACCTGATGTCGCTCTCAGCACACAAAGCCTATGGCCCCAAAGGCGTAGGAGCACTGTACGTGAAGCGCCACCCGGATATTCGCGTC
>JAMCZP010000050.1 GCA_023485185.1 Gammaproteobacteria bacterium
AGGAGAGGTCATAAATAGACTCGTCAGCGTAATGACTCATTATGGCACGCGTCAGCAGGCCACGTTAATTGTCACCGTTCTATGCCATCGTTCGCTGATATAATGTCGTCATGCCTAATTCAAGGAGGGATATTGTGGCAATTGCTCGATGGATTCTCGTACTGGCCTGCTGGCCACTGTGGTTAACAACGGCGTATGCCAACCCCTTTTACGCCCCGCCGCCGCCCCAGGAAGATGCGCCTATTTTTAGCGGTGACGCTGAGCTCGGTTTTAATCAACTGTCCGGCAACACTGACAGCCGTACCTTGATTGGTAAAACATTATTGACCTGGCTGAAAGGGAATTTTACCCACTCATTGCGGGGTGAAGTACGCAACGTGAGCAGAGACGGTGAAACCAGCGCCGAGCAGTATCTGCTTGCAGGGCGAGAACGCTATGAGCTTGAGGGCCCACACTACTTATTTGGTTTTGCCCGCTGGGAGAAAGACCGCTTTGCGGGTTATGACCAACAGCTTTCCGCTATTGGCGGCTATGGGCGCCAAATCCTTGACGGCGAACGACACTACCTATCGCTTGAAGCGGGGCCAGGCTATCGCCATGATCGCCTACGCGACGACGAAAATGAACGCTTAGCCGTGGCCTATTCAGCGCTCGACTATCGCTGGGAGTTTTCGCAGCACTCTGACTTCAAGCAAGAGATGTCACTTGAGTATACCGATCAGAACACTACCTCACGCTCACTAACAGCGCTAACCACGCGCTTAAACTCACGGCTATCGTTGCGCCTCTCCCATGAGATCAAGCGCAACTCTGAGCCCCCCGAAGATGCCAGCGAACGTACCGATCATACCACCAGCGCCTCACTGCTCTATCGTTGGTAAGGCGGGTTTAGCACACATTAGCATTTAGCGATTTTGGCCGCGGTGAGCCCAGCCCGTCATACGCTTTTCTAACAGCGCAAACAGCTCATACATCACCATGGCCATAGCGCTGATCACCAGCAGGCCAGCAAAAACCAGGCCCATACGCATTTGCGAGCCAGCACTCATCATTAAGTAGCCAATACCCTGATTGGAGGCAACGGTTTCTGACACCACCGTCCCGACAAATGCCAGGGTAATGGCGACTTTCAGCGAGGCAAAGAAATACGGCAGCGAGCGGGGCAGGCCGACCTTCAACAGCACGTCCATGCGCCGGGCGCCCAGTACCCGCAGCACGTCCTCCATCTCTGGCTCCAAGGTTGCTAAGCCAGTGGCCACATTGACCACGATGGGGAAGAAACAGATCAGAAACGCGGTAAGAATTGCAGGAACTGAACCAATCCCGAACCAGACCACCAAAATGGGTACAAACGCCACTTTGGGAATCGCGTTAAAGCCCACTAACAGCGGGTAGCAGGCGTTATACAGAAAGCGCGACGAGCCGATAATAAAGCCCAACACCAGCCCGACAGCGACACCCAGGCCAAAGCCGATCAAGGTGGTCCAGAACGTTTGCCAGGAGTGCATCGCTATCGGCCCGGAATAGGTCACTAGCGCTTGGGCGGTCTCTAAGGCGCTGGGGAAGATAAAGCTGGGCACGTCGAATATCCGCACCGTTACTTCCCAGATAATAACCAACGCCACAACCGCAATCCATGGCGCCAGCCGTTCAATTAACAGGTTATTCTGTGCCATAAATATGCCTTTTATTGATACTGATATTAAGTCGGTTATTTATCACTAAGTGTGAAAACATCTTCGCTAGGAAGATAACTAAACCTTTAGGAGGGAGCTTCAGCTCGCGAATATTTGAGCTCCTAGCCAGCTTAGTCTAAGGGGAGCCTCCGGCACCCTTCGCCCGCTGAAGCGGCCTCCCACAACAGATAGTTGGCTTCTAGGCTTAACCTAGTAAGACTCAGAATAGCTAATCAAAATTAATACGACGCAAAATGTTCAATAACCATAAAGTACTGCCATTAAGTGCTGCGCACTTCGCCAATTTGTGCGCGTAGCTCCTGCACCAGATCAATAAAGGGTTTTTGGTAGGTGGTTTCCAGCGCACGGGGTCTCGGCAAATCGATTTCGCGCCGCTCTATCACCCGGCCGGGGCGACGGCTCATGATATAGACGGTATCGGCCAGAAATGCCGCTTCGCGCAGGTCGTGGGTCACTAATACCACGGTAAAGCGCTGCTCTTCCCATAGGTCGCGCAGCACACACCACAGCTCTTCGCGGGTAAAGGCATCTAACGCACCGAAGGGCTCGTCCAGCATTAGCAATCGTGGTTGGTGAATCAATGCCCGGCAGATAGAGGCGCGCTGCTGCATGCCGCCGGAAAGCTGCCAGGGGTACTGATCTTCATAACCTTCAAGCCCAACGGTCTTAAGCAGTTTGCGCGCCCAGCCGACAAACTCTTCGCGTCGTTTACGGAACTGGTGGCGATAAGGCTTCACAATTTCCAGCGGCAGCAGCACGTTATCCAGCGTGGTGCGCCACGGCAGCAGGTTGGCATTTTGAAACGCCATGCCCGAGATCTTTAGCGGCCCGGTCACCGGCTGACCATCGACCTTTATCGCCCCCGTCGAAGGCGCGTGCAACCCGGTACACAGCTTCATAAATGTCGACTTACCGCACCCTGAAGGCCCCACGAAGGCGACAAACTCCCCTTCGTGGATATCCAGATTGATATCTTCGATGGCGTTACCTGATTCATCGTAGGCCAGGCTTACGTCGTCAAAGGTCACAAACGCTGCCGACATACTTATTCGCCCTCTGCCGTAAACAGCATGCGCTCTTCAGTAGGCGGTAAATAGCGTGAGCTGAACACTTGGTCTGGAGAGGGGACAGATGGCAAGTCATAGGCGTCGGCGACCAATTGAATCGCTTCAATCAAACGTTCTTCATCGACGCCCCCCACGCCATGTTCACGAGCATCGGGTGTATCCACTACGCTCTCCAGGGCCAGCTTCAGCCGCCGGGTCTCCATCGCCACATTGATCAAGCCATCGCGATTTTTGACGTACTCAATAGCAGCTTCAGGGTCATCAATGGTTTCGCCTAGCGCGCGGTTGAAGGCGCGTAAGAAGCCTTGTACCGCGTTTGGATTAGCTTCCGCAAAGGATTCGCTGGCGATGATCGCATTGCCATAAAGCGGTACGCCATACTCTGGGAACGGCATAATGGTGAGGTCGTCCTCACTCATGCCACGCTCTTCAAGGTTGAGCAAACTAGTGAAGTAGAAGCCGGTAATCGCATCCACATCGCCACGGGTAAGCAGCGTCTCACGCAGAGTAGGATCAACGTTTTGCCACGCCACCGCATCGGCTGCGAGATCATTGGCAGCAGCAAACACGCCCCAGGCGCGGTAACCGGTATCAAAGGCCGGGGCGGCGATGGTTTTACCGGCTAAATCAGCGGGACTTTCGATCCCGCTCTCTTTACGGGCGAATATCGCGGTGGGCGTTCCGTCGTAAACGATATAGACACCTTGAATGCCAGGGCCATCAGGGTTTTCAGCAAGAAATTCGACTAGCGCGTTAAGATCACCAAAGCCCATTTCGTAGGCGCCCGAGGCCACGCGGTTAATCGCCCCCGCTGAGCCGCTGCCGGAGTCAATTTGTACGTCCAGACCCTCTTCAGCAAAATAGCCTTTCTCCGCGGCCATTAAAAATGGTGCAGCCGGACCTTCAAACCGCCAGTCCAACTGAAAGCGTATGTGAGTATCGCTCGCTTGGCTGATAGTAGGCATTAAAACCAGCGCAGCAGCACAGCCCATCAACAGGCGAACAGCAGCGGAACGGCGTGTAACAGCGGGTGTCATCATTGTGAGCATACCTTGTATACAAAATATGCTTTGTGATTGCAGCAATACTGCCAAATTTATTTTTACTTATAAATCAAATAGTTAATAAGTAGCTATCGCCATATTAACCGCCGTCAATGTCTCATCAAGGTGCATTGCACTCCATACATGCACCAAATTAAAACATATTAGACCTTGGTCTAAAAAAGCGGTATACTAAGCGCAGTTTCCTGTCTTGCGCCATTCATTGAATGGCGCTTTTTTTTGTCTGCGGTTTTGTCGATTTTTTATCAACTCTCTATTAACTAAGCGGCTTTAAACCGCTTAACGGCAAAGCTTGGATAGGCTCTTTCTCACTTCCCCAATAAGGTACTAACCATGAACCAGCCCGCCCCTAACGGCGAAGCCCCTAACGCTGACAGTTCTGGGCGGCTTTCGCTCGGCGACCCACTGGTGCTGATATTGAGCATCGGCTTTATCGTTGCCTTTCTGGCGCTATCGTTTTACGACGTTACCCTGGTGGCTGACACTATTAGCGCAGGCTTCGCCTGGACGGCAATCGTGCTGGGTAGCTATTTCCAATTGCTGCTCCTGTTGACGTTTTTTATTGCGATCGGTTTAGCCATGACACCGGCTGCAAAAGCCAAAATCGGTAATTTAGATGCACCAGAAATGAGCACATTTAAGTGGCTCTCCATCATTCTGTGTACGCTACTGGCAGGCGGTGGGGTGTTTTTTGCCGCTGGCGAGCCGGTCTATCATTTTGTAGTAACTCCGCCCGCCTTTGATAGCGAAGCAGGCACCGCTGAAGCCGTCTCGGGTGCGTTGGCGCAATCCTTTATGCACTGGGGGTTTATGGCCTGGGCGGTGTTGGGCTCTCTCACTGCGGTGGTACTCGCCCATGCGCACTACGTGAAAGGCCAGCCGCTTCAGCCACGCACGCTGCTCTATCCGATCTTAGGTGAACGCTTAATGCGCGGCCCACTAGGCGGCTTAGTCGACGCGTGCTGCGTGATTGCCCTGGTGGCTGGTACCGTTGGCCCGATTGGCTTTCTGGCTACTCAGGTTAGCTTTGGCCTGCACGAGCTGTTTGGGCTACCAGAAGGCTATACCGGCCAATTGATCATTCTTGGCGTGCTGGCCAGCATCTACGTGCTCTCCTCTATAAGCGGCGTACATAAAGGCATTCAGCTCCTCAGTCGCTTTAATGTACTGCTGGCACTAGCGATTGGCGCGGTGATTATCGTCTTTGGCCCAACGCTATTTCTAGTCAACAGCTATGTTTCCAGCATGGGCGCGTATGTCAGCGAATTCTTTACCATGGCGACCATGACCGCTGAGACGGCACCAGCGTGGTGGATGCAGTGGTGGACAGTGTTTTTCTTTGCCTGGTTTATTGGCTATGCCCCGGTGATGGCGATTTTCGTGGCGCGTATTTCCCGCGGTCGCAGCATTCGTGAAATGATCGTTGCGGTAGCAATTTTGGCCCCCATTGCCACCACCGTTTGGTTTACCTTGCTGGGCGGCTCGGGCATCTACTATCAGCTCACTGGTGTGATTGATTTAACCGAAGCGCTTAATAACTTTCAGTTTGATGTGGCGACCTTGACCGTCGCCCAGGCACTGCCCGGCGGCACCTGGATGGCGCTAGCCATTTTGTTACTAACCACAATTTTTGTGGCCACCACAGGCGATTCCATGAGCTATGCGATTGCAGTGGTGGGCGCGGGCCACGATAACCCAAGCCCGGTAATGCGTGCATTCTGGGGGATTGCCATGGCGTTGATGGCGGCGGTACTGCTGTATATGGGGGCTGGGCAAATTGGCGCGTTACAGCAGTTTATCGTTATCACTGCAATTCCAGTGTCGTTAATTCTACTGCCGTCGCTATGGAATGGCCCTCAGGCGGCTTACGCCATGGCCCGAGAGCAGGGGATTATTGAATAAATAAGCCCACTCAATGCTTTTCTGCCTTATAGCCCTTCCAGCAACCGCAAAATCATTTGCGGCTGCTGGTTGGCCTGGGCGAGAATCGTTATGCCGACTTGCTGCAGGATTTGGGCGCGAATTAGATTGGAGACTTCCCGAGCATAATCGGCATCCTGAATACGTGACCGAGCGGCGGAGGTGTTAATAATGTTGTTATTGAGGCCATCAATCACACTTTCAAAGCGATTCTGTACAGCACCCATGTAGCTACGCTGGCGATCCACGAGCTTGATTGCTTCATCCATTGCATCCAGTGGACTTTCTGTGGCGCTGCCCTCCAGTACGCTAAAGCCCTGCAGTCCTAGCGCCTGGACATTCATGGCATCAAAACGAACCGCTATGCTATCGCCAGCGTTAGCGCCGACCTGAATATTTAATGATTTGGACTCATTAATCAGCCCGATGCCATTAAAGTTACTCTGCCCCGCGATGCGGTCGATCTCTTCTAGGCGCTGATCAATCTCGGTTTGAATGGAGACAAGGTCGTCAGAAGAGTTGGTGCCATTCGCCGCCTGTACGCTCAGCTCACGGATGCGCTGCAGGTTGTCGTTAATTTGGTTAAGCGACCCTTCCGCCGTTTGCACCATGGAAATGCCGTCATTGGTGTTGCGAATCGCCTGAGTCATCCCTTTGATTTGCGCCGTCATGCGGTTCGCAATCGCTTGACCCGCCGGGTCATCTTTAGCACTGTTAATGCGCAGCCCAGATGAGAGGCGCTGCATAGCGGTCTGCATAGCTTGCTGACTGCCGCGCAGATTATTCTGCGCTATAAGCGACATCATATTGGTATTCAGGCTGAGCAACACAGACCTCCAAATTGAACGCTGCTCGCCTAAATTTTGGCAGCTATAACGCTATTATCGGCCTATCGCTAAAAATCATGAGCACATTATTTCTCAAGCGAGCGGCCACTGATGGCAAGCACTTCATTAACAGGTGTTCGCACATAATCGTATTGGTAGTAGCTCTCATCCAGCAACTTACCGTCCCACGCCACCATATCCAGATCCATCGTACGTGGCCCGGATTTAATCGCCCCTCGGACACGCCCTAAGCGGTTTTCTACTTCCTTTAAATAGGCACGGAATGCTGCCTGCTCAAGGGGCGTACTCACCAGTAGTGCCGCGTTTAAGTAGTCAGGCTGCTGTTGATATCCTACTGGTGCGGTACGAATCGGTTTTGAAGTGGCCAATAGATTACATTCATGACCAATAATGTTTAATGCCTTAGCAAAATTAAGATTTGGTTCGATATTAGAACCTAACGATATTAGGCATTCATGGTAATAAATAGCCTGTTCTGGAGCTAATGATTGCGGGGGCATAGCAACATCCTATTCAACGTGACGCCCTAGAAAACAACCCGTTAGAGGGTATTATTGTTAAGTATTCAGGCTAGCCTTACGTGCAACTTTTGTACAAGTTATTGACAAACGCTGCACTCACGCAGACAGTCTTTTATACCAACAAGAAAGAATAATACTAACGATAAATAGGGAGCTTTATATGCACCAAAAAGCTGCACTTATCACAGGAGGCGCTACCCGCTTAGGGAGGCATTTTGCTGAATATCTTGCAGACGAGGGTTATGACATCGCTTTACACGTTAATAGCTCTCGTCAAGAAGCAGAGGAAGTAGCAGAGCTCATTTGTGCCAAAGGGCGTGAGTGTGAAATTTTTTACTGTAACTTTCTATCGGGCGACTTAGAAGCACTCATAGCATCGGTGAAACAACGCTTTCCTGGCTTTAATCTACTGCTTAATAGTGCTTCTGTTTATGAGCCTGCGCCAATAGGCGCGACTGAACTTGCTCTTTTGGAGAGCCAGTTTCGCGTCAACTTATTTACCCCATTGCTACTCACCCGCTACTTTTCTCATGCGGTTCAGGAGGGTCAGGTAATCAACATTATTGATAATAAAATTGCTTACCACCAGTACCCTTATGCAGCATATTTATTGTCGAAAAAAAGCTTAGCGGAATTGACGCGTATGGCAGCACTTGAGTTTGCGCCTCGCCTGCGGGTCAATGGTATCGCCCCTGGCGTGGTGCTTCCCGCTGCGCAGCGCATCAGTGACTATATTGAGTGGCGTATCGAAGCGATTCCGGTGAATCACCAAGGTAAACCCAATCATCTCGTACAAGCTTTGCACTATTTATTAGAAAACACTTTTGTAACCGGACAAATACTGTTCGTGGATGGCGGTGAATCCATCAATATGGAGGGACGTCATTCAGAAAACTATTCCGCTGGAGCTTAAAACGCAGAAGGGCCACCCAAAGGTGGCCCTTCTGTACTCTTCCTTTCTTGAAGTTACCTTTCGTCGACATCATCCTGATCAGGCTTATGATGTTCCGACACCCCAGAAGTCGAAGCGCTCGCACGTGGGTCAAATCGATCATCCACGGTAAGGTCGCCTGATTTTGGCTGCCCTGCAGGGCTACCATCGATCGTAAAGGCCTGCTGCATGACGCGCAGGTTCGCAGGGGGCGCAGAACCCGATTTATCTTGACCGAAGTAGAGCGTCGTATGCGGGAAGGGTATTTCGATACCCGCTTCATCGAAGCGCAGCTTCACTAGGCGATTAAAGGCACGTCCAACCCCCCACTGATCCCCAGGCGTAGTTTTAATCACTACTCGAATATTAACGGAGCTGTTGGCAAGGGCGGTAACCCCAGCAACCGTCATATCTGCCAATAGCTTATGGCTATGCTCTTCGCTGGCTTTCAGATCTTCAAAGGCCAATTTCAGCTGCTCAATAGCGCCATCGATGCTCTCACGATAAGCAATCCCGTACTCGCCTACATGATTACCAAACTCACGCATATAGTTCGAAACGGTATCAACACTGGAGAACGGCACAATGTGGTAAGTACCCGATAGATCTCGAATACCGACTGAGCGAATGCTTAGTTTTTCCGCGGTTCCGGTGATGCCGCCTACCGTCACCACATCGCCGGTATTCATGGCATTCTCTACCTGAATAAAGACACCGGTAATGACATCCTGAACCAGCTTCTGAGCACCAAAACCAATTGCCAGACCCAACACACCGGCACCCGCAATTAGCGGGCCGATATTAATGCCAATTTCTGATAGCACAATCATGCCGGTAATTGTCACAACGGCAATGGCCAACGCATTACGGAATAGGCTCAATAGCGTTTTTGCGCGTGCGGTGGGTTCACCGTGGCCTGTCTCAGGGTTGAGCTTATGCTCAATCAAGCTGGCCAAGCCAAGCCATACACCAATGGCAACGATCAAAATAACCGCTACGCTTATCAGGTTACCCACCAGATGAGCGCCACGCTCAGAGGCATACCAAGCAGCCAAGTTAAAGGCTCCCCAGGCATC
>JAMCZP010000172.1 GCA_023485185.1 Gammaproteobacteria bacterium
AACACTTTATGACCACTGTCATCAACTGCATGAAGTTGAAAAACATGCTTGGCAAGATCAATACCCACAATGCTAATGTTGTTCATGGATGGATCCTCTTTCAAGATGCCGTCAGTGCCCTGCGCACATTAGATGAAGTGCTTCTTCATCTTGGCACAGAGGGACGGGTCCATCCCATTTCCCACAGGGCATCCTTACATCTTCTTTCTCTCACGCCTCACTATTTACACCTCACACTTAAAGCTCTATCCCCTTTTGGGCTTTGATGCCCTGATCTTTAAAAGCATGCTTCACCACTTTCATTTCGGTAACGGTATCGGCAAGGTCGATAAGCTGTTGCGGGGCGTAGCGGCCAGTGACGACGGCGTGCTGCATTTCTGGGCGGGCTTGCAGGTCGTCGAGTACTTGGTCTAGGTCTAGGTACTCATAGCGCAGGGCGATGTTGAGTTCGTCGAGTAGTACCAGGTGGTAGCTTTCGTCTTGCAGCATGCGTTTGGCTTCTGCCCAGGCGGCGTTAGCGGCGGCGACATCGCGCTCGCGGTCTTGGGTGTCCCAGGTGTAGCCCTGCCCCATTACGTGGTAATCGACGTTGGGCAGGTTACGGAAGAACGCTTCTTCGCCGGTGCTGAAGGCGCCTTTGATAAACTGCACCACGCCGACTTTCATACCGTGGCCCAGGGCGCGGGCGAGCATGCCAAAACCTGAGCTGCTTTTGCCTTTACCGGGGCCGGTGAGCACTAGCAGCACGCCCTGCTCTTTATCGGCGCGGGCGATGCGCTCGTTCATAATTTTCTGCTTGGCCGCCATGCGCTGGGCATGGCGTTCGGGGGTTTTGGCATTCTCGCGCATGGGGCGTCCTCTTTTTTAAGCCTTAGGCTTTTAGTACGTAGCGCAACGTCTCAACCACCTGATCAGTCGTGGTGCACCAGGCTTGGGCTTGCGCATCGACTTCTTTCAGCGGATGAACGATATCTTCACTGTGCAACGTGATGTAAGGCTTGGCTAACGCGGCGCAGTAGCCTGCATCGAAGGCGGCGTTCCACTGCTTATACTGGTCGCCAAAACGAACGACAACGAGGTCGGCCTGCTCAATCATGGTGCGGGTGCGAATGGCGTTCACTTTGGATGACTGGTGATCACGCCAGAAGCCATTGTCCGGTTTACCCAGGTGGTCACCGGCGGCATCAGAGGCTGCGTGATCCGTTACTGGGGCGGTGAAGACGATATCCAGTCCCGCCGCCTCTGCGCCGCGCTGAATCTCTTCGCGCCAATCAGTGTGAATCTCGCCGGAAAGGTAGACGTAAAAGCTCATGGTGTTCTCCTGCTGAGTTGCCTATCGATATGAAAGGCACACAGCATAGCGCAAATCAGTTTATGGAAAAATCTTCCACATACTTCGTTAACCGTTATTGATGCTAATCGGCTGCCCGGTAAATATATCTGCGACCAGCTTGGGCGCAGAGGGAAAGTAGCCGTGGAAGTAGCTCGCGACCAGCCCACCTTCGCGATAGATCGGTTCGGCTTCGCTACCGGCCAGTTTGCGGGTGCGTGCCAGCGGCGTCATCGCAGTTTCAAGTAACGAGTGGTGATAGGTATGGCCGCGCAGCTCGCCTGCCCCGGCGTGTAGGCTTTGCAACCCTAAAGCGGTGAGTTTACCGGCCATTTTCGCGGTACCGTTGAGAAGCCCGAGCATCGCGTGGCTTTCGCCTTCGCCGTCTACCAACTGCTCAACGCAGGCCATCAGGCCGCCGCACTCTGCCAGTATTGGTTTGCCCGCGCGGTGATGAGCTCGAATCGCTTCTAGCATACTGTGGTTGGCATTCAAACGAGCCGCGTTAAGCTCGGGGTAGCCACCCGGCAGCCAGAGAGCGTCACAGTCGGGTAACTGGTGATCAGTAAGCGGTGAAAAGAAGCTGACCTCTGCGCCCATGACGCGCAGCACGTCTACATTGGCGCGGTAGATAAACGCAAAGGCGTCGTCTCGGGCAATAGCGATGCGCACACCATTAATGTAATCCGGCACCGGCGTTGGCGACTCCGCGCTGAGTGTGACTAGCTTGGGCAACCGGCCTAAGCCCGCCTCTTTCAACACCTCGGCGGCGGCATCCAGCTGCGCATCCAGGCCGCTTAGTTCGCTGGCCTGCACCAAACCCAAATGGCGATCGGGAATCTTCATGGCCTCGTTGCGGGGAATGGCACCCAGCAGCGTAATGCCTTCCGGCATGCTCTCAGCGAGGAGTTTGCCATGGCCGGGACTGCCGACGCGGTTGGCAATCACTTCATGAATAGCGAGGTCGGGATGGTAGTTGGCCAAACCTTGAGCCACCGCGCCAAAGGTTTGTGCCATGCCCCAGGCATCAATCACCGGCAGCGCGGGAATGCCTGCTAAGATTGCCAAATCAGCGCTGGAAGGTGAGCCATCAAATAGCCCCATTGAACCTTCGACCAGAATCACATCTGCTTCCTGGGCGGCTTCGGCTAAGCGCCAGCGGCACTCCTCTTCGCCTGTCATCCAGGGGTGAAGCTGATACACCGGCTGGCCGGACGCCACTTCCTGAATCATAGGGTCAAGGTAATCGGGGCCATGCTTGAAAACCCGCACCGTCAGGCCTGCATTGCGATGTAGCCTTGCCAGTGCCGCCGTCACCATTGACTTTCCCTGGCCAGAGCCGGGTGCACTGATTAGCGCTGCGTGTGCTTTTCCCTGAAACATATCGTTATCCTCGCTATTTGATTGGCACAAACACTGGCGCACCATCTACCTCAACGACCGCTAGGCGTTGGCGATAAAGGCTTTCCAGCGCGCTGGGCACCAGCATGTTTTCCCTTGGGCCCCAACAGGCTTCACCATTGGGGTAAAGCAGCAGCACTTGGTCACACCAGCGGGCGGCTAGATTTAGGTCATGCAGGCACATCATCACCGCTTTGCCTTCTGCGGCCTGTTCTGCCATTAGCGCCATCACCGCACTCTGGTGGTGAAGATCCAGATGATTAGTGGGCTCGTCGGCCAGCCACACATTGGGCGCCTGAGTCAGCACGGTGGCAATCGCAACGCGCTGGCGCTCGCCGCCTGAAAGCGTGCTCACCAATCGGTCACGCAGATGCGCCACATCTAATCGCTCAAGCGCGGCTTCGGCACGAGCATAATCATCGGCGCCTTCCATTTGCCACGGCGATAAATAGGGGTGGCGGCCAATCAGCACCGTTTCTAACACCGATGCTGGAAAGCCATCTTGACGGTCTTGAAACACTAATCCCAAGCGCCGCGCAATATGGCGGCGACGCAGTTGGCTAAGCGGCTGATCACCTAGTCTTACTTCACCCGAACGCGGGGCATGTAGTCCCGCCAAGGTATGCAGCAAAGTGGTTTTACCTGCACCGTTAGGGCCTAGCACGCCCCAGCTTTGCCCTGGCTCAATGGTCAAATTTAGTGGCGTACCGCCTTCTCGGCCGGGCACATTGATGAGGAGATCGTGAGTAGAAAGTACGCTCATCAGCGGCTCCGGTAGAGCAGGAACAGGAAGGTGGGCACGCCCAATAACGCGGTGATCACGCCTACAGGAAGCTGTTCCGGAGCGATCATGGTGCGCGCTAGTGTATCTGCCAGCACCAGTAGCGTGCCGCCTGCCAACGCACAGGCAGGTAGTATCAGCCGCTGGTCATTGCCTAACAGCAAGCGCAACATGTGGGGCACCACTAAGCCAACAAAACCAATACTACCTGCGGTGGTAACGGCTGCTGCGGTGAGCAGACTGGCGGCAACATAGATGCACCACTCCAGCGGCCTGACCGCCACGCCCAACGCGGCGGCCTGCTGTGGGCCACGGGCCAGCACATTCAGGCTGCGCCCGAGGGGAATCAGCACCACGCAGGTAACTAAGAGCAGCAGCAACGGCGGCCACGGTGTGCGCGCATAGGAGAGATCGCCCATTAACCAGTAAAGCATTCCCGGCAGGCGCTCGGCGGGGCTTAATGCCAGCATCAGGGTAATGACAGCGCCCCACCCTGCTGCGACCACCACGCCTGTTAGCAACAGCCGCGAAGGCGTCCAACTACCGCTGCCATGGGCCAAACCAAAGACGAGAAACGTCGACAGCAGCGCGCCGCCAAACGCCGAGCTTGAAATGGCTAATCCGCCAAGGCCGCCCAGCATGGCCGCCAAGGCGCCAATCGATGCACCGCCGGAAAGCCCAAGTACATAAGGGTCGGCAAGCGGGTTACGCAGTAACACCTGCATTAGCGCGCCGGCGACGGCCAACAAACCGCCCACCGCAAACGCTGAAAGCGCCCTGGGTAGGCGCAGATCCATTACCATCGTTCGTGCCAGGGCATCGCTTTCGCCCTGCCCTATATTACTAAGAACAACGTCCCATATTTGCACAGGCGTAATCTGCGCACTGCCAACGCCAAGGGCAATCAGTAGCGAAGCCAGCGCTGCTAGAAGCAACAGGCCAAGCGGAAGCCCTAGCCGCGATAACATTAGCGATGCTCACGTTTTTGGCGGGCGATATCGAGCTTCTCACAGAGGAGCTGAGTGCCCTCCATTAGGCGCGGCGTTGGCCGCTGAATCAGTGAGGGGGGTACGAAAAAGAGATTATCTTCGGCTACTGCCGTGAGGTGGGAATACTGTTCCCAATGGGTCAGCCAGTGGCGATTCTCTTCACCCATACCACCCGCAATAATCGCTTCAGGGTTAGCAGCCAAGACGGCTTCATCGTCAATGCGGGGCACAAGGCGCGCCTGAGCACCGAACACATTTTCACCGCCGCATATCTTCACTACCTGACCAATAAGGTGCTGATCGTTGACGCTCATTAGCGGCTCATCCCACACTTGATAGAATGTCGGCACCGGCGCGCGATCTCGATAGCGCTCTTCAAGAGCGTTCATGGTATTACGGAAATTATCAGCCACCGCCTGCCCGGCGGTTTCAGTGCCTGCCAGTCGCGCCAATCGTTCAATGGCGCTGGCCACTCCCTCCATATCGCGAGGCTCAATATAGAACACCGGCATGCCCAACGCTTCTAGGGTTTCAAGCTGTTCAGACGGGTTGCCTGTCACCCAGCCAATCACTAAATCTGGCGCCAGGCCCACCAGCGTTTCTAAATCAATCCGGGTGTGGCTGCCCACTGACGCCACTTGTTTGGCTTCAGGGGGGTAGTCGCTGTAGGAGACAACCGCAACCACTTGATCACCTGCGCCAGCGGCGTAGGTCAATTCTGTCGCGCCTGGCGAAAGAGTGGCAATACGCCGGGCGTGATCATGAAGGCATACCTCACGGTCACGATCATCAATTGCGCACCGCGCGTGATGATGAGCGGAGGCCGTCGTCGCCATTAAAGACATAGTTACTATTAGAGACATAGTCACCATTAACAACGCGAGGCCCATGGCCCCGCGCGCTAAACGGTTTATTTTATTGACCAAAGTGAACACTCAAGAACCCTGCTCGGCCTGCGTTGAGGTAGTCACGCGTCGTTTCATACTCTTTATCAAAGGCATTTTCTACCGTCACACGGGCGGTCCAAAGCGGCGCAAACTGCCAACCCGCACGTAAGTTAACCACCCCATACCCACCTAAACGCTGAGTATTCGCGGCATTATCATAACGGTGATTTTGCGCCACTAAAGACCCTCCTAATGACCAATCGCCCAATTCACGATCCGCATCCAAACGCACACTCTGGGTGGCACGACGGGCTAACCGATTGCCGGTATCCCGGTCTTCCGGATCCAGGTAAGTAAAGGCGGCCTGCAGTGTCCAGTCACTAACTTCAACACCGCTGGAAAGCTCAGCTCCACGAATGCGTGCATTATTAACGTTTTGAGGCGCGAATAAACCGCTTGGCGTCGGTGCCCAGGCGATCAGGTCATCATAATCGTTTTGGAAGGCAGCCAGATCCCAGAACCACTGATTGTATTGGCCACGAATGCCGACCTCAGTGGTTTCAGAGCTTTCTGGATTAAGATCCGGGTTACCAGAGTTTGGCCAATATAAGTCATTGAAACTCGGCGCTTTAAAAGCAGTGCCAATACTGGCGCGAAGTGTATGGTAGTTATCTACGTGATAGCCCAGCGCCAAGCTGCCAGTAACTTCATCTCCATAGGCTTCGTTGTCGTCATACCGTAGGCTTGCTTGAATGGCGAATGGCGCAAAGTCGAGCAGCCCCTGAGTAAACACTGCTTTGTTATCGCGACTGGTCACATCAAAATCATTGGTGCTTGAAATACGATCTTCGCTGATTTCCGCTCCAGCGATCAGCTCATGAGCGCCGAACTGAAAATTGTTCTGCCAACGGGCAGTTTGGGTGCGTGTATCAATTACTGAGCCCCCGAAATTATCAATCGTATCCAGCTCATCGCGGGCTTCGCTAAGGGTTAAACGGCTCTGCCAGGTATCGGTGACGGGAAGCTCGCCGTAAATACCCGCTACCTGCTGGACAAAATCATTCTCGCCACCATCATACTCATTGTTACCGCGAGCGCGTAGCGCCAGCAGGCCAACTTCTGTACCGCTATCAAAGGTATGCGCAATACGCGCAAGCGCAGAGGTATTGTCATAGCCTTTGTCTTCACCACCACGGCTAACCGGCTGGCCGTCGGTATTGAAATGACTACCTGCAAAGCTGTAGCGTGTGCCGCCCTCTCGACCAGAGACGCCTGCACTTAACCGCTGGGTATTGAATGAACCACCGCCCACCGAAATTCTGGGTTGCGGGCCTTCCTCATCACCCTCTGGCGTAAAGAGTTGGATGACACCACCGACGGCATCCGCACCATAAAGGCTGCCGCGTGGACCGCGCACGATTTCCGCTCGGTCAAACATGCGTGGGTCCAGGTATTGAAAAGCGGCGCCACCGGAAGTGGCTGAACGTAAGCGAATACCATCGATCATCAGTATTGATGCATCGCTTGGCACACCGCGTAGATAAACGCTGCTGTTTTTGCCAAAGCTGCCATTGCTAGTCACATCCACACCAGGCTGGCCACGAAACAGATCGGTAAGGCTGATGGGATCTTGGCGTCGGAAAGTGGCTTCGTCCAGCACGCTAACAGATGAAAGGCTTTCGTTGGCAGTACGGGGCGCTAACGTGGCGGTAACAATTACAGGGTCAAGCGCAGCTAGATCCATCGTCGCTTCGGCGTACTGGGCCTCCGCGTGAATGTGGAAGGCGAGCGGTAAGGCAGCCATACTAAATGCCGCTAATTTAGCGGTGGTGTGGAAACGATGATTCATGTGAGGTCCCTTGCTTGTCGTGCTCACCCGCACGGCGTATTTTTTTGACCGGGCGAAGGGCAAAACAAGGGAGTAACAGCGGCATTAAACCACTATTAATCGCCCTGAGAGCGCCCACCGCGTCTCGGCATGGTTTGGTTCTATTTTTGAACCTATGCTCTCGGGCCGGTCTCCGGGCTGACGAGCGAAAGGTGGCGTTTACTAGCGACTAACAAACGCTAGTTAAAAACCACGACTTTCCGAACGACCACCTTCCCGTGCGAAAGCACAGTGGCGTATTAGCCGTTCTTATCTCGATCACCGTTGCGGGGGCAGCATTGGAATCACGCGACAAGGCGTTCACCAACTTCCCGTTTCACTAGCGGCTTTATCCACCGCCAGCACCTGAGAGTGCGCGTAAACTAGCAATTTGTTGGGGGGCGGTCAATTTTGCTGTTGCAAAATATGTAGTTTATAAACTACATTATTAAAATGGCTGATATAAAGCAGACAGATACTTTCCAGAAGTGGGAAAGCAAACTCAAAGACACTAGGGCTAAAGCCACTATTGCTGCGCGTATTTTTCGCTTAGCTAATGGCCTACCTGGTGATGTTCAGCCAGTCGGGCAAGGCGTCAGTGAACTGAGAATTCATTATGGGCCTGGCTATCGGGTCTACTTTTGTCAGCGCGGCGATGAATTGATTTTACTGCTATGTGGCGGTAACAAGAGCACTCAGCAGAAAGATATAGATACAGCTCATCGCCTTGTGAAGGCATGGAGGTAAATATGAGCAAACAACTTTACGATTATGATCCTGCTGCAGCACTGGATAACGAAGAAGCCATTGCGATATTTCTTGCCGATGCTTTTGAAACCGGTGATGCAAGCTATATTGCAAAAGCGGTTGGCGTAGCCGCCAGAGCAAAAGGTATGTCTCAACTGGCGGCTGAAACAGGCTTATCCCGAGAACAGCTTTACCGCTCCTTTGGCGAATCAGGTAACCCAACCCTTAAGACCATGCTAGCAGTTACACGAGCGCTAGGAGTGCACATCACAGCCCAACCCCATAAACCAGCAGCTTAGCCTCCTTGTCTGTTAATGTTCTTTTAAGCGTTTGACTAACTAATTACTTAATCGCCATCACCAACCCATGCCGGACATACCACACCTGCTCGGCTTGGGCAGCAGCGTCTTGGGTGAACCAGCCATTGAGGTCACGTAGCCGTCTCTGTTCATGCTGCATGGGGACAATGCCACGACCTACTTCAGTGGCTAAAATGATTAACGGTGCGTTTAGCTGGTCAGCGCGCTGGCATAGCGTTGCCATATCGCCCTGCCACTGTTGGCGAAGCGTCTCAGTGTCTGCGCTGCCTAAATTAGCACTGAGCCATTCAAGCACGCCCGTTATCGCTAACGGGGTGTTGGCGACTAACGCGTGGTGGCTGTCTGCGAAGGGTGCATCGGCAGCTAAGCGCCTCCACTGCGCGGTGGGAAAACGCTTGGCTACTGCGTCACGTTTACCAGCGCAGGCACCGCCGATGAAGAGCTGCATTGCCATTCCCCTTTCCCATGTTTGTCTGTTTGATAAATAAGCTGCCAGCGCCTGCCTTGGGCCTGAAGTACGGTGCCGTCCCAGAAGTGGAGTGTTTCAAAGCGACGACGCAGCTCTCGAATCACCCCACCGTGGGTCACGGCCAATACCTTTTGATAGCTATCCGAGCGTGCTTGCGTCGCCAGATCCTGTAGCCACGCATCTAGCCGTTGGCGCAGTTGAGCTGCCGATTCGCCACCAGGAATTTGCAGTTCGCCCACGCTATCAATCCAGGCGCGGTAATGGGGCAAATCTTTTAGCTCGTCATACACCTTGCCTTCGTATTCGCCAAAA
>JAMCZP010000281.1 GCA_023485185.1 Gammaproteobacteria bacterium
AGTCACTGAAAGCAGCAGGGTACCCAGGAGTATCAGCGTTTAGTGACTCGTTGCCGTGACAGCCTGGAGCCGTGTGAACCGTTGGCAGAGCTCGATGCTGATCGCCCAACGTTGCTGGCTGGCAACACTCAACCTAAGCAACAAACGCTGGATAAGAAATAGACCTTAGATAAGCAGTAAATCTTGGATCAGTCGTCACAAACATTAATTTTATACGATGTGACGACTGATTCAACGGGCTAGTTAGGCGCTTATTCCAACCCGCCGAAGCGTTGGTAGAAGCTGGGGCCAGGGGCTGGTAATGGGCCCTCGGCGGTTTCTAGGTGCCGATCCAGCCAGCGCTCTGCGCGTTCGTAGAGCAACCGATAGAGGTTGCGGCAGAGCTGATGGGCATAGCGTCCTTCCCATGCCGTGGGGAGTAGTTCGTCAGGCAGAATGGGGTCGCGTAATTGAACCTTGCGATACTCGTGAATCAGCAAGGTACGAGCAATGAAGCACGCTTCCTGCCCTAAATGATTCTCTGCGTTGAGCGCATTCCACAGTGGGCGAAACTTAACCAGAAACCGCTGATACAGCTCGGCGAGTTCGTCGAGATTCCAGCTATCTCTGACCTGCAGGCGCAGCGGCTTACTGGTCATGGGCTCCATGGTCTGTGTCTGCATTACGATCGTGTCGTCTGCCGCATCAAGCTCTTGCAAGGCCACCATGGTTTCCGCGCATGACAGCGTGGGATGTGCCAGCACGCCCTGAGCAAAACTACCAAAGCCGAGCCATTCAAGTTCATCGCGAATCTGCTGGCGACGGTCAGCTGGCAGCTGCGTCAGCAGCGCCAATGTCCACTGGCCCGACCAAGGAGGCTGGGCACCGTGATAGACGCGCTTGAAAGCTTGTTCAAAACGACGCCGCCCAGGGCCACTTAACCGATAGTAGCTGCGACGACCGACCTTTTCACCGCGTAGCCAAGTTTCATGGGTCAACCGATAAACCGATGTACGCACCAGACGCTCATTGATTCCGATGGGCTCCACCAGTTTCGATAGACTGCCGAGCCACACAGTACCGCCTCGTGGAACGATAGAGTCGCCATAGACAGTAATAATCAGTGAGCCGGCGCGAATAGGCCGACGCTTCTGGAAGTCATCAATAAGCGTAGCGACGCACTCTGTAGCTGGCGACATGGTGAACGTTGATTTCCTTTACTATGAAGTTACCGCAAAAAACGACAGAAAATATAGCTTATATAGAGGATTATCGTATCACGTTTTTTGTAGTTTGGTTTGAGTCGCTGTATGTGGCTACTTAACGCGTAAGTTCATATCGATCATCAGCGATTGCGTTTATGAATCTGGGTGTGACGTCGAGTCTAAAGGCCTCAATTCTTCCTGCCTGGGTGGGCTGCCTATCCGCATTTCACTTAGAACCTCGTGAGAGAGGCCGTGGTACAACGCAAACATCGTAATAAACACCAGAATAAACATTGGAAGGCCAACAATGGTAATGACCTCCTGCAATGCGGTCAGCCCGATATCGCCCGCCAGCACGATGAGCATAGCGCCCAGCATGCCTTCCCAGAGGTCCCAGAATACGCGCTGGTCTGCACTGCCCGACGACCAGCGACGCGGAGTCCGGTGAGGTGGCGAAGAAGATGGCGACGATCATCACCGCTAAGTCCTGAATTAATTGAGATGTAAAGGGAGGTTATGGCTGTTGAATGAACTGTACAGCGATTTAATTCAAGGTCGCAGACTCTGCTCTGCTGCTTTTATTGTGCAGAATAGTACCCATTAATCCTTCATGAAGCTTATCTTGTGCACTAAGCTGCTCATGTTGGTTATCTATCTGAATATTTTGAGCGCTAAACTGCACATAGGTGACTCTTGAAACTAACGGTACAGCTTCATTTTGATAAGGCTTAGCACGATGCGGCTGAATTGCCGTTATCTCTCCCCGAATATGGTATGCGGGATCCGTGGGCCTACGCACTCTTGATACTCGGCTCAAGCGCTGGGGGCTGTTATGAAAAAAACACGCTTCTGATGATCGTGAAGCGGCGTTAGTGACGCTGCTGAAACGCTTTTATGCAAGCGAGCTCACCGAAGGGCAGTTGTTGCGTGCCCTGCGGCGCGATGTACTGGGGCTGAATCAAACTCGCTATGCCACCTTGGTTGGCATTAGCCGACGTACCCTTTCAGACCTTGAAGGCGATAAGAGCAACGTGACCCTGGAGGTAAGAACCGTGTCTACCGACCGCTAGGCCTGGAAGTAAGCCTGCTTCCCCGCAAGCGTGCGCTGCTAGAGCAGGCGCTAGTACCTACTGAATGAGGCAGAGCCCGCTTGGACTAGTCCGCCTTTAGGTATGATGGTAGGGGTGATTATCGTCGTCTTGTTGAATTAGGTGGTGACGAGGCTCAAAGGCACCTCATCGCTAAACTGCTACTGCTAAAGGTGTTTAAAGCGTGCTGGAACATAGAGTAGCTCAATGACAACAACCCCTATCACGTCAGACCATTCGCTGGACCCTCAGATGCTTGCCGATTGTATTGATTCGTTGGGCGCTGCCCACTTTAGCTCTCGTTTAATCAGGCTGTTGCATTCGCTGGTGGCATTTGACTGTGCGGTCATCGTTGGCTATCGCCCTGACAAGCACCCTATTTATCTTTACGACTCCCTTCAACAGCAGCGTGAGCTGCTGTTTCAGCGTTACCTGCTGTATGCCTATCAACAAGACCCTTTTTTAGTGCAGTTGGAACAGCAGCGGGAAGAGGGCGTATTTCACATTGGGCATGTCCAATCGATGGACGAGGTGGGTAAGCGATACCTGCAAGATTTTTATCAACAAACCGGTTGGCGAGACGAGCTATGCCTCACGCTGCGTCTGACTGAGGAGCGCTGGATCGTGGTGTACCTTGGCATGCTTCAAGACCAAACACGCTTTTCCGCTGACCATCGAGATACGTTAATGCGCTATTTGGATGTCGTTGCAGCGCTTTGCCGCCAGCACTGGGGCCAAGCGCCGCTGCATGTGTCTTTGCTGCCGCTTGATAGCGGTATGGGTGAGCAACTGCGTCAGACAGTGGCAAACTTTGGCAAAATGTTGTTAACCGAACGCGAACAGCAAGTGGTTGCGTTGATGGTGCAAGGGCTGGATTCTCATGAGATTGCCGAACACCTAGGCATTGGTCACGGTACGGTTAAAAATCATCGTAAGCGCATCTATGCCGCGCTAGGTGTTAACTCCTTAAGTGGGCTGTTCGGTGTGTTTCTTACTCACAGCATTGCCGCAGGCACCCCGCCCGCTGCCCATTGATGTTCCTCTCTATCCCTTTAGGGATATCGCGCTGCGCCTTTGTGCCCCTTAGCCTTACGCCCACGACATCACACTAAGGCTAAGGGAGAGCATCATGAAGGCAACGGCATTACTTAACGACTTGCAACAACGCGGGTTAATCGCCCAATCCACTCACGAGCAAGCACTCTGCGAGCTGCTCAGCACGCCGCAAACGGTTTACTGCGGTTTCGACCCCACTGCAGGAAGCCTGCATATTGGCCATCTCGTGCCGCTGCTGATGCTCAAGCGCTTTCAGGATGCGGGCCACCAGGGCGTGGCGCTGGTAGGCGGTGCGACCGGGATGATTGGTGACCCAAGTTTCAAAGCCACTGAGCGCTCGTTGAACTCATCGGCAACGGTAGAAGGTTGGGTGCAAGCGCTGAACGAACAGATCTACTGGCTAATGGCACCCCATTTAGAAGCGCCGTTTAGCGTGGTCAATAACGCAGAGTGGATCGGTGAGATCAATGTGATCGACTTCTTCCGTGATGTAGGCAAGCACTTTTCCATGAATGCCATGATCAACCGGGAGTCAGTGAAACAGCGCTTGGAACGACCTGACCAAGGTATGTCATTTACCGAGTTTAGCTACGCTCTGCTGCAATCTTACGATTTTGCTCACCTCAGCTGCACGCTGGGCTGCCGTCTGCAAATTGGCGGTAATGATCAATGGGGAAATATTGTCAGTGGCATCGATTTAACCCGCCGCCTGAACGGCGAACAGGTGATGGGTATGACGCTGCCGCTCATCACCAAGTCGGATGGCACTAAGTTCGGCAAAACCGAAAGTGGCACCGTGTGGCTCGACCCGGAGCACACCTCTCCCTATCACTTTTACCAGTTTTGGCTAAATACCGACGACAGCGACGTTTACCGTTTTCTGCGTTACTACACCTTTTTAAGCTGTGAGGAGATAGCGGCGATTGAGGCGAGCGACACGCTTTCAACTGCAAGACCACAGGCGCAGCGCATACTGGCGGAGTCGATCACTCGTTTTGTGCATGGCGAAGAAGGCCTTACTGCCGCTCGGCGTATCTCACAAGCGCTGTTTAGCGGCAAGGTCGCGAGGCTTACGCTGGATGAGCTGGAGCAGTTAGCGCTTGATGGCCTGCCTTGCGTGGAAGTCTCGCCCGAAGAATCCATGGATGCAGTGCTGGTAAAAGGCAGTTTGGTAAGGTCAAAACGCCAGGCGCGGCAATTGCTGGACCAGGGTGCGGTACGCCTCAACGGGGAGCCTGGCCATTCAGGTCGATTAGGCGACAGCTTCGCTCTCTTCGATACCTACTGGGTCGTACAAAAAGGCAAAAAGCACTTTTGCCTGTTTAAGCGGGCGGCTTAAGTATTAAGAGGCCGGGTGTTTGCTGTAAATGAATGCCGCCCAGCATGTGGCGCGCGCCATTTGCCGATAAAAATCGATATGGTCGGTGGTCTTGTTGGCCGCCACCAGTTGGGGCTGAATCAAACCCGATATGCCACTCTGGTTGGCATTAGCCGACGTACCCTGTCGGACATAAGAAGGCGACAAAAGTAACGTGACCCTTGACGCGAGCCTGCTTCCCCGCAAGCGTTCCCTGCTGGGGTAGGCATTGCTACCCATTGAATGAGCCAGAGTCTGCTTGATCTATCCTGCCTTTTGTTATGTCAAATCTGAAAAGGTAGAACTATATGAAGGTGAGACACAGGTTTGAATGGTGTCAGGGACTCTGTTTCTAATGCTTCATTATCGGTCGGATCAACCTGTCGACCCATACGATAGGCTCCCACTATGCTGAGAGCCGCTATGCCGCCTTCTATCTGGATTCCACGAAGGCGGTATTGAGATAAATACGTCCTATAGGTCGATAGCGTTATTTAATGTATTGGCCTGTGGTGATTACCGTGCCGTAACCAAATTCTAAGGCTGCCATGATCGCTGCATGGACTTGAGTCGCAGGCACTATCACACCATCGAACTCAAGATTCATTGTGGCGCAGGCATCGTGAATGATCGTTGTCTTGTAGCCTAAGTCCGACGCTGCACGGCTGGTTGCATCAATACACATGTGGCTCATGGCGCCGATGACTAAGACTTCTTCTATCCCTTGCTGATCCAGTAGCTCTTTTAGACCAGTCTCAAGAAACGAATTGGGGAAATGCTTCAATAGCACTGTTTCCGATTCAAGAGGGGCGACTATCGGATGGGTAGCTACCTCCTGCGAACCGGGGGTGAAGAAGGGAGTATCCGCATCGGCAGACTCATGTCGCAAATAAACAACGAGATCGCCTGCTGATCAAGCATGCTCAATGACCTTGGCTGCGTTCGCTGCTGCTTTTTCAATACCGTCCAGCGGCAGCTTGCCGCCAGGGAAATATTCATTCTGGATATCAACGACAATGATGGCGCACTTACTCATGTAATTAACCCTCTTTCAGTGAAGTTTACCCAGCGTTTTGGTGTCATCGCTTTCTGGACAAGATCTCTGCCGATGCGCTGGTAGGGAGAAACGGGCCGCCGTAAGGATGGCGGCTCCTTGGGAATCAGAAGGAGATAACTTCGCCGTCGACGGGAATTAAAACGTGGTCCTGAAGACCCGCTTCCTGCACATATTCGGCCAGCTCTGCACGGCTTAGCGTCATATGATTCACGGCATCCATATGTACCGCGATAATGGTGGCATTGGTGGCAGCCTGATGGGCACGCAGCGTGTCTTCCTTACCCATAATAATGGGATCACCTTCGAACCCAGTCACCTCGGCGGCACCGGTATTCAGCACAATCACCTCAGGGTTGAAGCGCTTTAATGCCTGTTCAACTTCATCGCGCCATACGCTATCGCCAACCACATAGGTGGTCTTCTGTCCCGGCGCTTCAAAGACCACTCCCATGACCTCACCGAGCGATTGGGCCAGTTCGGGGACAGAGTAGATGGTATCGGAGCCATGCTGACCGCCCGTCTTGTAAAGCTGAACTCCATTGAACTCGGCACTGCCATTCAGGATACGCACATCGCTAAAACCCTGAGAGCGAATTAGCTCAGCATCGGCGGTATCTTGAGCGAACAGCGGGATGTCTTTCGGCAATAGTTCCTGGGCGGCGGCGTCCCAGTGGTCAAGGTGAGTGTGGGTTACGATGACGGCGTCTATATCGTCGATCACCTCCTCTGCTGACATCGGCAGACCCACCAATGGATTGCGCAACTCGCTACGATAGGTGCCCTCGAAGCCTGGGTAAGCACCCTGTTCAGCCAGCATGGGGTCAATCAGGAATGTGGTATCCCCATAGCTGATTTTCACTGTTGCATTGCGAATCTGCTGGATCTGGAGCGTTGCCCCCTTAGAGTCAGAGTTGGCAAATGCGCTACCGGTGATAAAAGCCGAGGCTAAGAGAAATGAACTGGTTAAAGTCTTCATGAGCATCACACGACTTCCTTCAATACGCTGTTGGGTTAGTGGCAACCATTTTAGAAGGGAGTGGCCGACAAGAATATTGGCCTGGAAGACAATGATCGAAAGTTTTGGGCCAGGGTGGTAGGGTTACGTGAAGAACACCTATGGAGCTAAGCCTTGTCTTTGCCTCGTGTTGGATTGATTCTGCATCCATGTATCAGCCCTTTCCATTTTTCGGTGCCCTATACGGTATTCGGCATGGTCTTGCCCGATCAGCCGCTGTTCGATCTATCCATTGTGTCACCAGGAGGAAAATCGCTAGAAAGTGAGGGTGTAATGACGATACGGCCCGACGGCGGTTTAGCGCTCTTAGACAACGTGGATATCGCCGTGGTACCCGGCTGGCATGACCTGGGTGAGCCGCCAACACCTGAGTTGATTGAGGCGCTCGTACGCTGCCATGAACGGGGCGCTTATGTGGTGGGACTCTGTTTTGGCACTTATGCTCTTGCATACGCTGGCTTACTTGATGGCAGGCGAGCGTCGACCCACTGGGTGGCTGAACAGGACTTTAGTGAGCGCTTCCCAAGCGTCAAGCTGGATACCAATGCGCTTTATGTGGAGGAGGATCGTCTAGTGACGTCTGCAGGCACCGCTGCTGGCCTGGACTGCTGCTTGTTCTTGGTGCGCGCGTTTTACGGCGCGCAGATTGCCAACACGATTGCTCGCATTATGGTGGTGCCGCCACATCGCGAAGGGGGGCAGGCGCAGTTTATCGAGCAGCCGGTAGCCGTCTCCACCCAAGACGCTCATATTAATCGCTTATTGGACTATTTGAGAGAAAACCTAGTCGCTTCGCATAGCATTGATGAGCTAGCTGCGCGAACCGCCATGAGCAGACGTACTTTCACCCGACACTTCCAAAAAGCGACCGGTATGACGGTCGTGGAGTGGCTAGTGAATGAGCGGTTACGACGTGGGCGCGAGCTACTGGAAACCACCTCCTTGTCGGTAGAAGCAATTGCAGAGAGAGTTGGTTTTCACACAGCGACGTCTTTCCGACAACACTTTAGGCAGCGGCATCACGTCAGCCCACGCGACTGGCGCAAGACCTTCGGTCACAATGCCTGACGTGCTTTAGTGAAACCGCATTCAAACGCCGTACCTTGAAATACGCGCCCTACTTTAGCGAGGCGTTCCCACAAAACAGCTGCAGCGAGCGTTGCAACTGAACGGCGGCCATGGGGGCATCAATCAGGGGCAGTGGCAGCATGGGCGCAATATGCTGCGCTAGCCCTGCTAGCGGGCCTCCTGCCAGGATGATGCTGCGGCACTCGCCGTCCCCAGCGACGCGTTGGCAAAGCGCTAGCAGCGCATCGGCGGTGACGGTCTGGATCTCGCCCGGATCCTCAGGCAGCGGCATGTCGATCACATGAATGTCTCTGAGCAGATGCTGCATACCGTAGCTTTCCACAACGGCACGCATTGAAGGCACTACCGCCGGGGCGAAGGAAACAATCGCAAAAGGCCCGCCCAGTGCCGCAGCGGTCAGCAGCGCTGCGTGGCCAATACCGACCACCGGGCAGGGCAAGAAGGCGCGTAGGGCATCCGCACCGGTGTCACCGAAGGAGGCCACAATCACGCCATCCACGGGCGTTTCAATGCCGCGTACGGTATTCACCACTGCTTGCTCTGCGCGGCGGGCATCGGCTTCATTGACGATTAGCGCCGGTGCACCGATGGCCTCGACGGCCAGTATCTCGTCATCTGGGCCTGCGGCCAAGCGAGCCGCTGCTGCGATATGTCGCGTTACACTGGCAGAAGAGTTGGGGTTAATGACCAGAAGTCGCATAAAACTATCCCTGTCGTATTAAAGAATGACCGACGGCAACCACAGCGACAGCGCTGGGAAGACGTTGATCAACGCCAGTACCACTAGCATCGCAGCGAGGAACCACATCAGTGCAGGAATAATCGCGCCAATACTGATTCGAGCAATGGAGCAGGTCACTAGCACTACGGAGGCAACGGGTGGCGTCTGCTGGCCGATACCCAGGTTAATGGTCACGATTAGCCCGAAGTGCACGCGATCAATGCCCAACTGGTCGGCCAATGGCAGAAAGATTGGTACCAACATCAAAATGGCCGGGGTGCCGTGAACAATGGTGCCCGCTAGCAGGAAGAACACATTGATCGCCAGCAGCACGATCCAGTAGTTATCGGAGATACCCAGAATGCCTTCGGCAATGTCCTGGGGAATACCCT
>JAMCZP010000271.1:0-2628 GCA_023485185.1 Gammaproteobacteria bacterium
TGATGATGAGCGAGGCGCACTTCAAGGCATTTTGCCGTGACTGCGCCGTGCCAGAGCCGGTTCAAGCCGAGCTGCCAACCAGCGGCCTGGCTGAGCATGAAGTGGCTTTTTTTCATTTTCTTAAAGCTCAACCACAAGGGCGCCTGGAGCAGGAGTATCTGCCTGCGCAAGATGTCCAGTCTGAGCTGCTGGGGTGGCTGGGTCGCTGTTAAGGGCTGCTAGTACGCCAGTCTGGGGTCGAGGGGAAACTGCTCGACTGAAAGTTTAGCCAGTCTGGCTTCCGGGTGGCGTGGGTTAAACAGATAGTTGCAGTTATGCGGCACAATCACTGTGGGCACTTTGAGCAATAAAGAGTGACCTTCATTGAGCCACTGGGAACCTAGTGAGCGGGTGAGCTGCTGCTGTTGAGGCCATGCTTCTGGCAAACTTGCTCCAATCGACATCTCGCTGGCTGATGAAGGTAGCTCGACACGCAGTAGTGTAAATTGATCAGGCAGCTCATCAATGCTCATTTCAAAGTGAACCAGTACCTCAAGCAGCGCTGTGGCCGGTGAGTCGGCCAGATAAACGACTGGCTGGCCTTTATGGTGCCACCGGCCAGCCGTGACCGTGCCGCCTATGCCAGATAGATCTGTGTAGTTGGATATACGCCATGCTATCTTGGTCACGCCGACAAGCCATAGTGAAGTTGCTGAAGTAGCTCTTCTACTGCTTCATAGCCTGGCGTCGTGGTAACTGCCGTCAAAGCACTGATTCCCCCCAGCGCACGGCGCGGCTTCTCTAACCAACGAATGGCTTTCTCACGGTTGTCGAATACCTCTTCGGCGAGAATGACGATCCTACTTGTTCGGTAGAGGCGATCTCCCTCGTCGGGCGTTAAGGGTTTTCCTTTTGAGCGCCGGTGATCATGGGTACGGCGATTGATAATTCCGACGCCATAAGCATCAATGCCGTGCTCTTTACGTAGCCGCTCCAGGGCATCAAGTGGCACGCCGTTGCGGATCAGTTCATCCGAGCGAGCACCAGCAGCGCCGCCCATTAAGGCAATAACATCGCTTTCCACCGCATCGATAGCGTCCATTGGATAGCTCCTTTTTTGGCTAATTTGTTGTCAAAATATAGAAGGTTTTCTTTGCCCCGGCAATTTGCCTACTATATTGGCGCAAATTGCTAAGAAGCAAAAGCGAGTAAAATGTTGAGTGATTCAGGGGAGCGAGAGCTGTCAATTTGATCTATTAGTGGTAGTAAACAACGGCTATAAACAGGATACGGTTATAAAACTGATAGTAGCGCCACGACAGGAGAGGGATATGCGTACTGGGTGGTCGATACGGACTGGATGGTTGATAGTCGCGACAGCCATTCTAGTGGCGGGGGTCTTAACCTCCATGGCTTCCCAAGAGCCATTTGAGTCCAAACTGGTTCGGTTGGAAGCTCAGCGGGCGTTGCCATCGCTAGAGGCGTCGCTTGAGCAGGACACACCGGAGATCAATGCGTTGTTTCTCAGCTATGCTGATGATCAGGCACTGTGGATGAGCGCTTCTTTGGCGCTGATACGCCACGGCGATATAGCGCGAAGCGCCTTAATCGACTACGGGCTTTCCCCTCAGTTTCAGGATGTACTAGTGCGCTTTGGTGCGGATGCGGTACTGCCCATTAGCTACTTCCGTGATCACGATATCGCTACTCTGCGAGCCCAGCACTGGGTGGGCGCGCGCTATCAGCAGGTTAGCCACTGGTGGAGCGATGCAGAAGGAGATGTGGCTGCAGAATTAACGCCTTATCGACGTGGCCAGATGGGTATTGCACTGCTTGATGTCCATGGCCACGGGCTGCTCAATCAATTTGTGATGAGTGACAAGGGCGACGTGGCGTGGCTACAGGGTGAGCGCCTTGTGGCGGGTGTCGGCGATTTCTTCACCAGTGGGCTACGCGATTTGGAAAGCCAGTGGCGGCGGGGTGACGACATTGGCGCCGCCGATCTAGGCTGGGCTGGTGTCGATCTGCTGGTGATGGCCAGTACTGTTAAGGTGCTGCGCGCAGGAAGAGCGGCTAGAACCGCTCGGGTAGGCAGCATCGAAGCACAGGGCGCTCGTGCTGGTGTGCGCCAAGGTATTGTTGCCTCGGGCGGACGCTTCGCCACGCTGCCGCGGATTGCCAAAGTGGCAGCGGTGGCGACCACTGCCTATGTGGTAGTTCGACACCCAAGCTTAGTAAGTGCGCTAGGTGCCAATCTATCAAAATGGCTCGGCTGGCCGGTATGGCTGGGCCAGTTTCTAATCTGGCTGATCGTATTATTGCCGGTACTGATCATTGCGCGTTTTTTCTATCGTTGGCTGCTCATACCACTGCTGTGGCTACTGATGCCATTGATCCGAGTGTGTTTTAAGGCCGCTAACCGCTCACTGGCCAAGTGCTCTCAAAGGCAGGCTGAAGAACTTAGTTGATAAAACACTTTTTTAAACTAAACTAGATAGACTAAGTCTTGTTTCTAGGAGATAAAAATGGAAGCTATCAATATACATGAAGCTAAGACACGCTTGTCACAGCTGGTAGAGCGAGCTGCTGAAGGTGAAGGGTTTATCATTGCCAAAGCAGGTAAGCCGATGGCACGCGTAACGGCGATTG
>JAMCZP010000271.1:2706-8946 GCA_023485185.1 Gammaproteobacteria bacterium
TTTTGCTCTGGGCGTCGGCAGAGCCGGAGAAACTCTCTGATGATGCGCTATCGCTGATCAAAGATGATAATAATAGGCTCTATTTTAGCGCTGCCAGCATCTGGGAAGTGGTGATTAAAAACAGCCTACAACGCACTGATTTTCACGTTGACCCACATCTTTTGCGAAGAGGATTGATGGATAATGGGTATTTAGAACTTCCTATCAGTTCACTGCATACACTCAATGTTGCTCATTTACCCAGCATTCACAAAGATCCCTTTGATCGAATTTTGGTGGCCCAGGCAGAAGCTGAGGGATTTTTGCTGCTTACTGCGGATGAGTTGGTGGCTCAATATGCAGGCCCGATTAGAAAAATATAAGCATCAAATTTCCGTCGTCAAACGCAGCCTAACCATCTGTTTTTTTTAAAAGGCCCATCCGCAGTGTTTCATATGCGCACAGGCCTTGTACATCAGCTTTAGGATCGCCTCGCCAACCACCCCCGCCAGCCGCCAAATTCGGTGACATCTTCTGCTTCACCGCCTTCATTGAGCGCCCCTGCGGTGCAGATAAAACCACACTTCCAGCTACCGTCGGCAAGCTCCACCTGACCTAATCCAAGCGGGGCCGGAATGCCTGCTAGAAAACTACCCACGGTTTCGATGGGCAGGCGCCATACTTCCACCTCAATCGCTTGGCCGTTTTCATCACGCAGCATTGCCGGGCGTTTGGGCGGCCCGCCTGCCAGGGCAAAGAGCTTGTAGCGAGGCGCGCTTTGGGTGCTGCTAACCAATACGCCGCCGCGTTCAGTCAACTGGTGGTTAAGCGGCAGGCCTTGCAGGTGTGCACCGCACACTACCAGCTCCATAGTGCCGTTTTGGGCAGTGGTTAAGGGTTCTGGTAATGCCGGGTGAGCAACGCCAGTAGCACCCAATGGCAGCATTAATCGCGCTTCAAGTGCACGGCCTAAGGAGAGTAGCGTTAAGTCAGCAAAGAGCGGCCCAAACAGCGTGACGCCCACCGGCAGACCTTGCTCGGTAAAGCCAATGGGCACGGCCAGGGCGCTGTAGTCGAGCAGGTTCATAAAGTTGGTCCAGGTGCCCAAGCGCGAATTCACCCCAATAGGGTCCGCTGCCACCTCTGCCTTGGTGGGGTGGGTGACCGTGGTGGGCGAGAGCATCACATCCACCTGGCTGATAAGCGCATCGGCCTGACGCTTAAATTCGGCAAGTTTATAGCGCGCATCGAAGGCATCCACGGCCAGCGGCGTGGCGCCTTCCTGGGTAATTTCAAACGTGACTGGATGCACCGTCTCCGGGTGTCTCTTCATCAAATCGCGAATCACATGGTAGCGCTCAGCCACCCAAGGACCTTCATAGAGCAGACGCGCGGCAGCCAGTAACGGCGAGCAGTTCAGCTCGACTTTCTCACCACCAATCGCTTCTAGCTCGGCAATCGCTAGGTGCATTCCCTTGGTATAAGCCGTATCGGTTTGCCACTGAGATTCTAGCGGAACTCCAAAGCGGAACGCCGCAGGTGCTTTGCCATAGCGCTTACCTTGCACGGCGAAGTGATGCTCCCGAGACCAGGCGCACTGATCATCATAGGTAGCGGTAATATCGAACACTTTCGCCGCGTCGTCGGCGGTGAGGGCAAACAGGCTGATGGTGTCGAGCGTGGCGCAGGCAGGCACCACACCGCGAGTGCTAAGTAGGCCAAGGCTGGGCTTAACGCCGTACAGATTATGGAAACAGGCAGGCACACGCCCAGACCCCGCTGTATCGGTGCCAAGCGCAAAGCTCACCATCCCCGCCGCGGTGACCACCGCCGAGCCGCTGCTGGAACCACCGGGAATATAGTCGGGGTTAAAGGCGTTGGCCGGTACACCATAATCACTCAAGGCGCGCTCGCCCACCAAGCCGGTGGCGAACTGGTCAAGATTGGTTTTACCCAGAGGAATGGCGCCTGCCGCGATCAGCTGCTGTACTACAAAGGCGTTTTCTGTCGGCGTGTAGGCATACGCAGGACTGCCTGCTGTGGTGGGTACGCCTGCTAAGTCGATATTATCTTTTAAGGCAAAGGGAATGCCGTAAAGCGGCAGCGTTTCAGGCGATTCACCTTTCAGGCGCTTCAAATAGGGCTCCAGCTGTTCACGCGTAAGGCAAGTAATCCATGCAGGTTCTTGGCCGTGGCTTTGGGCTTGCGCAAGAAGTTCATCAATCAATGCTGTGGGGGTAAGTTCACCCTGTTGGTAGGCGGTGTGTAGGGTAGTGATATCCAGCGATGCGATGGGTAACATGATTAAACTCCTATTTGTATTAACGGTGACCTTAATTAATGCTGAAAGTCGCTCCCCAGCCCGCCAGGGCTGGGTGGATAGCACTATCTGCCAACCGTCTTGGTCGCGCTGCAAGTAGTCGAAGCACAGGCTGGCCCGCCAGCGCAGGGCGTCGTTAGTTGAGTCGCTTAATGGTTCAAATAAGACTGCTGAATTGGCAGTTACAGCTCGTGGAGTAATCGCCATGGCGTAGTCGCCTATTTGCAGCCAGCGAAGGTGACCCTGTTCGTCGCAGCGAATCTCTTCTTCAGCAGCCTCAGTAGAAATCTGTTGCCAGTGCTCAACGTACTGACCATGCGGGTGTCGCTCTTCCAGGGTGGTGTCGTTAATCCATTGCAGTAGCCCTATGTCCTTTTCCAGACTAGGGCATAGATCCTGATAGCGGTGCCAGATGCATAGCCCTTTGCATAGCCCTTTGCATAGCCCTTTATATAGCTCGTCTTCGATCTGGGTAATACCCGCAAAAGCCGTGAACCCTGCCAGCCACTCCAGCTGAGATCGGTTGCAGTCGTCTAAACAGGTGATACCTGCAAAGTCAGGCGAATTTGCAGGCAGTCGCAGGTCGGCATGCCAATGCTTGCCCTGTAGCCAATAAACCTGAGTAGTGGTGTCGGCCTGCTGATAAGGCTCATTAGCGGGTTCGGCGTAGAGCGTGCGATGCCATACGCCGCGAAATGTTTGAGGTATGACAGGCAAGTCGACGTTCATAAGGGGTTTCCCTTATGTTTGCCGTGCTGGCCCAGGCTACCTACTTCTCGGGCACCTTCGGGGAGCGCAATCTCACCCTTTGCTAAACGCTCGCGCAGGTAGCGGAAGGTTTGAATGGTTTGGGCGTAAAGGTGATCGCCCGCTTTGAGCGGTGCGTAATGGATTTTACCGTGTCGCTCGACTAATTCAGGCAGCGGCGCGACTTCGGTATGGTAATCGCAGGCGAAAAATAGCGGAAAAGAGTAGCGCTCCTCTTTCACTTTGCGCACCCGGTGGGAGGTCGCTACAAACTCGCCGTTACTCCATATCTCCAGCATATCGCCAATATTGACGACTAACGCGTCCTCATGGAATGGCACATCAATCCATTCGCCCGCACCGTTCATTACCTCAAGCCCTGGCGCGGTGGGTAGCAGCAGGGTAAAGCACTCGTAGTCGGTATGGGCACCGATGCCTTGGGCGTCTTTAGCCTTGGGGTTATACGGGTAGTGAATCAATCGCAGCTGGCTGGGCGGTTTGTTGACGTGGCGCAGTAGCTGCTGCTCTTCAAGACCTAACGCTAGTGCAAAGCCGCCCATGAGTGCGCGGCCCACTTGGTAAGCGGCATTATAGTAAGCGGCGACCGGCTCGCGGAAACCGTCAAGATCGGGCCAGGGATTGGGCCCGAGGAGTGGCGTACCCGCTAACACCTCAAGGTCGTCACTGGGCAGTTCAAAGGCAAGATCAAACGCCTCTTTCATGTCCGGCTTTTTAGGGTCTGGTGACTCTTCACCGGGAGGAACATAGCCGCGGTGATGATGGTATAGGCCGATGTAGCGCTCCATTTTGGTTGCTTCAGGTTGAGCAAAGAAGCGCTTGGCTTGGGTAATTAATCCCTTGCGAAGCGTGTGATCAATACCGTGGCCTACCATTTGAAAGAAACCCACTTCCCGCGCGGCGCGCCCCAGGGTCTCAGCAACCGCTTGGCGGGCTGCTGCATCACCATGGAGTAAACCGCGAATGTTGATAACGGGTATCTCTTGAAAGTCAGCTAAGCGCTGATCGGCGTTGATCTGGCTCATGCGTTTACCTCCTGTTCACTGGTGAGCACCACAAGCGGTTGTCCTGGCGCGATGGAAGCGCCCTCAGAAAGGGGTAACCGAACAACGCGGCCCACGCAGTGGGCGGTGATCTCAACTTCCATTTTCATCGACTCCACTAGCGCCACTGGCTGGCCAGCCATTACCTGGTCACCTTCTTCCACCAGTAACTTCCATAGGCTGCCGGTGACGGGGCTTTCGATGCCTATTTCGTTGTCATCCAGCGCTGCCACTTCGGTGGTTTCCGGGGCCTGATCTTCAAAGGTGAACTGACCATTCTCCCGCCAAGCGGTCATTTCGGCCTGGAAGGCGGCTTCGCGCTTGGTGCGGAAAGCGTCAATGGTGGCAGCGTTCTTATCAATCTCGGCCTGATAGTCCGCCAAGCGAAAGCGAGTGGTTTCAATGGATAAGTCATATCGCCCGTGGGGGAAGTCGCGGCGTATCTGCTCAAGCTCGTCATGGCTGACTTCATGAAAGCGCAGCTGATCAAAAAAGCGCAGCAGCCAAGGGTTCGCAAAGTGCGCTGTGGTACGGTAACGGTTCCACATTTGCAGCGTGCGGCCGACAAATTGGTAGCCACCGGGGCCTTCCATGCCGTAAACGCACAAATAGGCGCCGCCAATGCCCACGGAGTTTTCTGCCGTCCAGGTGCGGGCGGGGTTGTACTTGGTGGTCACCAGGCGCTGGCGCGGGTCAAGCGGTGTGGCAACGGGCGCGCCAAGATACACATCGCCCAGACCCATTACTAAATAGTGGGCATCGAAGACGATATCGCGCACTTGCTGTTCGCTTTCAAGCGCATTAATATGGCGAATAAAATCCAGGTTGCTGGGGCACCAAGGCGCATCTGGGCGCACGCTGCGCTGGTACTTATCGATGGCTTCCTGGCAGGCGCGGTCGTCCCAGGAGAGCGGTAGATACACCACACGCGACTCCACTTCTAGGGATTCCACATCGACCAGCGCCTGCTCGGCTTTTTCCAGATGGGCGAACAGCTCATCCAGGGGCAGTTCCATTGGCTCGTAGTGAATTTGCAGCGAGCGAATACCGGGGGTTAATTCCCGCAGGCCGGGCAACGAGTGTTCTTGTAGCCACAGCATCCAAGCGTGAACCCGAAAGCGCAGCGCAATATCCAACTCCATGGCGCCGAACTCAATCAGCAGGAAATCATCTCCGGCGCGGCGGTAAACGATGCGCTCGCCGGCTTGTTCGGCGGGCACATCACGAACGATAGGCGTATCGCGCTCTGGCGTAATCTCTTCGACGGGCAGTGCTGTGAGAGATGCCAGTTGATCTAACTGACGCTCTTCAAGTGTGCGAGCGGTGGTAAGGCTGACTGGCACAAAACGCACTTTATCGCCCGCAACAAGTTGCCCCAGCTTCCAGCGTTCGGCGCGCACCACGGTGGCTGGGCAGACAAAGCCGCCCAGTGAAGGCCCATCGGGGCCGAGGATCACCGGCATATCGCCGGTAAAGTCGATAGTGCCGAAGGCGTAGGCGTTGTCATGAATATTGGAGGGGTGCAGACCCGCTTCGCCACCGTCGGCACGCGCCCACTCGGGGCGGGGGCCGATCAGCCTTACGCCGGTGCGGCTGGAGTTGTAGTGGACTTCCCATTCGTGATCAAAAAAGCGCTCAATATCGTCATCGGTGAAAAAGTCTGGCGCGCCGTGAGGGCCGTAAAGCACGGCCATGTGCCAGGTCTTGCCTCTGTCTTGATGGCCGAAGGTGGGTATTAACGCTTCCTCCAACTGCGCTTGGGAGGTGGCAGCAAGCGCGGGTAAATCGAGCATGTCACCGCTTCTAAGTGCACGTCCGCCGTGGCCGCCAAACTGGCCCAGGGTGAAGGTGCTGCGGGAACCCAGATAGCGCGGGCATTCGATACCACCACGGATCAATAGATAAGCGCGAGCACCCGCTGTGGCTTTGCCTAGGGTCAAGGTTGCGCCCGCCGGTATATCCAGCACCCGCCAGAAGGGCACCGCTTTGCCATCCAGCGTGGCGGACAGTTCGGCTCCCGCCAGTACAATTTGCGTGGCGCGGTGAAAGCGCAGCGTAGGGCCTGTCAGGGTGATCTCAAGTCCAGCGGCATCGGCGGTGTTATTGAGCAGACGATTACCTAGGCGAAACGAC
>JAMCZP010000240.1 GCA_023485185.1 Gammaproteobacteria bacterium
AACCAACCGGAAAAGACCACTGCAAAACCAATCCCACCGACGAGTAGCACGCCGAGGATAAACTCCAGGTTTTTAAAGCGTTTTAATTTGTTACTTTTGATAGCTGACGTCATGGTTATTCCTTGCGCACCCTGGGATCAACTAGGCCGTAAGCGATATCAACGAGAAGGTTAATGGAGATGATCATTAACGACAGCACGGTAATAACGCCCTGCAAGACGGGATAATCTCGTGCTGATACGGCATCAAACGCCAAAGTGCCTAGCCCCGGCCAGTTGAACACTCGCTCAACAACGACGATACCTCCTAGCAGCCCACCGAACTGCAAACCAAAATAAGTGATCAGTGGGATAGAGCAGTTGCGCAGCGCGTGTTTATAAAGCACCACGTTGTTGGAAAGCCCTTTTGCCCGCGCCACCATGATGTACTGGGAGCGCAACGTATCCAGCATGGTGGTGCGCACCAAGCGGACATTAGTAGCGGTCAGAATAATACCCATGGTCGCAGCAGGCATAATAAAGCTTGAGAAGCCTTCCATACCGCTAGGTGGTAACAAATTGAAGGTAATGGAGAGTACCAACACCAACATAATGGCCAGCCAGAAGTTGGGGAAAGAGAGGCCGATCAGGGAGAAAATCCGAATCATCTGGTCGGGCCACCTTCCTCGCGATACTGCCGCTTTAATCCCTAGTGGTATCGACACCACAATAGAGACAAATAGCGAGGCAAAAGCTAGCGCTAAGGTGGCCGGCAGCGCGCGACCAATCAGGTCACTAACCGGTGTTCCACCCATAAAACTGCGACCAAAGTCACCTACCACTATACCGCGCAAGAAACCGATGTACTGGGCCAGAAAAGATTGATTCAAGCCTAAGGCTTCACGAATCCTCTCCAAGTCTGCCTCGGTAATACTGCCCGCTCCCTGAGCCAACATCACCGCTGGGTCACCGGTTAAGCGAATCGCAAAAGAGACGATCAGCGTCACGGCAATCACCACAAAGATGGCCTGCAGTATTCGATATAAAAGAAACTTTGCCACTATGACCTCTTCGCTTTTAAGCCCGTAACGCTTCCCGGCTGCCCACTAAGGCAGCCGGGGTGCATTGCTATCAGTCGGCAACATCCACATCCGTCAAGCGCATACGGTTATCCGGGGCAGGTTCAAAATTCTGCACTCGGTCGCGGACGCCATACAGAGCATTGATGCTATAAAGCGGCATTTCCAAGGCACGATCCTGGGTATAACGTGCAATAGCCTGAAGCAGGCCTTCCCGTTCATCCTGGTCGGTAATGCTGCGCTGGGCTTGTAGCATCTCATCTAGCTCTGCATCGCTGTCATAGGGGTTCCAGCGTTCGCCAGTGTGGTACATCAGGTAGGCGGTATTATCGAAATCGAATGTCCAGCCGCCCCACTTCTGCTGGAACATCTCCCCCGTCCGGCCTGCTGGAATGATGTCATTGAGCAGCACGTTGGTTTCATAGGGCTGGATCGAAGCGGTTATACCTACGCCTTGCAGATAGGACGCCACCACTTGAGCCACTTCCCCGAAAGTCGCGTCGTTGCCGCGCACATCAATCTGAACGGTGGCACCGGGTTCAATACCTGCTTCATCCAACAGTTGGCGAGCCTGCTCTGGATCATAGGGCAGCGGCTCCATTGCGGGGTCGTTACCGAAAGATTGAGCGCCCTGGAAACTGGCGATCATTTCGCCTTCCCCAGCAAGAATAGCGTCAATAATCGCCTGACGATCCACAGCCATAATGAGCGCTTTTCTCACTCGTTCATCGGCAGTGATACCTGATTGAGTGTTGAACCGGATAGCTTCCACGGTCGGTGAAGGCACGCTGACAATGCTGGCCCCGTTGTGATTATTGATCGTGTCGATCATCCCAATAGGGATCGTCGGCGGAATAACGATATCGACACGCCCTGCCTGGAGTTCAGCTACGGCGGTGGAAGGCTCAGAGATAAACCGGTAGGTCACCTCGTCAAGCTTTGGCGCGCCGCCCCAATGGTCGGCGTAGGCTTCCAACTGCACGTCAACGCGCGGGTTGTACTCCACCACCTTGAAAGGCCCTGTGCCCACTGGGTGGGTATTGAAGTGCTCATCGCCATGCTCCGCCAGGTATTCCGGCGGTACAATCATGGCGCCGTAGCCCGCCAGCTTGGTCAGCAGTACCGGGTCGGGTTCACTAAGGTGAAAGTCGACGGTGGTGTCATCGATCACTTCCACACTTTCAATCGCCGTGTAGTTAGAGCGCTGGGGCCCTTGGGCTCCTTCGTCGCCTAGTAGGCGATCAAAGGTGAACTTCACCGCCTCGGCATTAAAGGCTTCGCCGTTATGAAAAGTAACACCTTCACGCAGGGTAAAACGAATACGGGTGCCGTCATCCAGCTCTTCCCACTCGGTGGCAAGGCCGGGCACCAACTCCATGTCAGGCCCACGATAGGTCAAGCCATCGAAAATATTAGTGGCAACCGCAGCCCAGTTGACTAAGAACGTATCGATGGGGTCCCAACTGCCAGGGTCTTGAGGCGAGGCGATGGTTAATGAACCCGCCTGAGCGGAAGCCGAAAAGGCAACGCTCAGTGCGATACCCGCAATGGCGCTATTGAGTACACGTTTGGTTCTCTGCATGGGGGGCACTCCTGTTTTTGTATCATTAACCTTGTCACTGGGTAGCTAACAAGGTGCTTTTTAAGACACAACCGTCAGATCATCGTGTTCTTGTTGGGTAATCAGTTACGACGCCAAACGCTCGGCGCTACCTGCTTCCTGAGCAACGAAATGTCCCTCCGCCACCCGTACCAATGGTAGATGCTCAGGCTCATCCCCTACCTTGCGGATAGGACTCAGAATATCCCCTTGCAACAACACCCGCTCCTGACGTTGAGTAGGATCAGCCACCGGCACTGCGCTTAAAAGTTTGCGGGTATAGGCGTGCTGAGGGGTATCAAACACCGCCCGACGTGCTCCTAGCTCGACGACTTGACCAAGGTGCAACACCGCCACGCGGTGGCTCATTTTCTCCACCACCGCCATATCGTGGCTAATAAACAGATAGGCCAAGCCTTCGTCTTGCTGCAACTCCATCAGCAGGTGAATGATCTGCGCCTGGATAGAAACATCTAAGGCGGATAGTGCTTCATCAGCAATGATCAACTTAGGCTTGGATGCCAGGGCACGGGCAATGCATATCCGTTGGCGCTGGCCGCCAGAAAACTCATGAGGATAGCGCTCGGCCTGATCGGCACTTAGGCCAACACGTTCTAGCAACTGGTCGACACGCTGTCGAATGGCCTTTGAACCCTGCAGCAGGCCATGGGTACGGATAGGTTCCGCTATTGAGAAGCCTACGGTTTTACGTGGGTCCAAGGAGGCAAAGGGGTCTTGAAAAATGTACTGCACTTCCTGGCGGAGACGCATTTTTTCTGCTCGCGACATATCGGCGACGGCCTTGCCACCAAAGCGTATTGTGCCACTGGTGCTTTCCTGCAACTGCTGAATGGTGCGCCCGATGGTGGACTTACCAGACCCTGACTCGCCGACTAAGGCTAACGTTTCGCCAGGAAAAATAGTGAAACTGACATTTTCGACGGCATGCACACGATGGCTAACACCGCCAAAGAACCCTTTACGAATATCGAAACGGGTCACGAGGTTTTCTACTTCCACTACCGGTGCTGCATCGGTTCTAGCGGTATCCTGCTGGCGGCTTTCTCCAAGCGTGCGTGCAACATTTCCATCCAGCACAACCAAAGGATCCATGCGGGGTAAGTTTTCGCCCTGCATGCTCCCAAGCTTAGGAACCGCGGCTAACAGTGCTTGTGTATAGGGGTGTTGGGGGCGGGCAAATATCTCCTCTACCGAGGCCTCCTCGACCTTTTCGCCATTGCGCATGACCACCACTTGGTCGGCCATCTCCGCTACCACGCCCATGTCATGAGTGATGAAAATGACCGCCATGCCAAGTTCTTGCTGGAGGTCGCGCATGATGGTGAGAATTTGCGCTTGAATCGTTACATCCAGCGCCGTCGTCGGTTCATCAGCCACTAATACCTTGGGACGGCAAGCCAGCGCCATGGCGATCATTACCCGCTGACGCATACCACCTGACAACTGATGGGGATAGCGCTTTAACAGCGCTTCGGCATCGGCTAGACGCACCAGCTTTAATAGTTTTACTGCTTCAACGCGGGCAGCTTCTTTTGAGCGTTTTTCATGCAATACCAACACTTCGGTAATCTGGTCGCCGATGGTGTAAACAGGATTAAGCGAGGTCATCGGTTCCTGGAAGATCATGGCAATTTCCTTGCCACGTATTCTGCGCATCGCTTTGTCAGTGAGCTGAGTTAGTTCTAGTGGTTGAGAGCCACTGGCGTCTCGTTGGAACAGTATCGTGCCACTAGTAATCTCGGCATTCATGTACTCCACCAAGCGCATGATGGCGAGGGAAGTTACCGACTTCCCCGAGCCAGATTCGCCAACAATCGCCGTTGTTTTACCTGGATAAACATCAAAGCTCAGGTTCTTAACCACTTGGTTGGAACCAAAATTAACGCTCAATGAGCGAACCGATAGTGCAGGTATAGTCGTCACAAGGTGCCATGCTCCCTACTCGTGAACAGCATTTTTTAGTCTTAGCGCTTACCGTTCAGAGCTTCCTAAACCATTAGTCGTATGCATTGATCATTTCAAACTACGTATCTTGCTAAACTTTTGTCAATCTATAATTCTTTAGCGTAGGCTAATTCTTCTGTCTTCAAAAAGGCCTCTGCTCTACTAAAGGAGCATAAAAAAAAGCCCCGACGGGAGCTTTTTTGATTGTGCATGCTTTCGTTACGGATTATCGCAGTAGCGCATTTAACCAACCCGTAGTTGCTTAAGCACGGAAAGCCTTTTTGCCTCTTCGCTCTTTTCTTGTTTGCTTGCTTCTTTGCTTTGCGATTGAGAGGGCGCTTGGTGTATACCTGCCAGCACAAACCATTCGGCTTCAGAAAGGTAGCTTTGGCACCAGCGGCCCAGGGAGACGGCACTCTCTTCACGGCTACGCTCGCCGCAGCGGAAGCCATGTGCCAGGTGAAGCAGATCTTGACGAGCGGTACGCGCACGGGCATTACCACCGTGTACTTTTACCAGCGGACAGCGACGATCATAGGCGGCGTTGGTCAAGGCATTGAGCCAACGTTCCAATTCGTGCGCCTGAATTCCACCATACACTGCCACGCTTGCGCTCCCTGCCCCGTTGAAAGGGGCATAGCCTGCCCCATTTAAGGCACGCTGTCACTGGTTAACCTTTACACTTGTTTAGGGTTGTTACAGACTTTTGTCTAGCGCCTGCTCAAAACCTTGTAACACGTTGACTACATTGACACCGATTGCGTCTACCGCATAGCCCCCTTCCATCAGAAACACGCTGGGTAGGCCTACCTGAGCTAAGCGTTCACCTAGCAGGGTGAAGTCTGCGCTGGTAAAGGTAAAGGTGCTTATCGGGTCGCCCTCAAAGATATCGACCCCCAGCGATACGATCAGACACTCGCACTCGGCGGCTTTAATTTGCGCCAAGGCGTGTTCAAGGGTGGTCATCCAAGTAGCCACACTGGTGCCAGGTGGCAACGGATAGTTGACGTTAAACCCCTCACCTTTACCTTCCCCCTTCTCATCAGCGTAGCCCAAGTAATAGGGGAAAGTTACGTCGGGATCACCATGTAGGGAGATAAACAGCACATCGTCACGGCCGTAGAAAATTTGCTGGGTGCCGTTGCCGTGGTGGAAATCAACGTCAAGGATCGCGACCCGGCGTTTGCCTGCATCCAGGGCACGCTGGGCGGCGACAGCCGCATTATTAAAAAAGCAGTAGCCACCAAACTGATCATAGGCAGCGTGGAGCCCCGGCGGCCGGCACAGGCCAAAACTTGGTTCACCGCTCTGCAGCGTATGTTCCACCGCGCCTAACGCCACATCTTTGCTTGCCATGGCGGCTTCAAAGGTGCCTTCTGAAATCGATGTTTCTGCCGCCAAGGCGTAATAGCCTAGCTGGCCACTTATAGAACGCGGAATGCGGTCGCTACGCATAGTCCGGGCGGGCCAAATATTGGGAATCGCCTCGCCTTCATGCCCAGTCACTCGCCACTCTTTCCAGCAGTTGGCTAAAAACGTGACGTAGTCGTGGTCGTGCACCGCCAGTACCGGCGCTAACCCATAAGCCTCGGGCGCACGGATATCGCCAAGCCCAGACTGACGAAGGTGCTTAAGCACTAAATCCAGCCGCTCAGGGCACTCAAAGGGAGTCACCAAGGCACCGTCATGTAGCTCTGTGCGCGCTTGGCGTAAGCGGCTGTCCTCTGAATAAAACGTCAGCATTTCGGCTCCTTAATCGGCATCTAACTGCACAGGCCACTGCTTGGCCCAGAGGCGTTTATGGGTTGGCGTCTGTTGCTTTAGCTGGTATTCAGCCCGGCTAGCTGCGGCGCGATCTTCAAACGGCTGGGCGCCTAGTAGCCCAACAGGTGGATTCGCACGAGTATAGCGTGCCCCTTTGCCTTCACAGTGAGCTTGGTAGCGCTTCGCTAGGTTATTGGTAATCCCGGTGTAAGTACCGCGCTGGCATTCCAGTAAATAAAGATACCATTGGGAATCGGTTTTACTGGGCTGAACAATGTCACTACTCACCGCAACATACCTTTAATTTACGCCCGCTACCACATAAGCACAGGTCGTTCCGACCGGGTTTTAAGCGGGTAAGCGTGGGCGTGCCATCCACATACCACCAGCGCTGTTGCTCTTTAACGAAGCGGGACACCTCTTCCAACACATGCCAGCGTTTTCGCCCATGCCCTAGTTCATAGAAAAATGCCCGAAAATGCACCTGACCACTCACCTCTAGCGCTGGTTCGGCATTAACAATGACCAACCTCTTCCATGCGGTGTCGGAGTCAGGAGCAAGCACCGCTGGGCGTGTGGAGGAGTGCCAAGTTGCCAACAGGTAGTCACTAAGCCCCAGCACAAAGGCTGAATATCGCGAGCGCATTAGTGCTTCCGGCGTTGGCGCGTCGGCGCCTTGATGGTAACGGCCACAGCAATTATTCAACATTAATTCGCTACCACAGGGGCAACTTACCTTTGTAATATGAGTCATAGTTCTTAGCCATATCGCTATATCCTGCCTAGCCTAACCGATTCGACCTATGCGCGTCGCTTGGCGTGTATCAGTTTTGTTTCGATATTCAGGCAGTGTTAGGTATATAGTGATGGGGCAACATATTCAGACGACGGAGTACGAATCACGATTGATCATTCTTTCCAAAAAATTTGGAGGTTCTCCTATGAAGGTATTTAAACCGGAATGGCAGTGCACGTTTAGCGTAAACGAAGGCGCTGAAGAATCAGCAACTTGGAAAGAGAAAATCGCGTGGCGGCTCAGGGGAGTTGCGGATCGACTGGAAGGTGGCGGGCGCACGGTAAAAATCGATTACCGAGTGACGCCAGCAGTTAGCCCACAGGAAGTGGATACTTGCTTAGGCAAGGGCTTCGAAGTAACTCAGCGCCTGCTGACGCAGTTAGCCCAACAGCAGGCGTGCGAAGATGTGATGCGCCATGCCAAAGCTGAGCTGTTTGAACAACATCCTCAGCACTAAAATGGTAGTTTAAAAAATCCCACCCCTTTAACAGGGTGGGATTTTTTTGGGCAACCACAAACGCTAGACGGGCTGTTCCAGCGCTTTACCCATCTTAGTAAGGAACGCCTCGCACTCCTTTAGCTGAGCAATTTCAATATACTCATCGGGCTGGTGCGCCTGGGCAATGCTGCCAGGGCCGAGAATAATAGTTTGCAAGCCCTGGCCCTGGAACTGCCCCGCTTCCGTGGCGTAAGCCACTGCGTGGTTACAACAAGCGCCAGGCAAATGATCTTTGGCTAAGCGAAGCACTTTGTCGTTATCGCGATCCGCTAACCCCGGCACGGTAACGTTAAGGGGCTCGGTGGTGATCTCAACGTGCTTGCCTTTAGCCTGCAGTTCAGCGGTTAGCCGAGCGCAAAACGCCTCAAACCGCGCGTATATCTCGTCAAAGGTGTCGGTGGGCAGGTGGCGAATCTCCCACTCGAACTGGCACTCCCTGGCCATGATATTGATCGCCGTTCCGCCTTTTATTTTTCCCACATGCAAGCTGGTGTGCGGTACGTTAAACGCCTCATCGACTCGCCCCTCTTCCACCAACGCCGCCATGGTGTCCTCAATAAAGGTCACTAAGCGGGCAGCCACATGAATCGCTGAGGTGCCTTGATTGACCTGGCTGCTGTGGGCTTCCTGACCAATCACCGTGGTGCGCAGGTTAGTAGCGCCTTTCTGCGCCACTACCGGCTGCATGCTAGTGGGCTCGCCGACAATGACATGTGCGGTTGTAGAGTAGTGCTCGTAAAAGCGCTTAATAAGACTGGGCGCGCCAACACACCCGATCTCTTCATCGTAGGAGAAACCGAGATAAATCGGCTGCTGTAGTGGGGCTTTCGACCATGCAGGTACCATGGCCAGTACGCAGGCGATAAAGCCTTTCATATCGCAGGTACCACGCCCGTACAAACGTCCATCGCCGCCATCATGCAGGGTGAAGGGATCACTTGACCACGGTTGGCCCGCCACCGGTACTACATCGGTATGCCCGGAAAGCATTACCCCACCCGGCGCGTCTGGGCCGACCCTCACGATTAAATTAGCCTTGGTGCCACAGGGGCTCATCACCCGCTCAGCGCTAACGCCAACCTCAGCCAAATACCCTTCCACATACTCAATCAATGCCAAATTGGATGCACGAGAGGTGGTGTCAAAAGCGACCAGTTTTTTGAGTAGGGCAATGGCGTGGGACATGATGTTCTCTTTTCGGGATAACGAGTCAATACCGCT
>JAMCZP010000277.1 GCA_023485185.1 Gammaproteobacteria bacterium
GTGGGTGACGTAGATCACGGTCATATTCAAGCGGCTTTGTAGCGCTTTAATTTCTCGGCGCATATCGCTGCGCAGCCGCGCATCCAGGTTGGAAAGCGGTTCGTCCATTAAGCAGATCGGGTGTTCGGAGATCACCGAGCGCGCCAGTGCCACGCGCTGGCGCTGGCCGCCGGAAAGCTGGGCAGGTTTGCGGTGCAGATAATCGGTTAGATCGACCAGCTCGGCAACTTTCGCCAGCCGCTCGCGCTGTTCTGCCTTGGGCACCTTGCGGCTGCGCAGGCCAAACACGATATTGTCAGCAACGCTTAAATGCGGAAACAGCGCATAGGACTGAAACACCATGCTTAGCCCCCGATCACCCGGTGGCAGGCGCGTGACGTCGCGCTTACCGATAAAGATGCGCCCATCGCTGGCCTCTTCCAAGCCTGCGATCATGCGCAGCGTGGTGGATTTTCCACAGCCTGACGGCCCTAGCAGAATGACAAACTGGCCGGGGGTTACATCGAAGGAGATGTCATCGATAGCAGTAGACGCGTCCCAACGTTTGGTGACGCGTTCCAAGCGGATACGCGATTGATTTGACATAGCACACACATCACCGGCTGTTGGTTGTTATTGGTTCAGCTTGTGTTGAAGGTGTTGCATTATCATGACACTTATATAGCAATCTTATGTCAAGCGAAAAAATTACTTATCGATTTTAATTCCGTAGCGCTGCAGCCTTCGCACTACACTGGATTGGCTGATGCCAAGCCGCGCGGCGATAGCGTAAGTACTCGGCAAAGTTTTGCTCAATTCAGCGAGGGTTTCGCACTCAAGGCGAGCAAGATACTGCTTAAGGGTTTCATGGGGTTCTAGTGCTGCAGGAAGAGAAGGGGAGACACCCGGCAAGCTTTCAGCGTAGCTGTGCGCCACGTGTGAATGAAAGACAGGCACTTCGATTTGATCGGTGGGGCTGGAAAGCCAAGCCCGTTCCAGCCAGTTTTCCAGCTCGCGAACATTGCCTGGCCACTCGCTGCCCATCAGGGTCGACCACACCCGCGTATCGAGAATTTTTTGTCGACCATAGCGCTGATTAAGCCGTCCCAGGCAGGCTTCCACTAGTACGGGGATATCTTCACGGCGATCCCGCAGCGGCGGTAGCGTCACCGGAATGACGTTGAGTCGATAGTACAAATCTAGACGAAACAGCCCGGCTTCTACCTGCTTGGCTAAATCCTGATTGGTGGCCACCACTAAACGGAAATCGACGCGTCGAGGGCGAGTGTCACCCAAGCGCGTCAGGCTGCCATCTTGAATCACTTTGAGCAGTTTGGTTTGCATCAATAGAGGCAGCTCGCCGATCTCATCTAAAAACAGCGTGCCGCCTTCGGCTTGCTCTAATAATCCCGCCTTGCCCTGGCGCGCAGCGCCGCTAAACGCACCGGGCTGATAGCCAAACATCTCAGATTCAAATAGATTTTCTGGAATCGTGGCACAGTTAACTTCTATAAAGGGGCCGTCGCAGCGTTGGCTCCAGCGGTGCAATTGCTTGGCAAAAGCCGTTTTACCCACCCCCGATTCTCCCAGCATCAGCACGTTGGCATCGGAGGGCGCAACGCGCTTCAGCAGCAGTGCAATTTCGCGCATCACACTGCTGCGCACCTGTAAGTTATCCAACGCATCATCCAGCGCTTGCTCTTCGGCATCCGGTGCTGCCTGGCTGCGCTTAAGGTGTTCGTTGAAGCGTTTTTGCAGCAGCGCATACTCATCCTGTAGTAGCTGCAAATCGGTTAAGTCCCGAGAGCGGCTGATGATACGTTCAAGCTTATCTTCCACAAATACGGGGTAGGCTTCGGCAATCACTCGGCGGCCAGTGCCCGTTACTTGCATCAGTTGGGCAGGCTTGCGGGTGCGCATCACTTCCAGGGTGATTGAAGGCTTGAGCACTCCGGCGGTTTGCAACTGTTGAACGCTGCTGGAGAGCAGCTCTTCTCGGGATACACCGTATACCGCTTCGGCGCCAGGGCTGATATCCAACACGCGTCCCTCGCCACTGACGATAAAGAAGTGGTCGTTGGCGGTTTCCACAATGGTTTGCAATACGCGCCTGTCTATTTCACTCATGTGGGCTCGCTCATGCTAGTTCGCTCATGCTAATTGGCTCATTCAATTCCCTCGTGGCCTAGCTCTTTGGCCGAACCATTTTTGCATCGGTGATGCATTATTGAATCGAAAGCCGCTGAGATCAATTCATTTTTGCATCGTTAAGTTAGTAAAAACCGCGTTCTAAGCGGTTTCGACGACTTGGCACGCTCTGTGCACTACCTATGAATAGACAGGCTCTGAACAGATAGCTTTTAACAGATAGCTCTTCAGATAAGCACGGCTTTAAAGACGCTCGTATGGCGATTCAACTCGTATGACGATTCAATAAGTTAAACAAGGTCGAGGAGATGTGTATGTCGGATTTCAATCAGCCGTTGGGTGGCAATACGATGCCGCGCTTTGCAGGCCCCGCCACCATGATGCGCCTGCCTACCCAAGAGACCGCCGAAGGTTTAGACGCTGCCTTTATTGGCATACCCATGGATATTGGCACCTCCAATCGCCCCGGTACGCGCCTAGGCCCGCGTCAGATTCGCGATGAGTCGCGTATGCTCCGCCCCTACAACATGGCAACCCGAGCAGCACCTTTTGAAAGCCTGCAGGTGGCCGATATCGGCGACGTACCGATCAATACCTTCCACCTGCCAAAAAGCGTCGACATTATCACTGCTTTTTACGATGACGTTCTCAAGCATAACTGCATCCCCCTAACGCTTGGCGGCGAACATACCCTAACCCTGCCGATTCTTCGCGCCATGGCTAAAAAGCATGGTCCGGTGGGATTGATCCATATTGATGCCCACGCCGATGTCAACGAGCACATGTTCGGCGAGCCCATTGCCCACGGCACGCCGTTTCGCCGCGCCCAGGAAGAGGGCTTATTAGCCCATGGCAAGGTGGTGCAGATTGGCCTAAGGGGCACTGGTTACGCCGCTGAGGATTTCGACTGGTGCCGTGATCAGGGCTTTCGTGTGGTGCCCGCTGAAGAGTGCTGGTACCGCTCATTATCGCCGCTGATGGAGGAGGTTCGCGAGCAGATGGGCGATATTCCGGTTTATATCAGTTTTGATATTGATGGTTTAGACCCTTCTGTTGCCCCCGGTACCGGCACGGTAGAGATGGGTGGTCTAACGTCTGCTCAGGGATTGGAAATTGTGCGTGGTGCCGCAGGCTTAAACATTGTCGGTGGCGACCTGGTAGAGGTGTCTCCGCCCTATGACCCCAGTGGCAACACTGCATTGATGGGCGCCACGCTGCTTTACGAAATGCTCTGCGTACTGCCGGGCGTTAAGCACAGTAATTAAGGATAGAGACTAATTAAACATAGTAATGAATTTGCTAATAAAAAAGCGCCGACCTAACAAGGCGCAGTAGATAAACACCTAAGGTGGGAAGCAGAGCTTTCCACCGTTATGGACGCCGCCAGCCCACCTTCCAATAACCACTTCCAACAGGTGACCCTTATGTCTTATAGCAGCGCTAAGTCGGAAGAACCGACATCAATGGCGCCAATACCGCGTCAACACTTACTGAAATTTTTGATCCCCTCCATCATTGGGGTATTGCTGTTTTTGGTTCCCTTCCAGATCGGTGATTCTATTAATATTGGCATGGGTATTATGGCAGATGGCTTACAAACCCTGCTTGGGGGAGCGCTACCCGCTATCGCGATGGTTGTGCTTTGCCTGTCGGTGGTAGTGACGCTATACGTCAAAGTAGCCCAACCGACCTGGGCACAAAGTGGCCCCTTTCACGATATGTTCGATGTGGGCGCAATTTGGATAGCGATGCGCGTGTTAGGCGCCATTTTTGTCATCATGACCTTTTTTCAGTTCGGCCCTGAGTTTGTCACCGCTTCATTTACCGGTGGTGTCATGCTCAATGATTTGGCGCCGGTGCTACTGACATTTTTCTTCTTTGCTGCAGTGTTGCTGCCGTTTTTGGTCGAATTCGGTTTTATGGAGTTTATCGGCACCATGGTACGCAAGCCGTTCCGGTTTATCTTTAATCTGCCGGGTCGCAGTGCTATCGATGCCACAGCTTCATGGATGGGATCGGGTACGGTAGGCGTGCTGATTACCGCCCAGCAGTACGAACAAGGCTATTACAATGGCCGTGAAGCTTCGGTGATTGCGACCAACTTTTCAGTCGCCTCCATCGCTTTCAGTCTGTTAGTGATCAACTTCATTGACCTTAACCACCTCTTTGTACAGTTCTACTTAACGGTGGTGGTATCAGGCTTAATCGCCGCGGTTATCGTCTCGCGGATTCCACCGCTGTCGCGTAAATCCGATGACTACTATGAGCCGGTTGGCTGTCAGTTGAGCGAAGAGCGTACTGAAAATGTCGGCCTATTCCGCTACAGCCTGTTGCAGGCCACCCGCCGTGCAGGCAGTGCGCCAGGGCCTCGAAAGTTAGCCCGTTTAGCGCTACTCAACGTGATTGATATCTTCCTAACGCTGTTACCGCTGGTATTTGCCATCGGCACTGTGGCGCTGATTTTGGCCGAGTTTACCCCGCTGTTTACCTGGCTCTCTTACCCCATGATTCCGGTGCTGGAACTGTTGCGTATCCCTGAGGCGCAAGCGGCTGCGCCTGCTACGCTAGTGGGCTTTGCCGATATGTTCCTGCCTGCGGTGCTGGCGACCAATATCGAAAGCGAGCTGACTCGCTTTGTCATTGCCTGTCTCTCCATGACGCAGCTGGTTTACATGTCGGAAATCGGTGCGCTGCTGCTCAAGTCGAAGATTCCCATCAAGTTCTGGGAGCTGGCGGTGGTGTTCTTACTGCGTACTGCGATTACACTGCCGATCATCGCCTTTATGGCCCATACGTTTTTCTTCTAAGGGGCTATTTATGAAGGATAGACAGACCATGACCTGCGCCGAGTTACTGATCCGTCTGCTGCGCGATACCTACGGTGTACAAGCGCTGTTCGGCATTCCAGGTGTGCACACCGTGGAGCTCTACCGAGGGCTTGAAAACAGCGATGTTCAGCATATCACCCCACGCCATGAGCAGGGGGCGGGGTTTATGGCTGACGGCTATGCACGGGCCAGCGGCAAGCCAGGTGTTTGCCTAATTATCACTGGGCCGGGAATGACCAATATCGCCACCGCCATGGGCCAAGCCCTGGCAGATTCAATTCCCATGCTGGTGATCTCCAGCGTTAACCGCCGCGATACTCTGGGCTTGGGTCAAGGACGGCTGCACGAACTGCCCAGCCAGCAGCAGATGATCAGTTGCGTAGCACGCTTTAGCCACACATTGCTGGACGCCAACACCTTGCCCGAAGTGCTGGCCCGCGCTTTTGCCATCTTCAAGGGAGCTCGCCCAGGCCCGGTGCATATTGAAATCCCTATCGATCTGTTTAATGCACCGGTAAACGTACCGACTAGCTGGCACGCACCCTCGTTATATCGGGCAGCACCCGACCCTGAAGGGATTGCCGAGGCTGCACGCTTACTGAAGGCTGCGAAGCAGCCCTTGGTGCTATTAGGCGGTGGCTGCGTCTCAGCGCCAGAGGCAGCGCGAGCATTAGTAGAAAAGCTTGATGCGCCAACGGTGACCACCATCAACGCCAAAGGGCTGCTAGGCCGCGAACATCCGCTGGACTTAGGTGCCAACGCCGCGCTACCCGCCGTGCGTGAGCTAGCGGCTAACGCTGATGTGATTTTAGCGGTAGGCACTGAACTAGCTGAGACCGACTACGACGTGGTATTTGATGACGGCTTTCATCTCAATGGCACGCTGATTCGGATCGATCTCGACCCTGAACAGCTGGTGCGCAATCAGCGTACGACGCTTGGCTTAGTCGGCGACGCTGGGCGTAGCCTTGAGCTGCTGCTCGAACACTTTACTGCCCCCTTGCAGCGCAATGGCGTTGAACGAACTGCCGCGGCGTTAAGCGCGCTCAATTTGCTAAACGATCCTGCGTTTGCCGACTTCGTGCCACTTTATAAAACCCTGGCCGACTATCTCCCCGAAGCAATTCTGGTGGGCGATTCCACCGCCCCGGTATATGCCGGTAATCATTTAGTGAGTCAGCCAGCGCCACGGCGTTATTTCAACGCCTCAACGGGTTACGGCACTTTGGGCTATGGGTTGCCAGCGGCTCTGGGCGCGCAGCTTGCGCGACCGGATCTACCCGTGGTGGCGCTAGTGGGTGATGGTGGGGTGATGTTTACGCTTTCTGAACTAGCCACGGCGGTAGAAGAGCGCCTGCCAGTGGTGATTGTGCTGTGGCACAACGCAGGCTATGAAGAGATTCGCCGCTATATGGATGCTAATGGCGTGGCGCGCTTGGGTGTAGATATTCAAGCGCCTAACTTCCTCACCCTGGCTGAAGGTTTCGGCTGCCCTGGCATGCTAGTGGAAAGCCCCGCTGAGCTTGCCAAGGCGCTTGCCAACCGCGTACCCACCGGGCCTTTACTGATCGAAATTGACGCCGCTGCCTGGCAGCGTGCGTGTGCATTTTCTGACTAGGATATTTCCATGCAGTCACACAGCGAGCAGTTAATTAATAATCAGTTTATCAATAAGCAATTTATCAATAACCAGTGGGTCGCCTCTTCGGGAACTCGGCTGCTCGACGTGATGAACCCTTTTAGCGAAGAGCGCATTGCTCAAGTCACGGCGGGGGAGGCGGCAGATGTAGACGCCGCGGTAAACGCCGCCCAGCAGGCGCAGCCCGCTTGGCAAGCGCTGGGGGGAGCCGCTCGGTCACGCTTTTTGGATGGGCTTGCGGATGGGTTGGAAAGGCGTCGCGATGAACTTATTACCCTGTCAGCGACCAATAATGGTAAGCCACTGGCAGAAGCGGGTATTGATCTGGACGATGCGATTGCCTGCTACCGCTACTACGCGAAACAGACCAAGGCGCTGGATGCTCGCCAGGGCGAGTTGGTCAGCGTAGAGATGGAGGGCGTTGAGGCGCGTACGTATCACGACCCCGTTGGTGTCGTGGGACTAATTACCCCGTGGAATTTCCCGCTAGTGACTAGTGCCTGGAAACTGGCGCCCGCATTGGCAGCAGGCTGTACGGTGGTGCTTAAACCTTCAGAAGTGACCCCTCTGCCAGAACAGGTGCTGGCCGAGATCGCCCTGGAAATTAAGCTGCCCGCTGGGGTGCTGAACCTTCTAAATGGCGATGGTGAGGGCATCGGCGCGCCGCTGACCAATCACCCTGGCGTGGATAAAATCTCCTTCACCGGTAGTAATCGCGTCGGCGAAGCAGTGATGCAAGCCGCTGCCGCGCGCACTGCCAGCGTATCGCTTGAGCTCGGTGGAAAATCACCGATTTTGGTGATGGAAGACGCCGACCCTGCCCAAGCCGCCGACTGGGTGATGGCCGGTATCTACTTCAATGCCGGGCAAATATGCTCTGCCACTTCACGGTTATTGGTGCATGAAGAGGTAGCGGAAGCACTCTATGCCGCCCTCGCCGAGCGTATGGATGCGCTTACGCTGGGCGACCCACTAGCAGAAGGCACCGACTTAGGGCCACTAACCAGTACCAAACAGCGCGATGCGGTACAGCGTTATTTGGACATTGCTGAACAGGAAGGTCTTACAGCAGTGCGGGATGTGCAACACCGCACTCTGCCAGAGAAAGGCTACTTTTTAGCACCAACGCTTTACCGCGACGTACCGGTAGAGAGCCGCCTATGGCAGGAAGAGATTTTTGGCCCGGTGCTCTGCGGTCGCAGTGTGGCAAGCGAAGCCGAAGCTATTCAGCTTGCCAACGACAGTGCCTATGGCTTGGCAGCCACGGTCATTAGCGGCGACCCAGAGCGGGCCAAGCGCATTGGCCGTCAGCTCAAAGCCGGCAGCATTTGGTACAACAGCGAGCAGTTAGTGCTACCCGAAACCGCCTGGGGCGGCTTCAAGCGTAGTGGGATTGGTCGTGAACTCGGCCCCTGGGGGTTAAGCGCTTATTTGGAAGTGAAGCACGTGATAGGGCCGAGTTAGCGCCTGGGTAAGGCTAGCGCTCAGGCATCGCATAACGCCGCGTCGATTTCCCGGCTTTTACCACCTGCCCCGGCACATCGTGGCCGATAAGGTCGGGGAGGGTGGCGGCGACCTCAAGCAGCGCATCTAAATCTACCCCGGTATCCACGCCCATGGCCTCAAACATATGTACTAAATCTTCGGTGCATACATTGCCACTGGCGCCGGGAGCGAAGGGGCAGCCGCCCAGCCCACCTAATGAAGCATCAAAGCGGGTAATGCCCGCTTGCCAGGCCGCCAGTGCGTTAGCCAGGCCCATGCCGCGAGTGTCGTGAAAGTGCAGTGTGAACGGCGTTTCTGGCCAGCGCTCAAGCACGGCTTCACACAGGTGTTTTACCTGGGAGGGGTTGGCCATGCCGGTGGTGTCGCAGAGTGTGATGCCCTGAATGCCAAGGCCGATAAGCTTTTCAACGAGTTCCAGTACCTGCGCTTCGGGCACCTCGCCTTCAAAGGGGCAGCCAAAAGTGGTGGAGAGCGAGGCGTTGATAAACACGCCGCTTCCTTGTGTCGCTTCTAGGATTGCCGCGAATTGCTCAAGGGATTGCTCCGGCGTCATTCGCAGGTTGGCCAAGCCATGGCTATTGCTGGCGGACATTACCAAGTTGATCTCATCCACCTGGCAGGCAAGCGCACGTTCGGTGCCCTTTACGTTGGGTACTAGCACTGTGACATCGACCCCTTCCCGACGCTGAAGGCCAGTCACTACATCGGCGGCATCACGCAGGTTGGGGATCGCTTTTGGCGAGGTAAACGACGTTACCTCTATTCGCCGCAAACCGGTGGT